>CAYQPM010000111.1:0-7565 GCA_964419295.1 uncultured Stakelama sp. | reverse complement strand
CGGCGACGTCGGTGCCGTCGAACCGCTCGATCGCGACGATGCCGGTGGGGGAGGTAACGTTGATCTCGGTCAGCCACTCGCCGCCGATCACGTCGATCCCGACGAAGATCAGTCCGCGCCGCTTCAGCTCCGGACCGAGCGCGGCGCAGATTTCGCGCTCCTTGTCGGTCAGCTCGGTCTTCATCGCCGAGCCGCCGACGGCCAGATTGGATCGGATCTCGCCCTCGCCGGGCAGGCGGTTGATCGCGCCGGCCACCTCGCCGTCGACCAGCACGATGCGCTTGTCGCCCTTCGCCACGTCGGGCAGGAATGCCTGGACCATGTGCGGCTCGCGCCACGTCTGATTGAACACCTCGATCAGCGCCGACAGATTGGCGCCGTCGCTGCCGACCTTGAAGATCGCCTTGCCGCCGTTGCCGTGCAGAGGCTTGACGACGATCTCGCCGTGGCGGGCCAGAAATGTCCTCGCCTCGTCCAGGCTGCGGGTGATCAGCGTCGGCGGCATGAACCGGGCGTAATCGAGCACGAACACCTTTTCGGGTGCGTTGCGGACGCTGACCGGATCGTTGACCACCAGCGTGCGGTCGGCGATCCGTTCGAGCAGGTGCGTGGCGGTGATATAGCCGAGGTCGAACGGCGGGTCCTGCCGCATCAGCACGACGTCCGCCCGTTCGCCGAGGTCGAGGCTGACCGGCGCCTCGAAGCGGAAGTGATCGCCCTCGACCCGCTGGACGGTGACCGGATGCGCCCTGGCCCAGACGCGGCCGTCGCTGTAGTTCAGGTCCTCGGCGGCATAATGGAACAGGCTGTGGCCGCGGGCCTGCGCGCTCAACATCAGCGCGAAGGTCGAATCGCCGGCGATGGCGATACTGTCGAGCGGGTCCATCTGGACGGCGACGGTGAGGGACATTGGGGCGCTCCACTTGCCTGTACGCCCGGCAGGTAGGGCGTGGCCGCCCGATTGTCACCCGATGCTAGCCGATCCAGGCGTTCTCGATGTGGCGCGGCCGGCTGCCGGGGGCCAGCAGGATGACGTCGACCCGGATATCGTCGCCCGGTCCGGCATAGCGCGGCATCAACACCTCGGCCGCCGCCGCCACCCGCGCCAGCCGCCGCTCGTCGATCGCGAAGTCGAGTTCCGCAACGGTACGGCGGGTCTTGACCTCGACGAACGCGACAAGGCTGCCCTTGCGCGCAACCAGATCGACCTCGCCGGCAGGCGTGCGGACGCGGCGATCGAGGATGCTCCAGCCCTTCAGCCGCAGCCACCATCCGGCAAGGCGCTCGCCACGGCGACCCGCGGCCTCGGCGGCCTGACGTTCAGGAGAAGCGGGACGTCGCATCGGCATGACGGCAAGCGTGGCGGCCGGACGCGTCATGCGCAAGCGGCGGGGCATACGGCAGCGATGTCCACGTGGGGCGGATGGCGGTTTCTAATCTTCGAACAGCCATCGCTCCGCCGCCTCCGCATCCATGAAATAGCGTGCGTTCCGATGGGCCGTGATGCGCTTGATCTGCGTCCGCGCCAGCGACCTGGCCACGACGAACGCGATTCGTTTCGAAACCACCGCCGGGTCGGCCATCGCCTTGCCGAAGGCCGCGACGCTTTCCTGCGCCTGGATACTGAGATCGCGGGTATCGACCAGCGTCAGATGCGCGTTACCATTGCCCCGCAACAGCTTGTGTGCCTCGTCGCGTGCCTCTGCAAAGCGCGCGATCTCCGGTCCGGTGAAAAACCCGCTCAGCGTTATCCGCACCAGATTGCGTGGAGCATCCACGCTGATCGAGAAAGATGAGTTCATAACGGACTCAATCTAATGCCGCTTTCCTTTTCAAATCGCAAACTTTCGCGGCGCGACACATTCTCCACCCGATACATCGGAAAGGCGGCGTTCACCTGTCCTTGATCGCCAGCGCCCGCGCATAAAGCGCCTTGCGATCGAGCCCGAACTGCTTCGCGACCTCGCCTGCCGCCTTGGCGACCGGCAGGCGCGTCAGCGCCTCGACCAGTGCGGCTTCGGCATCCTGCGGGTCGGGGCGGGCGGCCTCGCCCGGGGGGGCGACGACGATGACGATCTCACCTTTGGGCGGTGCGTCGGCATAACGGGCCGCGAGATGCGTCAGCGTGCCCGTCACCGCTTCCTCGAATCGCTTGGTGATCTCGCGCGTCACGGCGGCGTCGCGGTCGCCGAGTCCCTCGGCGAGGGCGGCGAGGCAGGCGCCGAGCCGTGGCCCCGATTCGTACAGCACCAGCGTCGCGCGGATCGCGGCGACTTCGACGATCGCGTCCGCGCGCGCCTTGGCTTTGCTGGGCAAGAAGCCGACGAACAGGAACCGGTCGGTCGGCAGCCCGGCGAGCGTCAGCGCGGCGACCGCGGCGCAGGGGCCGGGGATCGTCACCACGCTATGCCCGGCGGCGCGCGCATCCCGGACGAGCTTGTAGCCGGGGTCGGAGATCAAGGGCGTTCCCGCATCGGAAACGAGGGCCACCGCCTCGTGCCCCATCCGTGCGATCAGGCCGGGCCGTACCCCTTCGGCATTGTGATCGTGATAGGGGACCATCGGTCGCCTGGCGCCGATGTGGCGAAGCAGGCCTGCGGTCACCCGGCTATCCTCCACCGCGATGACGTCGGCGCGGGTCAGAACGTCGGCGGCACGGGCGGATAGGTCAGCAAGATTGCCGATGGGCGTCGCAACGATGTACAGCCCCGGTTCGAGAGGATTTTCGGAAATGGCCACAGGGGACGTCATGGCAGAGGCAGCGATGCTTGGACAACAGCGGATCGCGGGGGGAGGCGCTGCGCGCGCGATCGGCCGTTGGGTCGCGTTCGCCGCGGCGGGCCTGCTTGCCGCCTGTTCCACCGTCGTGCCGCGCGGGCCGGTGGCGGCACCGGATCGGCCGGTCGTTCGCCCGCAGACGCCGCGTCCCGACGCTGTCGAGGCCGGCCTGCCGCGCGATACACAGCGCAATCGCGTCGCGCTGCTGGTGCCGCTGTCGGGCGCCAACGCCGGCGTGGGGCGCTCGATCGCCAATGCCACGATGCTCGCAGTGCTCGACACGGGCACCGACAAGGTGCGGATCACCAATTACGATACCGCCACCGGGGCTGCAGCGGCGGCGAGCCGCGCGATCGCGGACGGCGCCCAATTGATCCTCGGGCCGTTGCTGTCGGAGGATGTCCGCGCCGTCGCGCCGATCGCGCACGCGGCACGGGTGCCCGTGCTGAGCTTTTCCAACGACGCCTCCGTCGCCGGCAACGGCACCTACCTGATGGGCTATGCGCCGACGCAGTCGATCGATCGGGTCGTGCAATATGCGCGCAGCCGCGGCGTGACGACCTTCGCCGGGCTCATCCCCAACGGGCTGTACGGCGAGCGCGCCTCGACCGCGTTCCTGCGTTCGGTAGAGGCGGCGGGCGGCGAGGTCGGTTCGTTGCAGACCTATGGCCGCACCACCGGCGGCATCGCGGCGGCGGTGACCCGCCTGAACGCCAAGGCGCCTTACGGTGCGGTGCTGATCGCCGACGCGGGCACCAGCGCGGCGGCGGCGGCACCGCTCGTCAAGCGGGGCAGCGGCGCGTCGACCCGGATTCTCGGCACCGAATTGTGGAATTCCGAAGCGGGCATCGCCGCCAAGCCGGCGCTCAACGGCGCATGGTTCGCCAGCGTCGCGGATGGCCTGTATCGGCAATATGTCGCCAAATACCGGGCGCGCTACGGCACGGCGCCCTATCGCCTGTCCAGCCTGGGCTATGACGCGGTCCTGCTCACCGTCCGCATCTCGCGCGACTGGCCGGTCGGACGGACCTTCCCCGAGGCGCGGCTGCGCGACAGCGACGGATTCGCCGGCATCGACGGGGCGTTCCGCTTCGGCCGGGACGGAATAGCGGAACGGGCGCTGGAGGTGCAGGAGATCCAGAACGGCACGACCATCACGGTCTCGCCCGCACCGACCGGCTTCGGGCGCTAGGGGCGCGGGCCGGTTCGTGGCGACCGGCCTTGTCCCTCAGGCGTCGGCGACCACCAGCGGCAGGATCGCGTCGAGCAACAGCGCACCCGCTTCGGTAACGCGCAGGCGCTCGGGTTCGCGGACGATCAGCCCCTGTCGCTCCAGCCGCGCGACCGCCGCCCAGTCGATCGGTGCCGTGCCGCCGCCGACCGCGGCGACATGGCGCAGGTCGACGCCGTCGTGCAGGCGCAGTCCCATCAGCAAGGCCTCGCTGGCGCGATCATAGGGCACGAGCGGCTCCTCGATCTCGGCGCCATGGCCGTTGCGCGCGACCGCGGCCAGCCAGTTCTCCGGCTTCTTGCGGCGCATGGTGGCGAGGCCGTTGCGGCGACCGTGCGCGCCCGGCCCGACCCCGGCATAATCGCCATAGCGCCAATAGGTGAGGTTGTGACGGCTCTCCGCGCCGATTCGCGCATGGTTCGAGGTTTCGTATGCGGGCAGCCCGGCGGCGGCGGTCATCGCCCGCGTCGCCTCGAAAAGGTCGGCCGCGGTGTCGCCGTCCGGGATCGTCAGCCGGCCCTTTGCCGCCTCGGTGGCGAAGCGCGTGCCCGGTTCGATCGTCAGCTGATAGAGCGACAGATGCTCGGTCCCGAACGACAGCGCCCGCGCGAGCTCGCTCTCCCATGCCGCCAGTCGCTGGCCGGGCAGGGCATAGATCAGGTCGAAACTCACCCGCCCGAAATGCCGCTGCGCCGTGTCGAGCGCGGCGAGCCCCTCGGCGACGCCATGCGCCCGGTCGAGGAAGCGTAGCGCATCGTCGTCCAGCGCCTGCAGACCCAGCGAGATGCGGTTGACCCCGGCGGCGGCCAGATCGGCGAAGCGCGCCGCCTCCACCGACGACGGATTCGCCTCCAGCGTGATCTCGATGTCCGCGGCGGGCGTCCAGTGCGATTGCGCCGCGTCGAGGATGGCGGCGACGGTGGCGGGCGGCATCAGCGATGGCGTGCCGCCGCCGAAGAACACCGATCCCAGCGTCCGGCCAGGCAGCGCAAGCGCCTCATAGGCAAGGTCGGCGAGCAGCGCGTCGCGCCATGCCTGCTGGTCCACCACGTCGCGGACGTGGCTGTTGAAGTCGCAATAGGGGCATTTGGAGACGCAGAACGGCCAATGGACGTAAAGCGCGAGCGGCGTCTTGTCGGGGGTCATGATGCCGCCGATATGGCGAGGATCATGCCGAAACGCCACTCATGGCTTGCCGCCTTCCTGTTGCTCGCTGCCTGTGCGCAGGCGCCCGAGCGCGTCGTGGAGGCGCGTACGTCGGTCGATCCGGCCCCGCGCGGATCCGTGCTGCTGCGGCAGGTGATGCTCGACGGGCATGCTCGTGCGCGCGGCGACGTCGGCGTTGCTCCGCTGACGTGGAGCGATACGCTGGCGGCCTCGGCGAAGGGCTATGCCGAGACGATGGCGCGAACCGGCCGGTTCGAGCATGCGGCGCAGTCGATCGGTATGGACCGGCAGGGCGAGAACCTGTGGACGGGCACGCGCGGCGCCTATCGCTTCGACGAGATGATCGGCCATTGGTTGGCGGAGCGAAAGGCCTTCACCAACCTGCCTGTGCCGCAGTCGAGCCGTACCGGTCGGTGGGAAGACGTCAGCCATTACACCCAGATCGTCTGGCGCGGCACGACGCAGGTCGGCTGCGCGCTCGCGAGCAATGCGGCCGACGACTATTTGGTCTGCCGCTATGCGCCGCCGGGCAATGTGTACGGGCAGCTAGCCTATTGAGTGGCCGGGAGCCGCGCTTCTTCAACGGATGTAACAGCACGGGCACGCGTGCCGTTGCGGACCCGGATCAGAACGTCGCAACTGCCGTGATGCCGAAGGTTATAAGCTGGCCGTCGTATACGGGCAGTAGATCCGCCAGCCGACCGTCGCATAAAGCGCGGCGCCCATCGCCGTCGCGGTAAGGACCTGCTGCGCTCGTGCATCCGACCGGGCCGCGCCAAGGGCGGTCATCAGGGCCGTGCCGAGGCCGCGGCGGCGGTGGGGTTCCTCGGTGACGATCCGATCATAGGCGAACACGCCGCCTCGTTCGGCGGCATAGCCTCTGGCGGCGAGGGCACCGTCCGCTGACGTGATCGTGGCGCAGGTGACGTCGCCTTCCATCGTCATGACCAACGTGTAGCCCGGCGGCAGGGCCGGCGACCGGATCGGCGCGGTGTCGGTGACCATCATGCAATTCGCGTCGCGGATCACCCACCGGTCCGGCAGCAGGCGGCGCAGCGTATCCGCATCCGCGCAGAGTTTGAGGAAGATGCGCGGCTGGTCGATCGTCTCGGCGAGCCCGCGCAGGCCATCGCCCGGATGCGCGAAAACGTAGCGGCGCACCTCGTCCACGCCGGCCGTATCGACCCGCCAGCCGCCGCTGTCGGCGACCGGCGCCGGCAGTCCTCGCGAAACAGAGCGGGCAGCGAGCCAGCGATGGACCAGCGTCGGGTCGATCCCGGTCATGCGATCGGCTCCTGCCTGCGCCCGAGTACGAGGGGTCGCCGGTCAGAGTACCGCGGCGACCAGTTGCCGGAACGCATCCGCGCGATGGCTGACGGCATGCTTTGCCACCGGGTCCATCTCGCCGAACGTCTCGGTCGCGCCGACCGGCAGGAACATCGCGTCATAGCCGAAGCCCGCCGTGCCGCGCGGCGGCCAGACGAGCGTGCCGTCGACGCGGCCTTCGAACCATTCGACATGGCCGTCGGGCCAGGCGAGCGCGAGCGCGCAGACGAAATGCGCGTCGCGGGTCGAATCGGGTTCCTCGCCGAGCCGGTCCTCGACCAGCCGCATCGCGTGGCCGAAGTCTTTCGATTCGCCCGCCCAGCGCGCCGAGAAGATGCCGGGATCGCCGCCCAGCGCATCGACGCACAGGCCGCTGTCGTCGGCGAGCGCGGGCAGGCCGGACAGGTCGGCCGCCTGCAACGCCTTCAACTCGGCATTGGCGACGAAGGTCGTCCCCGTCTCCTCGGGCTCGGGCAGGTCGAGGTCGGCGGCCGAGATCGGCTCGATGCCATGCCGGCCGAGCAGTTCGGCGATCTCGCGCACCTTGCCCGGATTGTGGCTGGCGATCACCAGCCGACCGGGGGCGAGCTTGCGGATCGCCTGACGGCCGTCTCCCTCGCCGCTCATTTTACCGCGCGCTCCTGCGCGGCGAAGATGTCGGTACAGCCGATCCGCGCCAGCCGGAGCAGGCGCAGCAGCGCCTCTTCGTCATAGGTGGCATGTTCGGCGGTCGCCTGCGCTTCGGCGATGTTGCCGTTTTCCAGCAGGACGAAATTGCCGTCCGCGTCCGCACCCGAATCCTCGATATAGTCGAGGTCGAGGACCGGCGTGCCCTGATAGATGCCGCAGCTGACCGCCGCGACCTTCTGCTGGATCGGATCGACCGCCAGCTTGCCGTCCGCCATCAGCTTGTTCACCGCCAGCCGCAGCGCGACCCATGCGCCGGAGATCGACGCGGTACGCGTGCCGCCATCCGCCTGGATCACGTCGCAGTCGAGGACGATCTGACGCTCGCCGAGCAGCTTCATGTCGACCACCGACCGCAGCGACCGGCCGATCAGCC
>CAYQPM010000110.1:0-7702 GCA_964419295.1 uncultured Stakelama sp. | reverse complement strand
TACGACCGGTTCCGCGGCCGGCTGATGATCCCGATCCGCGACGCGCGCGGCCGGACGATCGCCTTCGGTGGCCGGGTGATCGGCGATGGCGAGCCCAAATATCTGAACTCGCCCGACACGCCGTTGTTCGACAAGGGCCGCACGCTCTACAACCTCGATCGTGCCGCCCCCGCCGCCCGAAAGGCCGCCCGCGTGCTGGTGGTCGAAGGCTATATGGACGTCATCGCCCTGTCGCAGGCGGGCATCCACGAAGCCGTCGCCCCGCTCGGCACCGCGCTCACCGAAGCGCAGCTGGAACGACTGTGGCGGATGGTCGACGTGCCGATCCTCTGCTTCGACGGCGACAGCGCGGGGCAGAAGGCGGCGCTCAGGGCCGCCGCCCGCGCCCTGCCGCTGCTCGGCAACAGCCGCAGCCTGTCGTTCATCACGCTGCCGCCGGGCCAGGATCCCGACGATCTGGTGAAGGCCGGCGGTGCGCAGGCGATGGAGGCCCTGCTCCGACAGCCCCAGCCGCTCGTCGACCGGCTGTGGCAGAGCGAAGTCGCCGCAGGGCCGCTCGATACGCCCGAACAGCGCGCCGGCCTTCGGCAGCGGCTCGCCGAACTCGCCGCGACGATCGCCGACGCCTCGGTGCGGCGGGAATATGAGAATGATTTCAAGAACCGCTTCTACGAACATTTCGCCCCGAAGCGGCGTGCCTTCGTCCCGAACGCCCCCCGGACGCAGGCCAGGCGCGGCGCGGACGGCCAGTGGAAACAGCCGATCGCGCCCCCGACCGAGGATGTGAAGGCGTTTCACGCCGCCGGCATCGATCGCGTCCTCGCCAAGGCGGTGCTGGCCGGACTCATCCGCCATCCCGTCGAGATCGCTCGACATATGGAGGTGCTGGGCAGCCTCAAGCTGGTCGGCGGCCCGCTCGGCCGGCTGTTCGAAGCGGTGGTCGATGTCGCGCTGGAGGATCAGGCGCTTGATAGCGCGCGCCTGCGCACCATATTGGCGAGGTCCGGTTTTGATTCGGTCGCTGGTGACCTGCTGAGAGCCGATACGATGCCCTATTCGTTCACGCAAAGCGGCGGCGACGCCGACCGCGCCCGTGCCGACCTCGACGAAGCGATCGCCATAATGGTGGCGCGGCCCGAAGTGGACATGGCTCTCGGTGAAGCGACCGCCTCGATGCAGGCGAATTTCACCGCTGAGGCGTTCGAACGGCAAGTGGCATTGGTGAAAGAGAAACAGGCGTTGGAGCTTCGACTTGCAAATCTCGTGCAGTCGAACGAAGACGCCCGAGCGTTGGGATCTGAGGGCAGTTGATGGCGAAAGTGAACGGTAACGGTGGCGATGAGGGTGGCGACGTGACCGACGCGCCGCTGATCGACCTCAATGATGCCGATATCAAGAAGCTGGTCGCCCGCGCCAAGAAGCGTGGCTACATCACCTATGACCAGCTGAACGAGGCGCTGCCGCAGGACCAGATGTCCTCCGACCAGCTCGAGGACATCATGTCGGCGCTCAACGAGATGGGCGTCAACATCGTCGAGAACGAGGAAGCCGGCGAGGACGGCGACGAGAAGGAGCAGGCCGACGACGACGAGGCGGAGACGCCGGAAGTCGACGGCGACGGCACTGCCGCGCCCGCGCTCGAGACCAAGAAGAAGGAAACCGTCGATCGCACCGACGATCCGGTCCGCATGTACCTGCGCGAGATGGGAGCCGTCGAGCTGCTGTCGCGCGAGGGCGAGATCGCGATCGCCAAGCGGATCGAGGCCGGCCGGGACACGATGATCCTCGGCCTGTGCGAATCGCCGATCACGTTCAACGCGATCATCGACTGGTCGACCGCGCTCAACGAAGGCACGATGCAGCTGCGCGAGATCCTCGATCTCGACGCCATGCTGTCCAAGGGTCCCTCGGCCGAACAGGTCGAAGGCGCCGAGGACGACGATTCGGCCGAGATCAGCGAAAAGACCGCCGGCGCGAGCTTCAAGGACGAGCCGGAACCCGAAGAGGCCTCGGCCGACGAGGACGACGAATCGGGCGAGCCGCGCGCCCCCCGCCCGTCGGACGACGAGGACGAGGACAACACGCTCAGCCTCGCGCAGATGGAGGAAACGCTCAAGCCGCAGGCGCTGGAGCGGTTCGCCAACATCACCGCGCTCTACAAGAAGTTCAGCAAGATCCAGCAGGCACGGCTCGATGCCATGCAGGCGGGCGGCGAACTGTCCGCGGCCGAGGAGCGCAAGTACCAGAAGCTGCGCGAGGAGCTGACCGCCGAGGTCGAGAGCGTCCAGTTCCACAACGCCAAGATCGAATATCTGGTCGACCAGCTCTACGCCTTCAACCGGCGCCTGACCGCGCTGGGCGGCCAGATGCTGCGCCTCGCCGAACGTCACAAGGTCAGCCGCAAGGACTTCCTCGACCGTTATGTCGGGCACGAGACCGACGACACCTGGCTGCAATCGGTCAGCAAGCTCGACAAGAAGTGGACCGCCTTCGCCACCAACGAAGGCGACGCCGTCGACCGCATCCGCGGCGAGATCAGCGAGATCTCGCAGCAGACCGGCATGGCGCTCACCGAATTCCGCCGCATCGTCAACATGGTGCAGAAGGCGGAGCGTGAGGCGCGCATCGCCAAGAAGGAAATGGTCGAGGCGAACCTGCGCCTCGTCATCTCGATCGCCAAGAAATACACCAACCGCGGCCTGCAGTTCCTGGATCTGATCCAGGAGGGCAATATCGGCCTGATGAAGGCGGTGGATAAGTTCGAATATCGCCGCGGCTACAAGTTCAGCACCTATGCGACCTGGTGGATACGCCAGGCGATCACCCGCTCGATCGCCGATCAGGCGCGCACCATCCGTATCCCGGTGCACATGATCGAGACGATCAACAAGCTGGTCCGCACCAGCCGCCAGTTCCTGCACGAGCAGGGCCGCGAACCGACGCCGGAGGAGATGGCCGAGCGCCTCTCCATGCCGCTCGAAAAGGTTCGCAAGGTGATGAAGATCGCCAAGGAGCCGATCAGCCTCGAAACGCCGATCGGCGACGAGGAAGATAGCCACCTCGGCGACTTCATCGAGGACAAGAACGCGGTCATCCCGGTGGATGCGGCGATCCAGGCGAACCTCAAGGAAACGGTCACCCGCGTCCTCGCCAGCCTGACGCCCCGCGAGGAGCGCGTGCTGCGCATGCGCTTCGGCATCGGCATGAACACCGATCACACGCTGGAAGAGGTCGGCCAGCAGTTCAGCGTGACGCGCGAGCGCATCCGCCAGATCGAGGCGAAGGCGCTGCGCAAGCTCAAGCACCCGAGCCGCAGCCGCAAGATGCGCTCGTTCCTCGACCAATAAGGTCGCACCGCGGGGGCCGGTCGGCTCCCGCGGATCAGTCCGATATCTGGCCGAACGGCAACAGCCTTGCGGCCAACGTCTTGGTCGCGCTGGAATTTCCGCCGCGCAGCGATGCCAGCACCGCCAGTGCCGAACGTCGCATCACGCGGTCGAACGGCGTCGGCGTCGCGGCCTTGCTCGCCATTTCGGCGAGCGCCCGCCCCTTCGGATCGCCGGCATCGACCTCTAGCCGCAGCAGCGCGGAAACCCCGGCATAGATCGCCCGATCGCCCCCGGTCGCCACCGCCCGGTCGAGCGAGGCGAGACCGACGCTCTTCTGCGCGCCCAACGCCGCCCGCCCGATCATGCCGCCCAGCTTGAACACCGCGCCCATGTGCCACGCGCCGAGCCCCAGTTGCGGCTCCGGATCGCGCGGCGCCCGGCTGGCCAGCGCCTCGAACATCTTGCGCGCCGCGATCGCGTCGGAACGGCTGCCGCTCATCTTGGCGCGATAGCTCCGCGCGGTCGCCTGCATCAGCAATGCCTCCCGGTCGCCGGGCGACCGCGCCAGTGCCGCATCGGCCAGCCGTTCGGCCTCGGCGATGCTTTGCAGGGCCGCAGCCTTGTTGGTGGCGGTGAACGACGCCTGGGTCAGCACGTCCCTGGCGCTTTCCGCAGCCACCGCCGGCGCGGCGAGTGCCAGGGCGGCTGCTGCGATCGTAACCCGCAAGAAATGCTGCATAATTTTCCAGTCTCCTGCGCACAGGACAGCACATCGAGGCGCCCGGAGCAACGGCGAAGGCCGGGGTACAGGGATCGACACCAGCGTCATCGCTCTCGCATCGTAGCAACGTTCACATGCCGTCGTCCGCTTCTGTTGATGATCGAACACCGCATAATCCGCAGACTGCGGTCCCTAAGGTGCGGTCGGGTCGCAGAGGCGGCGGGTCGATATCGATTGGGCGCGGACGCTTCAATCGAAGCGGTCAGTGCCGCACGGGTGATCGAACCGGCACGAGCGCCGCCGACGCCCGCCGCGCAGACGCAAAAAAGGGTGCGGAGATCGCTCTCCGCACCCTTCCTATTCGCCAGCGCTACGCAGATTACTCCGCAGCGGCAGTGCCCTTGGCCGGACGCGTGTCGCGACGTTCGGCGATACGCGCCGACTTGCCGGTACGTCCGCGCAGGTAATAGAGCTTCGCACGACGCACCGCGCCCTTGCGGACGACGTCGATCGAATCGATGTTCGGCGAATACAGCGGGAAGACGCGCTCGACGCCTTCGCCGAAGCTGATCTTGCGCACGGTGAACGACGATCCCATGCCCTTGTTCGAACGCGCGATGCACACGCCTTCGTAGTTCTGGACGCGGGTGCGCTCGCCTTCGACGACCTTCACGCCGACCTTCAGCGTATCGCCGGGGCGGAATTCCGGGATGGCGCGCTTGGCGGTCAGCTTTTCGATCTGCTCGGCTTCGAGCTGCTGAATGAGGTTCATAGTCATCAGTCCTTCGTTCGCCGCGCACCAGAGGGAGACTGGACCCGAGCGCCATCATGGCGCTCCCACAGGTCCGGCCTCCTTAGCCGTGTGTCGGTCTCGGCCATCGACTTGCGCCAGGCCGCGATCCTCGCATGATCCCCCGATCGCAGCACTTCGGGGATCGTGCGCCCTTCCCATTCATATGGTCGGGTATATTGCGGATATTCGAGCAGCCCCGTTTCGAAGCTCTCGTCCACACCGCTTGAAGCCGCGCCCATTACGCCGGGCAGCAACCGAATGCAAGCGTCGAGCAGCACCAGCGCGGCCATCTCGCCACCCGACAGGACATAGTCGCCGATCGACACTTCCTCGATCTGCCTCTGCTGAAAGATCCGCTCGTCGAACCCCTCGAACCGTCCGCAGACCAGCACGATGCCCTCACCGGCGGCGAACTCGCGCACCCGCGCCTGCGTCAGGGGCCGGCCACGGGGCGTCATCGCGACGACCGGCCGTGCGTCGGCCACACTGTCGATCGCAGCGGCCAGGACGTCCGCTCGCAGCACCATGCCGGCACCACCCCCCGCCGGCGTGTCGTCGACGGAGCGATGCCGGTCGGTGGCGAAGTCCCGGATCTGCACCGGATCGCACGTCCAGCCGCCGTCGCGCAGCGCCCGGCCGGCGAGCGAACTGCCCAGCGGTCCGGGAAACATCTCGGGATACAGGGTGAGGATGGTGGCGGCGAAGGTCATAAATTCCTGTTTTCGGCGGCCATGGCGAGTAGGCCGGCTGTTGGTGGGGAACAAGAGTGCGTCGGCGGCCCATGAACACCGCCCCGTCGATCCGACCCTAGCCGACGTGAACACCTTCGCGCGCTGATCGTTACCCCGCAAAGGCCCAGCTATATCAGCGGCACAGACGGGGACGACATGGTGCAGGACATTCTCGACGATTGCATCATCATCGGCGCCGGCCCGGCCGGGTTGACCGCCGCGATCTATCTCGCCCGCTTCCATCTTTCCATCCGCCTGTTCGACAGCGGATCGAGCCGTGCCGCCATGATTCCCTGCACCCACAACCACGCGGGCTATCCCGACGGCATCAACGGCAAGGCGCTATTGGGCCTGATGCTCGCGCAGGCGGAAAAATACGGCGCGCGCCGCGACGCGCAACAGGTCACCGCGATCGAGCCCGACGGCGAGAACTTCCGGGTTCTGACGGATCACGGCAACTACCGGGCGCGCACCGTGCTGCTGGCGACGGGGGTGGTGAACCATCGCCCCAATATCCTGCCCGAGGTTCACGATCCGGCACTGGAGCGCGGGCTGATCCGCTATTGCCCGATCTGCGACGGCTATGAGGTGACCGACAAACGCGTCGGCGTGATCGGCACCGGCGATCATGGCACACGCGAGGCGCTGTTCCTGCGCGGCTATACCCGCGATGTTACGCTCATCTCGCCCGAGGCCGAGCATCTGCTCGACGAGAGCTGCGCGGCGAAGCTGGACGAGGCCGGCGTCACCCGCGTGCAGGGGCCCTGTGGCGGCTGGGCCATCGAAGGTGACCGGATCGCGGTCGATACCGCCGAGGGCCGCATGCAGTTCGACAGCGTCTATCCCGCACTGGGCTCGCGCATCCGGTCACGGCTCGCGGTGGCGGCGGGCGCGCGGGCGAACGACGAGGGATGCCTGGAGGTGGACGATCATCAACGGACCACGATCCCGGGGCTGTTCGCTGCCGGGGACGTCGTGAAGGGGCTGGATCAGATCAGCCACGCGATGGGTGAAGCCGGCGTCGCCGCGACCACGATCCGCAACCTGTTGAGCGAACGGAAGCCGCTGTGGCGCTGACCGGCGGAGCGGTCGCACCGCGCGCCCTCCGCTATTCGACGAAGGCGGCGTTCACGACCAGCCGTTCGCCGTCCCATTCCGGCACCGCATCCACGTTCATCGGCACCATGAAGCGCTTGCCGTCGGGGCGTTCGATTTCCAGCACGTCGCCGGCGCCGAAATTCTCGATGAGAACCACCGATCCCAGCGACTGACCGTCGCTGGAGACGGCCGGCAGGCCGAGGAGGTCGGCGTGATAATATTCACCGTCGGCAAGCGGCGGCAGCGCCGATCGCGGCACCGTCAACTCGGTGCCGCGCAAGGCTTCTGCCGCGTTGCGATCGGCCACCTCGGCAAACCGTACGATCATCCCGTTATTGCCGGACTGTGCCGACTTCAACGTGAACGCACCGTCGTTGAAGCTTTTGTAGCTGCCGAAATCCTCGGCGAACACCTTCAGGCGAAGCTGGCCGTTGATGCCGTGCGCGCCGATCACCACCGCCAGCGTCACGCGGGTCGACCGTTTCGCCTCAGTCGGGCGATCCGTCGGTTCCTGTGGGGGCATCATCATCCCCTTCCGCGGGATCGGTGGTGGAGACGCCCTGGTTGGTGGCGTCGTGATTTGCATCGCCGCCGATGTCGTCATCGGGTGCGGTACGGGGGTCGGGCTGGATGGCCATGATGCATCAACTCCTTCGCAATGAAGCAGGATAACGCATCATGGCCGGTTCCGATGCTTAGGCTTCGCTGGTTTCGGTCTCGGCGGCCGGCGCGTCCCCGGCGGGGGCCTCTTCCACGGCCGGGGCGGCTGCCGCTGCGGCGGCGGCTTCTTCCTGCGCCTTCAGCTTCTCGGCACGCTCTTCGGCACGCTCGGTGGCCTTTTCGCCCGGCTTGCCCTTGTTCGGGTTGGTGCGGGCGGCCCGCTCACGAACGCCGGCGACGTCGAGGAAGCGAGCGACGCGGTCGGTCGGCTGCGCACCGTTGGACAGCCAGTATTTCGCACGCTCGGCGTCCAGCACGACGCGGTTCTCGGCGTCCTTGGCGAGCAGCGGGTTGTAGTTGCCGATCTTCT
>CAYQPM010000109.1:0-7737 GCA_964419295.1 uncultured Stakelama sp. | reverse complement strand
CGGGGAAGTAATTGACCATGATCGTGCCGCGCACCTTCTTCACCGGATCGACGAAGGCGACCGTGCCCGCCGCGCCGCCCCAGCCATAGGTCCCCTTCGACGGCATGCCGCCCGGCCCGTCGGCCAGATAGACCGATCCGCCCGCGCCGAAGCCCATCGGCGTCGCGTTCGCCGCCGCGCCGCCGGTCGCGCCGCCGACCCCGCCGAAGGTGACGCCGGCCGGCAGCAGGTTCGACATGGCGAGCCGCACCGTCTCGGGCTTCATGATCCGCACGCCATCCAGCGTGCCCTCGTCGGCGAGCATGTGCAGGAAACGGTCGTAATCCCGTGCCGACATCACCAGCCCGGCACCGCCATAGGGGAAGCTGGGCGGCTGCAACCACACCGACGTCGCGCCGGGATCGAGCGGCGCGAGCGTATCGCCCGTCCAGGCATAGTTGGTCGCGACCCGCCCCGCCTCCGCCTGCGGCACGGTCCAATAGCTCGACGTCATCTTCAGCGGCGCGAAGATGCGGGTGTTCACGAACCGGTCGAACGGCATGCCCGACGCGACCTCGATCACGCGCCCCATCACGTCGAGGCCGACGGAATAATTCCAGGCGGTGCCCGGTTGCGCGATCAGGGGCGCCTTGGCGACCTGATCCGCGAAGGCGGCGAGCGTCGCCGGGCGCGCACGGCGCATGCCCGGTTCGATCGCATTGCTGACCGCGGCGGGCAGGATGCCGAGCCGTTCGTATTCCTTCAGCAGCGCACCCTTGGCGATGATGTTGTAGCTGAGGCCCGACGTATGGGTCAGCAGCATGCGGATCGTGATCGGCCGCACGGCCGCTACGCTGGCGAGGCTGGTTTCGGGGCTGGTCGCAACCCGCATCGTGGCGAATGCGGGGATGTATTTGGACACCGGGTCGTCCAGGCCGATCCTGCCCTGTTCGATCAGGATCATCGCCGCCATCGCGGTGACCGGCTTGGTCATCGAATAGACGCGCCACAGACTGTCCGGCGTCGCCGCCGCGGCGCCGGCATCGGTGGCGATCCTGCCCGACGAGACGAACCAGGCCGGACGATCGCCGATCCCGAAGCCCGCGACGATTCCCGGCATCTTGCCGTCGCGGACATAGCCGTCGAACAGACCCTGCACCGTCGGCAGGAAGGATTGCGGCATCTCGTGCGTCACGATCTCGTCCGATCGCGCCGGCGCATCCTGCCGCACCGCCTGCCCGTTCACCGCCTGCCCGTTCACCCCCGCCGTAGCGATCAGCCCGGCAAGACCCAGCCCGACGATCCCGTATACCCGCTTCATCCGTCCCTCCTCGTCACCGCCGCCGCGGCCTTGGCGAACAGCGTCGGCAGTCCGGCGCGGTCCAGTTCCGCGATCGGCCACCATTCGCCCTCGATCGCGTGATGCGCTTGCCCCATGGCGACCGCAAGCGTCAGTTCGATGTCGAAATGCGTGAACCCGTGCGACACCGTCGCGTTGCGCATCGTCCAGTCCAGCCCGGCGGGTGCACCGTCGAGGCCCGGCGGACCGTCCGTCCACGGCCCGGTCGGCAACGCCCGCATGCCGCCGAGCAGGCCCTTGGCCGGTCGCCGAACCAACAGGACGTCCTCGCCACGCTGCACCCAGAAGATCGTGCCATGCCGCTGCGGCTTCCTCTTCTTCGGGGCCTTGACGGGCAATCGCTCCGGCGCGCCCTCGCGATAGCCGCGGCATTCCGAGGCGAGCGGACAAAGCAGGCAGGACGGCTTGCGCGGCGTGCAGATGCCCGAACCGAGGTCCATCATCGCCTGCGCGAAGTCGCCCGCGCGCACGTCCGGCGTCACTGCGTCGGCGGCGGCGCGGATCGCCGTTCGCGCCCCCGGCAGCGGATCGCGAATCGCGAACAGCCGCGCGACGACGCGTTCGACGTTCGCGTCGACCACCACCGCCCTCCTGCCGAAAGCGATCGCCGCCACCGCCGCCGCCGTATAGGCGCCGAGGCCGGGCAGCGTCCGCAACACCGCCTCGTCCTGCGGAAAGGCGCCGCCATGGTCCGCCACCACGGCCTTCGCCGCCGCGACCAGATTGCGCGCGCGGGCATAATAGCCAAGGCCGGCCCAGGCCGCCATCACCTCCGCCTCGTCCGCCGCCGCAAGGCTGGCGAAATCGGGCCAGCGCGCCACCCACGCGGCGAATCGCGGCCGCACCGCGGCGACCGTCGTCTGTTGCAGCATCACCTCCGACAGCCAGACGCGATAAGGGTCCGCGACCTCGCCCGGCAAGGCGCGCCACGGCAGCGCCCGACGATGCCGATCGTACCAGGCGAGCAGCACCGGTGCGATCGCAAGCGGTTGGGGGCAAGAGCGTGTAGCGTCCACGCGCCGGCTATGGCATGGACCGCCCGATGAGCAAGCGCGCCGGCGCCCCCACAGTCGAAGCCCCCCGCCAGAACCGCGCCCGCGCGGTCAGCGAACTGCTGCCCGCGATCCACGGCGCGGCGTTCAAGCGCTTCGGCTTCGTGCAGAGCGCGCTCGTCACCCGCTGGCCCGAGATCGTCGGCGCGCGCTGGGCCGCCGCCTCGGCGCCCGAATCGCTGCGCTTCCCCCCGGGCAAGCGGGCGGACGGCGTGCTGACCATCGTCGTGCGCGGCGCCCATGCGCCGATGATGCAGCATATCGCGCCCGAGATCGTCGAGCGGGTCAATCGCTTCTTCGGCTATGTGGCGGTGGCGCGGCTGACGATCCGCCAGGGCGAGGTCGCAAAGCCGATGCCGCGCAGCGCGCCGCCGTCGCTGAAGCCCGCGCCGGCCGAAGTGGGCGAGGGGCTGAAGGTCATCGCCGACCCCGAATTGCGCGCGGTGCTCGAATCGTTGGCGGCCGGCGTCCACGCCAGCCGCGGTATCCCCAAGGTAGGATGATCATGGCCCGTTTCGCGCGCCTTCTCGCACCGCTCGCCTTCGCCGCGCTCGCCGCCGCGCCCGCCACCGACTGGAGCCAGTCGACGCGCCAGACGCCGAAGGGCGCCTATGTCATCGGCAATCCGGCCGCGCCGGTGAAGCTGATCGAATATGGCAGCTATACCTGTTCGCACTGCGCCGACTTCGCCAAGGCGAGCGCGCCGGTGCTGAAGGGCCAGATGATCAGATCGGGCAAGGTCAGCCTGGAATATCGCCACCTGATCCGCGATCCCGCCGATCTGGGCGCGGCGGTGCTGGCGCGCTGCGCCGGTGCACGCGGGTTCGGCGCGGCCCACGCGCTGATCTTCGCGACGCAGGACACGTGGCTGCCGAAGCTCGGCACCTATCAACAGGCGCATCCCGACATCGACAAGCAGCCGCTGATCGCCCAGGCGCGCGCCTATGCCGATGCCGGCGGGCTGACCGCCGCGATGCGCGGGCGCGGGCTGACGCTGCCGCAGATCAACGCCTGTTTCGCCAACAAGGCGGAAGTGGCGCGCATCACCGCGATGACCGGCGATGCACCGATCGAGGTGAGCGGCACGCCGGCCTTCTACCTCGACGGCATTCTCCAGCCCATGGTGGGCTGGGAGCAACTCGAAACCACCCTGCGTGCCAAGATCGCGCAGGTCCGCTAACCATGGAGCGTAACCCCGTGAAGATCCTCGCGTCCCTGCTCGTCCTGCCGCTGGCGCTCGCCGCCTGTTCGAAGGGGGAAAGCGGCACGCCAGCCGCGCCCGCCAGCCCGGTCGCCGCGGTGACCGCTCCGACGGGACGGAATTGGACCGAGACCGTGTCGCGCACCGCCGAAGGCACGATCGTCGGCAACCCGAACGCGCCGATCAAGCTGGTCGAATATGGATCGCGGCTGTGCCCGACCTGCGGCGCGCTGGCACGCGAGGGCTATGAGCCGTTGATGCGCAACTACGTCGGCACCGGCAAGGTCAGCTTCGAATACCGTGAATTCTTGGTGCATGGAGCGCCGGACGTGCCGCCGGCGCTGCTCGGCAATTGCACGGATCCCGCCGCCTTCTTCCCGATCCTGGAGCAGATGTACCAGGCGCAGGAGGGCTTCAACACCAAGCTGCAGGCGATGACGCCGGCGATGCAGCAGCAGTTGCAGGCGGCGAAGCCGGTCGATGCGATCCGCATGATGGCCGACCAGATGGGCCTGATCGACTTTGCCAAGCAGCGTGGCATCCCGGAGCCGAAGGCGCGCACCTGCCTCGCCGATATGAAGCAGATCGATCGCTGGACCAAGCAGACGCAGGACAGGAGCACCGACGGCACCGTCACCGGCACGCCGACGCTGATCCTCAACGGCAAGAAGGTCGATGCGCTGAGCTGGGGCCAGTTGGAACCGTTGCTGAAGGCCGCCGGCGCATAACGCGATCCGGCTGACGAGGATCGGGAGGCGTCGTGTAGCGAGCGCCTCCACCTTGCAACGCACACCCGAACGCGGCACCGCATTCCCGTGCAGATCAAGCGGCTCCGCATTGCCGGCTTCAAGAGCTTCGTCGATCCCGCCGATCTGCGCATCGAGCGCGGGCTGACCGGGGTCGTCGGGCCGAACGGCTGCGGCAAGTCCAACCTGCTCGAAGCGCTGCGCTGGACGATGGGCGAGAATAGCGCGAAGTCGTTGCGCGGCGTCGGCATGGATGACGTGATCTTCGCCGGCACCGCGACGCGGCCGCCGCGCGATTTCGCCGAGGTCTCGATCCTGCTGGACGTCGGCGACGGCGACGAACGCGAGGTGGTGCGCCGGATCGAACGCGGCGCGGGCAGCGCCTATCGCATCGATGGCCGCGACGTGCGTGCCAAGGACGTCGGGTTGCTGTTCGCCGATGCTGCGACCGGCGCGCACAGCCCGGCCCTGGTCAGCCAGAACCGCATCGGTGCGGTCATCGCGGCCAAACCGGCGGATCGCCGCGCGATGCTCGAGGAAGCCGCCGGGATTGCCGGGCTGCACGTACGCCGCCGCGACGCCGAACAGAAGCTGCGCGCGACCGAGGCCAATCTGCTGCGGCTCGACGAACTGATCGGCGAACAGGATGCGCGCGCAGCGGCGCTGCGCCGCCAGGCGCGCGCGGCGGAACGTTACCGCGCCCTGTCGGACCAGATCCGCGCCGCCGAAGGCCGGATGATCTTCGCACGCTGGCGCGACGCCGTCGCCGCGGCCGACGCGGCACGGGTCGAGGCGCAAACCGCCGATGCACGGGTCGCCGCGGCCACGGTCGCGGAGCAGGCCGCCGCCGCAGACCAGCATGCCGCCGCCGGCACGGTCGCGGCCGCGCGCGCCGCCGCACTGGCCGCGCGCGATCGGGTGAGCGAGGCGGGCCATCGGCTCGCCGCCCTCCACGCCGAACGCGCCGCCGCCGAACGGCGCGTCGCCGATCTGGCGCAAGCCCGTCGTCGCATCGCCGAGGATCGCGCGCGGGAAGGGACACTCGCCTCCGACGCTGCGGACGCGCTCGCGCGACTCGCCGGGGAGGTGAAGGCGCTCGATCGTGCGATCCTTGCCGCTGCCGACGAAGCACCGCGGATCGACGCTGCCCTGGCCGAGGCGGAGCGGCATGCACGCGATGCGGAGGTGGCGCTGGCGCAGGGCCTGACACGCCAGGCGAGCGAGGCCGCAGAGGCGCGCGTTGCCGGCGCGGCGCTGGCCGCTGCGCAGACGCGGGCGGATCGGGCGGCGCGCGAGGCGGCGGAGATCGCGCGCGCGGTGGCGGCGCTGGGCAGCCTCGCGCCACTGGTCGCCGCCCGCGACGAGGCAGCGGAACGCCGCCGTTCCGCCGCGAGCGCCGCCGACACCGCGCGCGCCGCACTTGCCGACGCTGAGAGCGCGGAGCGGGCGGCGGTCGCCGGTCGCGACGTCGCCGAAAGCGCCCGCGCCACGACGCGCGCCGATCTCGCCGCGATCGACGCCGAATCGGCGGCGCTCACCCGGGCAACGCAGCGCAGCGGGCGCGACCGGCTGATCGACCATATCGCCCCCGCGCCGGGCTATGAACGCGCGCTTGCTGCCGCATTGGGCGACGATCTGGAGATCGGCCTTGCCGCCTGGGCCGCGCGGTGGTGCAGGCCGGCGACCCTGCCGCGCCCACCGACGCGGAGCCGCTCGCCGCGCACGTGGATGCGCCCGCCGCGCTCGCCCGGCGCCTGTCGCAGACGTTTGTCGGCGACGACACCGGCCAGCCGCTGGCGGTGGGCCAGCGGCTCGTCACCCGCGAGGGGGCGTTGCGGCGCTGGGACGGTCTGGTCGCAACCGGCGGCGGAGCCGCTTCCGCCGAACGGCTGGAGCGGGTCAACCGGCTCAAGACGTTGACGGCGGCCAGGCCCGCCGCCGCTGCCGCGCTTGCCGGCGCGGATGCGGCGCTTGCCGACGTGGATCGCGCGATCGCCAGCGCCCGCTCCGCTGCCCAGGCGGCTCGCGCCGCTTTGGTCCGGGCCGAGGGAGCGGGTCGCGAGGCGGAGCGCGCCGAGGATCGCGCCACCGCCAGCCTCGATCGGCTCGCCAATCAGCGCGCGGACGTCGATGCCCGAGCGACACGGGTCGCCGGCGAGGTCGCCGAAGCGCAGGCGGACCTTGCCGCCGCGCGCAGCGTCCGTGACGCGCTGCCCGACGGCCGCGGGGGCACCGCCGCCGTCGCCACCCTGTCGCATGCCGCCGAGCAGCGCCGCGCCGCGGTCGCCCAGGCGCGCGAGCGGCGCGGCGCGTGCGATCGTGCGATCCAGTCCAGTCGCGAACGGCTGGCCGCCGCACAGGCCGATACACGCAGCTGGCGCGCCCGCGCGGGGGAAGCGGCCAAGCGGATCGCCGACATGGACGCTCGCGACGCGACCCTGCAACGCGAAGCGGTCGAGGTCGCCGACCGCCCCGCCGCGCTCGTGACCGCGATCGCTGCGCAGGACCACGAGCATGCCGCAGCCCGCACCGATGCCGAGGCGACCGCCGCCGCCGAACACAACGCGGACGCATGCCTGCGCCGCGCCGACGAGGCGCATCGACTCGCCAACGAAGCCTTGGCGCAGGCGCGCGAGGCGCGGGCCGGCACCGCGGCCCGTCTGGAGAGCCATGAGCTCCGCCGGGTAGAGATGGGCCGCCTGTCCGGCGAACGGTTCGCCTGCCCCGCGCCAGTGCTGCCCGAACGGCTGGGCTTCGTCGTCGCCACCGTCCGCAGTCCGGCCGAAGAGGGCGCCCTGCACGAACGCCTGTCCGCCGATCGAGAGCGGATCGGTCCCGTCAACCTCGTCGCGGAACGTGAGCTGGCGGACCTGGAGGCGACCAGCAGGACCAATGCCGCCGAACGCGACGACCTCGGTCAGGCGGTCAACCGGCTGCGCGGATCGATCGGCACGCTCAATCGCGAAGGGCGACAGCGCCTGCTCGCCGCGTTCGAGGCTGTCGATGCGCATTTCCGGCGGCTGTTCACCACCTTGTTCGACGGCGGCGCCGCCCATCTGGCGCTCGTCGATGCGGACGATCCGCTGGAGGCGGGGCTGGAGATCATGGCGCAGCCCCCCGGCAAGCGCCTCCAGTCGCTGACCCTGTTGTCGGGGGGCGAACAGGCGTTGACCGCGGTCGCGCTGATCTTCGCGCTGTTCCTCACCAACCCCGCGCCGATCTGCGTGCTGGACGAAGTCGACGCCCCGCTGGACGATGCCAATATCGAGCGGTTCTGCGACCTGCTCGACCGTATGACGCGGGAAACCGAGACCCGCTATCTGATCGTCACGCACAATGCGGTCACGATGAGCCGCATGCACCGCCTGTTCGGCGTCACCATGGTCGAACGCGGGGTCA
>CAYQPM010000108.1:0-7833 GCA_964419295.1 uncultured Stakelama sp. | reverse complement strand
GGGGCACCAGCGACGCGCCGAGCACCGGCATACGGTTCTCTTCGGCGCGTCGTCGTCACCGCTTTTTCTTCGCCGTCGTCGCGGTGAAATCCGCGTCCTTGCCGGCGACCCAATCCACGAACTTGCGTATGTCGGGATGCGCCAGCAGCGCCTCGACGTCGGTCCCGTGGCGCTGCAATTCCGAATTGCTGAAATTGGCCATCAGCGTCTGCTGACAGATCGGATGCATGGGAACGACGTCGCGCCCGCCGCGGCTTTTGGGCACGGGATGGTGCCAGACGATGGTCTTGCCGGTCGGGCGTCCGCATAGCCAGCAGGCTACGGGAGCCGCCGGCTCGTCCTCGTCGTGATCCGTGTCGGGATGCGGGCCATGCCTGGAATGTTTGCGGGCCATGCCGTGATCGTGTCCATCTTGCGTCCGCGCGACCCGGTTGCCGCGCGACTGCTCCGATAGCGCAACATCATCGTAAACCCATCATTATCCTGGCCGAGCCGGATGTGCAGGCCAGACCCAACGGTCGGATTGGACCTGCGGCGTTTTCACGACGCGCGACCGGCAGTCGCCTCAGCGGGAGGCATCCATCCGACGGAGGTCGCCGCCGGGCCGTCAATGCCTGCGTAATCGGCCCCTGAACAAGCCGCGGCGCGTGGTCGCTTCGAACATCTCGCTCGGTCCCTCGGGATCGAGGACCTCATGGTCGGCAAGCCATTTTTCGACCCCGTCCAGGTCGGGGATCTCATAGGGTCGCAACGATCGGCCGGGGCCACGCAGCCGTTCGATCGTGTCGATCAGCGATCCGCTCTGTTCGATCAGCTGCGCGATCCGCTCGGGCGCGACGTCCAGATGTTCGGCCATCAGCTCGTTTCGCGTCGCGGCGATCTTCGCTTCGACCCCGACGCCGGGATGCCGCTCCGCATCGACGACGACGTCGCATTCGGTGTCCAGCCGCAGCGAACGATTGTTGATGTTGGCCGATCCGATCCGCAACTGCGTATCGTCGATGATCGTGATCTTCGCGTGGCAATAGATCGCCGTGCCGCCGCGGGTGAACGGGTGATACAGCCGCAGCCGGCCGTGCCTGTCGCGCCGGCGCAGCGTTTCCATCAGCCGCGCGCGGGCCGTGTCCATCGCCAGCGGCTCCAGCCACCCCTGCGCGGTCAGCGGATTGACGATGACGATTTCCGGGCCGTCAGCCTCGTCCAGCCGGGCGGCGATCGCTTCCGCGATCCGACGGGATGCGAAATACTGGCTTTCGCAATAGATATGCCGCTTCGCCGTTCGGATCTGATCGAGGAACAGCGCCTCCACTTCGGTCACGGCGACGGTATCCGGCATCTCGGGCATGCTGCGCGCGATCCCGAGATCGACGTCCTCGAACATCGGCTCCAGCGACGGCGGCCAACACGGCTCGCCGCCGTCGATCGGCCGCAGCGTCTTGCCCGTCGCGAGTTTCCACCGTCGCCGGCACAGTTCCGCAAGTGCGCCGGATGCCGGACCGGTGATCGCCGTCGTCGCATCGTGCCAGGGCTTGTACGGCTTGCCGGTTGGCGTCACGCGCCCGGGGTCGTCGTCGCGATGCGCGCGCGTGTCCCAGCGCTCGGCAGTCATGTCGATGCCGCCGCAAAACGCCATGCAATCGTCGATCGACACGATCTTCTGATGATGCGACGAGGCGGTGGGGTGATGCGCGTCGAGTTTGACGTGGATGCGTGGATGACGCGCCCATTTCAACACGGTAAACACGGTGCTGCCGCGCAACACCGATTTCAGCGCGCCGACGTCCCAGCGCAGCAGATAAAGCTCGAGCTCCGGGTTCCGTTCGACCAGCCAGTACAGGAAATCGCCGATCGTTTCCGGTCCTTCGGTCACGCCGTTGCTGCCGATGAGGCGGATGCGCGCGTCGAAGTCCCAGCCGACGAGCATGATGCGTTTGCGCGCCTGCAGGAACGCTTCGCGCGCGACGCCGAAATAGCGGTCGGCATCGACGATCACCGACAGGCGGTCGGCGCGTTCGATGCGCCACACGTTGCGGCCGGGATCGAGCATAAGCGGGCGTTCAGTCCTTCCTATCGGCCATAGATGCTATCGAGCACCCGGGCGCTGCGCGCGAACTGCTCCGCCGCCGGATCGAAGCGGGGCGAGGCAGCCAGCTGTTCCGCCCAGGCGGCGGCCGACCGTGCACCCCAATCGTCGGGAGGCCCGGCCAGCGTTTCACCGTGCGTACCGGTGAAATGCTGCGCCGTGAAGTCGTAGAACGACCCCCCGACGTTACGCAGCGCCGCGCCGCCTTGCGTCCCATAGAAAGCGGCTTCGATCACCGCATCGCGGCCTGCGTGCAGGTTCCACGAACAGGCGAGCCGCACGTCGGCGCCCCCCGCGGTGAAACGCGCCGTCGCATAATCCTCCACTTCGCCTGCGCGCAATGGCCGGCCCGCCGCCAGCAGCGTCGCCTGGACATCGCCGATATCGGGAAAGCCGAGCGTCCACAGGGCGAGATCGACGAGATGCACGCCCAGATCGATGACGCACCCGCCACCCGATTGGGCGGGATCAAAAAACCACGGCTTGCCGGGGCCGTAAGCGTTGTGGAACGTCAGATCGATCGCGAATATCTCACCGAGTGCGCCGTCGCGAACCAGATGCGCGATCGCCTGCATCCCCTCCGTATGCCGATAGGACAGATCGACGCCGAGCAGCCGGTCGGCGGCGCGCGCGGCGTCGATCACCGCCTGCGTCTCGGGCGCGGATCGGCCGAGCGGTTTCTGGCAGAACACCGCGGCTCCTGCTTGCAGGGCTGCGATGGATTGCGCGGCGTGCAGCGCCGATGGCGTCGCGATCACCACGCCGTCAAGTGGCATCGCCAGCATCGCATCGAGCGAGGCGACCACGTCCGCGCTGGGCGCAAGGGCCAGCGCGTCACGAAGGCATTCCTCGGACGGGTCGCACACCGCCGCGACCTCGACCGCCCCGGTCGCGACCATCGCCGCCATGCGATGCCGCCCGATCCAGCCGGTGCCGAGGAACCCCAATCGCACTTTGGTCACGCCACCGTCCTTCGCTTGCGTCATGCCAGCTCCACCAGCGCCTTGACGAAGCCGCCCGGCTTGTCGCGCGTCACGTCCAGCGCCTCCGCCAGCCGCTCCAGCGGATAACGGTGGGTATAGAGCGGCGTCGGGTCGAGCCGCCCGCTCGCCACCGCCTCGATCGCCTCGCGCAGGCCCTGCATCTGCACCGCAGGATCGCGCTCGTGCGCATTGATCACGTCGATGCCCTTCCAGTTCCAGTCCTGCATGTTCACCTGCCGCGGCCCGTCCTGATGATAGCCGGCGACGACGAGCCGTCCACCGAACCCGACCAATGCGGTGGCGAGGTCGAGCGGCCATTGCTTGCCGACCGCCTCGATGACCCGTTCGCACATCGCCTCGCCGGTCAGCGCCTTCACCCGCTCGATGATCTGCCAGTGATCGTGCATCGGGATCGTCTCGGCCGCACCGAAATGGCTGGCGAGATCGAGGCTTTCCTGACGGCGCGAGATCGCGATGACCCGCGCGCCCGCGTCGGTGGCGAGCTTGGTCAGCACCGCGCCGAGGAAGCCGATCCCGACGATCGCCACCGTCTGACCGGCGCGGATGTCGCTGCGCCGGAAGATATTGAACGCGCAGCCCAGCGGCTCGCCGGGAAAGGGTAGGCCGGCAAGTGCGGCGGGCAGCTTCGCCACCATGCCCGCCCTGGCGAGGTCGTAATCCGCGAAGGAGCGATAGGAGAGGGCGGCCACCCGGTCGCCGACCTCCAGATCGCGCACCCCGTCGCCGACCGCGTCGATCACGCCCCAGCCTTCATGCCCCAATCCGCCGGCTTCGCCCGGATAGGTCATCCATGGCAGGCCCGCCCAGGGTTCGAGGTTCGACGCGCAGACGCCGCAGCCCTCCAGCTTCAACCGCACCTCGCCCGCGGCAGGCAGGGGCAATGCCGCATCCTCGATCCGTATATCACCCGGCGCGGCTAGCACCGCGGCACGCATCATGCCTGCAACCATTTGATCTTCCATGTCTTATCAGTTCCATGAGCGATACCGGCATGCATTCGACCCTGCGCGACAACATCGCCGGACTGGCCGGGCGCTTTCGCGAAGAACGCCGTGCCGCACCGCTGCCCGCACGCGTCGCCGATCGTATCACGCGCTTTACGGGCTCGATGACCTTCGTCGCGATCCACTTGGCCGTCTATGGCCTGTGGGTTCTCGCGAACGTCGGTCTGATCCCGGGCGTACGGCGCTTCGATCCCACGTTCGTCATCCTCGCGTCCGAAGCGTCCGTCGAGGCGATCTTCCTGTCCACCTTCGTCCTCATCAGCCAGAACCGCATGGCCGAACAGGCGGACCGGCGCGCCGACCTCGACCTGCATATCAACCTGCTCGCCGAACATGAACTGACCCGCCTTGCCGCTCTGGTCGGCCGGATCGCAGAACGGCTGGACGTCGCTGTCGAGGATCGCGAGATCGAGAAGGATGTCGAGCCCGGGCGGGTGCTCGACGCGCTCGACGCCCAACCCAGATGCTGACGTCACGCCGCGGCGACTTGCGTGGCGAGCGCGGGGGCGGTCACCGCCGCGGGTGCATAGCGATCGATCATCCACGCGCAGAAATCCGCGAATTGCTGCGGGTCGCGCGGCGCGCTGGTATGATGCGCCTGCACGCCCAGATGTTCGGGCGTGAAGCAGAAGGTGACGGTCACGTCGAAATCCTGCAGCGCTTCCATCTGCCGGTCGAACCAGTCGATCGCATCGGGGCGGAAGCTGTCCGCCCAGCTGAGGCCGGTGCGCAGGCGCCGCGTGCCGAGCCGCTTCATCCATGACACCGCTTCGTCGAGGCGCGGGTCCTGATAATGGAACCATTGCATCAGCCCCATGCGGTCGGCCACCTTGGCGTAATCGTCCAGGCTGGGCTTCGGCGTGCCGTCCTCGCGAATCAACCCCATGTAGAAATGTCGGTAATAGCTCGACCCTTCCGCCTCGCGGTGCCGCGTCGTCGCGCCCCAGCTGTGCGGCAGGTCGAACAAGGAATACCAGAACACCCGCGGCACCCGGTCGATCAGCAGTTCCGCGGTCTTGGCGACGCCGAACTGCTGCACTTCCTCCGCACCGAACGACCCGACACCGACCTCGGTCGCCCAGATCTGCTTGTCCGGGCAGACAGCCTCGATCTCGGCGATCTTATCGGGCCAGGCGTGGATCGGCCACAAGTTCCAGTCGAGCGGAAAGCCATGCACCGCGACGACATCGACCGCGTCAAGCGCGCCATGCGCGCGCATGCGGTTGACCCATTCGGGATCGATGGGACTCATGCCGCCCAGCACGCGCGTCACCGCCGGGTTGATCGCGTGGATGGCATTGCCGGCACGGATCACCATGTCCGCGAACTGCGACCAATCGGGGTCGACCTCCGGATCCCAATGCGACTTGTTGTTCGGCTCGTTCCAGATCATCGCCGCTTCGATCATGCCCCTGTCCCCCTGTCCGGATAGACCGCCGTCGGTCCCATGTCTGCGTACGGCACCGGCGCGGCGCGGCAGAGAAACACCTCGCTCTCCGGCTGCGCCTCGATCGTGAAGCCGGCTGCGCGCAGCATCGCCGCCGAACAGGCCGCATTGGGCGCCCACCAGTTGGTCCAGTCGTGCGCGAATTCGCGTTCGATGAAGTGCATCCTGGGATAGCCCGGCTCGTCGAAATAGGCGGGCGGGTTGTGCGTCCCCGGCACGTGGAACGGATGATCCTCGGGGACCGGATATACGTCGCGCGATCCCTGCTGCATCGTCTGGAACAGCATCAGGTCGCCCGCGACATGTTCGCGGATCAGGTCGAGCGCCAGCAAGGGATGGCGCAGATGGTACAGAACACCCATGAAGATCACGAGGTCGAACCGCTCGCCCAGCGCCCCGACGTCGTAGACGGACAGGTTGCGGAATTCGATCCCAGTCTGCCCCAGCGCTTCGGCCGCCAGACGCGCCTGCGCCAGATAGCGTTCGTCGCTGTCGATGCCGAGCACCCGCGCCGCGCCGCGTCGCTTCATCTCGACCGAATAGAAGCCGGCATTGCACCCGATGTCGAGCACGGTCTTGCCGCTGAGGTCGGCGGGCAGGGCATCGGCAAAGCGCGCGAATTTGAAACGCGGGTAATCGCCCAGGAAGTGATCCGGGGCCGTCTGTATGCCGTGGCCCAGATCGATATTGTGGAACCACGGACCCAGCCGCTCCACCTCGTCACGCAATGCGTCCGGCGTCATGCCGCCACCCTTTCGTTCAAGCTGATCAGTTTTGCGCCCCAGTCACCCATCACCACCCGGCTGACCGAGGCGGGGCCGACGTCGAAGCGCAGCAGATTATCGAGCGGCAGGCCCAGCACGTGCGCCACCGCCGCGCGGATCATGTCGGAATGCGTCACCAGCGCGATCGTCGTCCCCCCGGCTGCGGACGTCGCGACCCCGGTCATATAGCCGACGATCCGCGCCTGGGCCTCGGCCATCGTCTCGCCGCCGGGTATGCGCGCCGACCCACGCTCACGGTTCCATGCGTCCCAGGCGCCGCCGCCGAGATCGCCGAACGCCGCACCGGTCCATTCGCCCATATCAATCTCGACCAGTGCGTTGATGGGCTCCGGTGTCGCCAGCCCGCACGCTCCTGCAATCGCGGCGGCGGTGTCGCGCGTCCGCTCCAAAGGGCTGCAGACGATCCGGTCGATGCCTTGACCGACCAGCCCGCGACCCAGCGCCACGGCCTGCGCCCGTCCATCCTCGCTCAGCGAGACGCCGGGCATGCGGCCCGACAAGCGGTGGTCGAGGTGAACATGGGCAGCATGCCGGATCAGAAGAAACGTCGCCGTCAACAAGATGCCTTTGCCAAAAAGCGCCGAGTCGGGTCGTCAGAGACCAACCTGGCAGCTTAACATCGATCAAGAGGTTTGTTCCTCAAGCCACTAGGAACAAAGAAGAAGAACCTTCGTTCCACCCTCGTAGCGATTTCGCGCAACAAGGGGCCGGGCACCGGATGCATCGAACAGACACCACGACTGCCATATTGTCGTTGACCTGGATCAATGACCTATGAGTGATACGGTCCTGATCACCGGCGGCGCCGGGTTCATCGGTCGCTTCGTCGGCGACGAGCTTCTTCGCCGCGGCAACCGGGTGCGCGTGCTCGACAGCCTCATTCCCCAGGTACACGGGCACACCGAACGTCCGCCCTTGCTCAACGACGAGGTCGAGCTGATCAAGGCGGACGTGCGCGACGGCGATGCGGTCGCGCGGGCGCTGAAAGGCGTCGACAGCGTCATCCATCTGGCCGCGGAAGTCGGCGTCGGTCAGTCGATGTACGAAGTCGAGCGCTATACCTCGACCAACGACGTCGGCACCGCGGTGCTGTTCGAACGGCTGATCGACAATCCTGTCCGCCGCGTCGTTACCGCATCGTCGATGTCGATCTATGGCGAGGGGCTGTACCGCGACGCGGACGGCGCTCTGGTCGAGAATGCGGAACGCGGCGCGGTTCGCGACGGCATGGCAAACTGGGATCCCGTCGATGCACAGGGGCGTACGCTGACGCCGGTGGCGACGCCCGAATGGAAGCGGCCCAGTCTGGCCTCGATCTACGCGCTCAACAAATATGTGCAGGAGCGCACCACCCACATCATGGCCGCGCCGTATGGGATCGAAGGCGTCTGCCTGCGACTGTTCAACGTCTATGGGCCGGGGCAGGCGCTCTCGAACCCCTATACCGGCGTGCTCGCGATCTTCGCGTCGCGGCTGCTCAACGGGCAGCAGCCGATGATCTTCGAGGATG
>CAYQPM010000107.1:0-7944 GCA_964419295.1 uncultured Stakelama sp. | reverse complement strand
CCACTGATTTTCGTAGAAAGATCTTCCCCATGAAGCTTTGCCGTTTTGGCCAGCCGGGCGCCGAAAAGCCCGGGATCATCGATGACCAGGGCCGCATCCGCGACCTGTCCGCGCACGTCGGCGATATCGCTCCCGCCGATCTGTCGGCCGAGGGGCTGGCGCGGATCGCCGCGCTGCCGATCGACGACCTGCCCGTGGCCGAGGGCAGCCCGCGCTATGGCGTGCCGTTCAGCGGCACCCGCCAGTTCGTCGCGATCGGCCTGAACTATGCCGATCACGCCGCCGAATCGAACTTGCCGATCCCCAGCGAGCCGGTCGTGTTCAACAAGTGGATCAGCTGCCTGCAAGGGCCGAACGACCCGGTGACGATCCCCCGGGATTCGCTGAAGACCGATTGGGAGGTCGAGCTCGGCATCGTCATCGGCACCGCGGCGAACAACGTCGCCGAAGCCGATGCGCTGGAGCATGTCGCAGGCTTCGTCGTGGTCAACGACGTGTCCGAGCGTCACTGGCAGACCGAGCGCGGCCCGACGTGGGACAAGGGCAAGGGCTTCCCGACCTTCGGCCCGGTCGGCCCGTGGCTGGTCACCCGCGACGAGGTCGGCGATCCGCAGGCGCTTCGCATGTGGCTGGAGGTCAACGGCAAGCGCGTACAGGACGGCAGCACCGCGACGATGATCTTCACCGTCGCCGAAATCGTCGCTTATTGTTCGAAGCTGATGACGCTGCTGCCCGGTGACATCATCACCACCGGGACGCCGCCGGGCGTCGGCCTGGGGCAGAAGCCCGAGCCCTGGTATCTGAAGGCGGGCGACGTCGTCGAACTGGGCATCGAGAAGCTGGGGCAGCAGCGCCAGGACTTCGTCGCCTGGACCGGAGCGGCGGCATGACCTTCGCGGGACGGTTCGAGGGGCGCCATGCGGTGATCACCGGCGGCGCCTCGGGTCTGGGCCGCGACGTCGCCCGGCGCATCGTCGCCGAGGGCGGCACGGTGGCGCTGTGGGACCTCAACGCCGACGCGCTCGCCGGCGCGAAGGACGACATCGGCGCGGCGCATGTCGTCGCGCTCGACGTGTCCGACGCCGATGCGGTGGCGAAGGCGGCGGAGAGCACGCTGGCGGCGCTGGGCAAGGTCGACGTGCTGGTGTGTTCGGCGGGGATCACGGGTGCGACGGTGCCGGTGCACGAATTCCCCATCGACAGCTGGTTGCAGGTGGTGGGCGTCAACCTGAACGGCCTGTTCTATTGCAACCGCGCGATCGTGCCGGCGATGCTGGCCAACGGTTACGGCCGGATCGTCAACGTCGCATCGGTCGCGGGCAAGGAGGGCAATCCCAACGCCAGCGCCTATTCGGCGACCAAGGCGGGGGTGATCGGCTTTACCAAATCGCTTGGCAAGGAACTGGCGGGCAAGGGCGTCATCGCCAATGCGCTGACCCCGGCGACGTTCGAAAGCCCGATCCTGGAGCAGCTGCCGCAGAGCCAGGTCGATTACATGCGATCGAAGATCCCGATGGGGCGGCTGGGCGAGGTGCATGAATCGACCGCGATGGTGTGCTTCATGGCCAGTGAGGAATGCAGCTTCACGACCGCGTCGGTGTTCGACACGTCCGGGGGGCGGACGACCTATTGAGGTCGCGTACCCGCCTGAGGGAATGATCTGCCGCAGCCGTCCGCACCGAGACGGCGCGGGACCAAGCCGGAGAGACGGATGACCGCGATCCCGTTCGTCGACGCCCATGTCCACCTGTGGGACCTCGACCACATCCGTTATCCGTGGCTGACCGGCCCCTTCGACGGCAGCGGCCCGAACGGCAGCGCGGAGCCGATCGCCCGCAATTACGGCGTGGCGGACTATCGTGCCGAGCTGGCACGCTGGAACGTGGTCGGCGCCGTCCATATCGATGCCGGGGCGGATGCCGCGCACGCGCTGCGCGAAACCGCGTGGCTGGAGGCGCAGGCGGAGGCGCATGGCCTGCCGACCGGGATCGTCGCTTATGCCGCGCTGGACGATGCCGGGGCCGATGCGGCGCTGGCGGCGCAGGCGGCCCATGCGCGGGTGCGCGGCATCCGCCAGATCGTCAACTGGCATGCCGATGCGCAGCGGACCTATACGCCGCGCGACCTCACCACCGATGCGGCATGGCAGGCCGGGTTCGCCCGGCTGGGGCAGCACGACCTGTCGTTCGACCTGCAATGCTATCCCGGCCAGATGCCGGCGCTGGTGCCGTTGTTCGAGCGTCATCCCGGGGTGCCGGTGATCGTCAACCACCTCGGCATGCCGGTGATGAGCGATCCCGACGGCCTTGGCGACTGGCGGCGCGGGATGACCGCGCTCGCGGCGTTGCCGCAGGTGTCGGTGAAGCTGTCGGGGCTGGGCTTCGTCTGGCGCGACTGGACGTTTCAGCGGGTGCGACCGCTGCTGCTGGAGACGATCGCGCTGTTCGGGACGGAGCGCTGCCTGTTCGCGAGCGATGCGCCGACCGACCGGCTGTTCGCGCCGATCGACCGCTATATGGAAGCCTATCACACGGTGACGGCGGACTGTTCCGACGACGAGCGGCGGGCGCTGTTCGGGCGCAACGCCGACCGGGTGTACCGGCTGGGGCTGGATCTGGGGCTGGGGGTTTGACGCCGATCGCGGATCCATCCGTCATTCCCGATGACAACGATAAAAAGGAACCGGATGCATGCCCCCAAATCCGCTGATCGGCGTCCTGTACCATTGGCTCGGCGGGCTGGCCTCGGCGAGCTTCTATGTGCCCTATCGCGGCGTGAAGCGCTGGTCGTGGGAGATCTACTGGATCACCGGCGGCGTGTTTTCCTGGGTGTTCGCGCCGTGGTTCTTCGCGAGCGTGCAGACGCACGACCTGCTCGGCGTGCTGGGCAGCGCGCCGGCGGGCGCGTTCTGGTGGCCGATCGTGTTCGGCCTGCTGTGGGGCTTCGGCGGCCTCGGCTATGGGCTGGTGATGCGCTATCTGGGGCTGAGCCTGGGCATGGCGGTGGTGCTGGGGCTGTGCACGGTCTTCGGGACGCTGATCCCGCCGCTGTTCACCGGCGAATTCCATGCGAAGCTGCTGGCGACGACGTCGGGCAATATCGTGCTGGCGGGCATCGCGCTGACGCTGCTCGGCATCGTCGTCGTCGCGATCGCGGGCGCGCGCAAGGATGCGCTGCTGACGCCCGAGCAGAAGGCGGCGGTGGTCGCCGAATTCGACTTCAGGAAGGGCATTGCGGTCGCGATCTTCGCCGGCATCATGTCGGCCTGCTTCGCCTTCGGCCTGGCGGCGGGCGAGCCGATCAAGGCGCTGTCGGCGGCCGCGGGCACCGGGCCGCTGTGGACCGGACTGCCGGTGCTGTGCCTCGTCATGTTCGGCGGGCTGATCACCAACGGCGTCTGGTGCACCTATCTGATCGCGAGGAACCGCAGCGCCGGCGAGTTCGCCGGGCGGACCAAGGCCGGTGTCGAACGGCCGCCGTTGCTGCGCAACTATGCGTTGAGCGCGCTCGCCGGGGTGACGTGGTATTTCCAGTTCTTCTTCTACACGATGGGCGAAAGCCAGATGGGCCGGCTGGGGTTTTCCAGCTGGACGCTGCACATGGCCTCGATCATCATCTTCGGCACGCTGTGGGGCTTTGCGTTCCGCGAGTGGAAGGACGTCGGCCGCGGCATCAAGAGCGTCGTCTGGAGCGGCGTCGCGCTGCTGCTGATCGCGACGGTGGTGATCGGCTATGGCAACAGCATCGCGGCATGACGCCGGCCGCCCCGATCCGCTTCCGACGACTTGCGCAGCCATGACGAAAGGATCGACGATGTTGGATGCGGACGACGTGCAGCCGCTATGGGACGCGGCGATCGTCGCGGATGGCGTGACGTTCGAGCCGGACCAGCCCGCCGGGGCGGCGGTGGTCAGCGCGGTGTCGCAACCGGTGCTGCTGGAATATCGCCCCGCGGTGCCCAACGGGCGGGCGATGCTGGTGCTCGGCGGTGGCGGCTATGTCGCGCTGATGGCGGGGCGCGAAGGCGTGCAGGTGGCGCGCTGGCTCACCGGACTGGGCTATCACGCCTTCGTCCTGATCCATCGCTTTCCGAACGGCGACCATGGTCCGGCGGCGCCGCTCGACGATGCGGGCGAGGCGATGCGGCGGATCCGCGCACGCGACTTCGCCGGGGTCGGCGTCGTCGGCCTGTCGTCGGGCGGGCACCTCGCCGCGTGCCTCGTCGCGGCGCGCCCGCCGCAATGGCCGGGCGAAGCGGCGCCGCGCCCAGACGCGATGGTGATCGGCTATGCGCCGATCTCCACCAACGCCGCGGGGCGGACGATCGTCGCGGACAAGCCGCCGCTGCCGCCGATCGAGAAACAGGCGCTGTACGATGCGTTGCAGCCCGATGCGCAGCTGCTGCCAGCACCGCCGCCCGCGTTCATCGTCTATGCGGGCAGCGATCCGGTCGTGCCGGTGGAGAATGCCCGGCGATTGCATGCGGCATGGTCGGCGGCGGGCGGCGCTGCGGAGTTGCACGTCTTCGCCGATGCGCCGCATGGGTTCGCGCTCGACACGCCGGGGCTGCCCGTCTCGATCTGGCCGACCCTGTGCGAGGCGTGGCTGCGCCAGATCGGCTTCCTGTAGCTGCGGGACGCCGCCGCCCGACGACGCGTGCGGTCAGTGGCGAATCGACATGCGCAGCGTCGGGCGACGATCGCCCGAGCCGTCGCCCGGACCGTAGCCGGTCATCGCATCGTCGATCATCCGCGCATAGCGGCGCGCCAGTTCCAGATGGATGCGGCGGCCGTCGGAGCTGGGTGCGCGTTCCGCCAACGTCCGCTCCTGGCGTTCGCGGTGCTGGAAATATTCGATGTCCTGGGTGCTTGGCATGATCGCTGTCCGCAATGGAACCTGCTTGTCGCCAACGGGCCACTCGTCACAAGCATCCGCTTTATAGCAATCGATGCGCGGATTGCCGTTCATCTGGATCAATCGGCGTCAGGAAATCGGATCCGCCGCGGCAGTGCGGATCAGTCGAGCGGCACCCGGATCGAACAGGCGAGCCCGGCGTCGGCGAAGTCCAGCGCGACCTGCGCATCCACCTCGTAATGCAGGCTGCGGGTGAGCAGTTCCAGCCCGAACCCTTCGCTTTCGGGCGCGACGATGCCGCCGTCGGGTACGTCCTCGCGCCATTCGAGGTGGAGGACACGTTGGGGGATGTCGCCCGCGATCCACCATCGTACCTGGAGGGCGCCGTCCTCGCGCGCGAAGGCGCCATATTGGACGGCGTTGTCGGTAAGCTCGTGCAGCGCGATGCCGAGCTGGTCGGCCAGCCGCGGCGGCAGCCGCACCTCAGGCCCGCTATAGCTCGCGCGTGCGCCCACCTGGTTGGCGAGCAGTTCGTCGGCGAGCAGCCCCTCCAGATCGACGCCCTCCGCGCCGGTGCGCATGATATGGCTCTGCGTCCGTGCGAAGGCGGCGAGGCGGCCGTCGAAATGGCTGCGATACTCCTCGACCGTGTCGCTGTTCTCGGCGGTGCGGCGCGCGATCGAGCGGATCACCGCAAGCGTGTTGCGGATGCGGTGATGCAGGGCGGCCCGCAGCGCCGATTCGCCGCTCAGCTTTCCCACCAGATCGGTTATGTCCATCGTGGTGCCGATCCAGTCGCCCGATGCGTCGGCGGCGGCGGTCGCCTGCGCGCGGAACCAGCGATAGGTGCCCGAAGCGGCGACGAGGATGCGCAGGTCGGCGGCGAACGATCCGGTGGTCCGCGCCCGGTGCCAGCCCTTCAGGATCAGCCCGTGGTCCTCGGGATGGACGCACGCCATCCAGCCGATGCCTGCACTGTCCGCCGCGCTCTGCCCGGTCAGTGCGGACCAGCCCGGCGACAGGTCGACGCGATCCCCCGTGGCCGAGGCGCGCCAGCCGATCGGTGGCGATGGGGCGGTGCGGCTGTCCGGCGCATCCGGGGCGGCCGGAGACGGATCACCCATTGGCATCGAGATGCCGTCCTTCGTGATCGAGATGGAGGTAGGTCGGGTTGAACATCGCGACATCGCACAGCCCGTCAAGATCGACGGCTTCGAATTCGCGGCCCTTCCAGTGGATCAGGCCGCGGGCGCGCAGTTCCTGGACCATGCGGTTGACGTGAACCGGCGTCATGCCGGTCGCTTCGGCCAGATCGGTCTGGGTCAGCGGGATCTCGCAGCGGCAGCCATCGACCAGCCCGACCGCACGCAACCGGAAGAACAGTTCGCAGAACAGGTGCGACAATCGCTCGATCGCATCGCGCTGGCCCAGATTGACGGTCCATTCACGCTGCACCGCCGCGGCGACCAATGTGTCCCACCACAAGGCATGGCCCAGGCGGCCGCCGGCGCCGGTCAGCGCCTCGATCTTTTCGCGCGGGATTTCGGTGTAGCGTACCGGGGTCAGCGCGCCGACCGAATGATCCATCTCCTTCAGGATATAGCCGTGCAGGTCGCACAGGTCGCCGGGCAGGAAGAAGGCGATGATCTGGCGGCGACCGTCCTCCAGCGTCTTGTAGCGGAAGGCCCAGCCTTCGAGGATCAGGTTGACGCCGCGTGGACTGTCGCCTTCGCGGATGATGTCGCGGCGTTGCCGCACCGCGATCGGCGGTCCGGCCGCCGCCGCGTCGAGCGCCGCGCGCTCGTCCTCGGCGAGCTGCGTATAGAATTGCAGCCGGGTGATCAGGCGGTGCGCGGGTGAAGCGAAGGACATGGCGCAATCAGACAACATCCGTCCGCAATGCTCGCTCACCCATGTTAGCGCGATTTACCGGGATGTGTTTATTCCTTATTTTACAGGGAGTAAGCAAATGACATCAACAGCATTGCCGCTTGTGGGGAAGCGCGTGCTCGTCGTCGAGGACGAATATATGATCGCCGACGATCTCGCCAGCGAGCTGCGGCTCGCCGGGGCGGAGGTGGTCGGGCCGGCAGCGTCGCTGCCGCAGGCGATGCGGGCGGTCGGGCATGGCGCGCGGCTGGATGCCGCCGTGCTCGACATCAACCTGAGGGAGACACTCGCCTATCCGCTGGTCGATCGGTTGATCGAGGCGGACGTGCGGGTGCTGATCACCAGCGGCTATGACGAGGCGATGATCCCCGAGCGCTACCGTCACCTGCCACGTTGCGAAAAGCCGGTGTCGCCGGCGCGCCTGCTGCGGGCGATCGAGGGTTTGTGGCAGGAGCCGGCGGTTACCGCGTCGCCGAAGCCCGGGCAGCCGCAGCTTTAGGGTCTGGCCTGCGGGGAGAGTCTGTCCGGCCGCAGGCGGGGGAGGCATGGCGTGCGCGGCGAGGGCGCGGTGCGGCAGGCGAAAACGAAAAGAGGCCCGGCATCGCCGCCGGGCCTCTCGTCGTTTCGGCGCTATGCCGAGGATCAGTCGCGCGTTTCGGTCAGGAAGGCCGGAGCGAACTCCGGTGCCGGGCCATCTTCGTTGCCGCCGCCGTTCCGCGGGCCGCGGTCGCCGCCCTCGCTGCGGGGACCACGGTCGCCGCCGTCGCGACGCGGACCACGACCGCCGCCATCGCGGCCGCCGCCGTCACGCCCGCCGCCATCGCGACGCGGACCACGATCGCCGCCACGGCCACCGCCGTCACGATCGCCGCCGCCGCTGCGCGGACCGCGCGGACCACGGTCACCGCCTTCGCGGGGCTCGCGGGCAGGACGGGTGTCCTCCAGCTCGGCGCCGGTTTCCTGATCGACGACGCGCATCGACAGGCGCACCTTGCCGCGCGGATCGATCTCGAGGACCTTGACCTTCACTTCCTGCCCTTCGGACAGGACGTCGGACACCTTCTCGACGCGCTCGTTCTTGATCTCGGAGACGTGGACGAGGCCGTCCTTGCCACCCATGAAGTTCACGAACGCACCGAAGTCCACCAGGTTGACGACCTTGCCGTCATAGACCTTGCCGACTTCGGCTTCCTCGACGAG
>CAYQPM010000106.1:0-7996 GCA_964419295.1 uncultured Stakelama sp. | reverse complement strand
ACGGCGAGCCGATGATGGACATGAACACGACGCCGTTGATCGACGTCATGCTCGTGCTCCTCATCATGTTCATCATTACGCTTCCCGTGCCGACGCACGCGGTGAAGGTCGATCTGCCGGTCAACGACCCGCGGAACGTCACGCCGCCGGTCGACCCGCAGAAGAACAAGATCATCATCGATCCGGCAGGCACGGTGTCGTGGAACGGCGTTCCGGTCGACGAAGTGACGCTGCGCCAGTATCTGGACACGGCCGCCGCGATCGTCCCGGAGCCGGAACTGCACTTCCAGCCCGATCCGGCAGCGAAGTACGACAAGGTCGACCAGACCTTGGCGGTGATCAAGCGCTCGGCGGTGACGAAGCTCGGCTTCATCGGCAACGAACAGTATCGCAACGATTTCTGATCGATCTCGATACGATGGCGACAAGGGGCGGTTCCGGAAGGAGCCGCCCTTTTTCGTTGCCCTCGCGAGATCTCGATACACGCCACGGCGACGCTTGCGCGACCGTCTCCGAAGTGACACAACAATGTCACAAAAGTGAAACCTGCCTCGAGGTGGGGGAAGGAGGCGATGCAATGCGTGCGATAGCGATGGTGATGGTGGCGGTCGGAATGACCACCCCGGCGATGGCCCAGAGAACCGGCTATCAGGCGATATCGGCCGGAGACTTCACGACGGCGACGCGGCAGATCGAGGCCGAGCGCCGCATTTTTCCACAACGTCCCGAACTGATGCTCAACCTGGCGGTCGCCTATGCGCGGACGGGACGCATCGCGGACGCGCGGTCCCTGTACGGCGAGGTGCTGCGGCGGCCGGCGGTTGCCATGGACATGCCGAACGGCGCGGTGACGTCATCCCATGCGGTCGCGGCGCGCGGTCTGGCGCGCCTTACGACGACTCTCGCGACGCGCTGAACCGCGCGGTCAGAGGCGGGGTAGCGTCACCCCTCGTTGCCCCATGTATTTGCCCGCGGTCGGCATAGCTGATCTCACCGGCGTGGTGACGTCGTCGCATGCGGTCGCGGCGCGCGGTCTGGCGCGCCTGACGACGAGGCTCTCGACGCGCTGAACCGCGGAGTCAGAGGCGGAGCAGCGTCACCCCGCGTTGATCCATTTATTTGCCCGCGGGGTCCGCATAGCTGATCTCACCGTCACAGTGGCGTCGTAGCACGCGGCCGCGACGCGCGGTCTGGCGCGCCTTACGACGACTCTCGCGACGCGCTGAACCGTGGCGTCAGAGGCGGGGTAGCGTCGCCAAGCGCTGACCCATGTATTTGCCGGCGCGGTCGGCATAGCTGATCTCGCCGGCGCGGTGACGTCGTCGCATGCTGTCGCGGCGCGCGGGTGTGGCGCGCCTGACGACGACGCTTGCGACACGCTGACCTGCGCGGTCAGAGGCGGGGTGGTGTCGTCCCGCGTTGGCCCATGTATTTGCCGGCGTGGTCGGCATAGCTGATCTTGCCGGCGCGGTGACGTCGTCGCACGCGGTCGCCGCGCGCGGTTAGCGCGCCTGACGGCGACTCTCGCGACGCGCTGACCCGCGGCGTCTGAGGCGTGGTAGCGTCTCCCGGCGCTGACCCATGTACTTGTCGGCGCGGTCGGCATAGCTGATCTCGCCGGCGCGGTGACGTCGTCGCATGCGGTCGCAGCGCGCGGATTGTCGCGCCTGACGGCGGCGCTCGCGACGGGCCGAACCGCGCGGTTAGAGGCGGGGTAGCGTCAACGCGCGCTGACCCATGTATTTGCCGGCGTGGTCGGCATAGCTCATCTCGCCGGCGCAGTGACGTCGTCGCATGCTGTCGCGGGGCGCGGATTGGCGGGCCTGACGGCGACGCTCGCGACGCTCGCGACGCGCCGAACTGCGCGGTCAGAGGCGGGGTAGCGTCGCCCCGCGCTGCCCCATGTATTTGTCGGCGCGGTCGGCATAGCTGATCTCGCCGGCGCGGTTACGTCGTCGCATACGGTCGCGGCGCGCGGTCTGGCGCGCCTGACAACGACGCTCGCGACGCGCTGAACCGCGGCGTAAGAGGCGGGTTAGCTTCGCCCCGCGTTGGCCCATGTATTTGCCGGCGTGGTCGGCATAGCTGATCCCGCCAGCGCGGTGACGTCGTCGCATGCGGTCGCGGCGCGCGGGTTGGCGCGCTTGGCGGCGACGCTCGCGACGCGCCGACACGCGCGGTCAGAGGCGGGGCAGCGTCACCCCGCGTTGGCCCATGTATTTGCCGGCGCGATCGGCATAGCTGATCTCGCACGGTTCGTTGCCTTGCAGGAACAGGAACTGGCAGGCGCCTTCGTTCGCGTAGATCTTGGCCGGCAGCGGCGTGGTGTTGGAAAATTCGAGGGTGACGTGACCCTCCCAGCCCGGCTCCAGCGGAGTCACGTTGACGATGATTCCGCACCGGGCGTAGGTCGATTTACCGAGGCAGATCACCAGCACGTCACGCGGCACCCGGAAATATTCCACTGTCCGTGCCAGCGCGAAGCTGTTGGGCGGGATGATGCAGACGTCGGTCTTGCGATCGACGAAGCTGTTCGACGCGAAATCCTTGGGGTCGACCAGGGCATTGTCGACATTGGTGAAGATCTTGAATTCGTCGGCGACCCGGGCGTCATATCCGTAGGAGGACAGGCCGTAGCTGATGCAGCCTTCGCGCCGCTGGCTCTCGACGAAGGGCTCGATCATGTTCTGGCCCAGTGCGGCCTCGCGAATCCAGCGGTCTGACAAGATGGACATGGCGGCTCCCCTTCGCCGCCTCTTTGCCGGTTCGACAGGTGAGGGCAAGGGCAAGGAGGCCGCACATGACGCAACGGCCCGGACACTGGCGCCATTCCTGCGCCCGGCGTAGCGTGACGCGATGCGGCCGCCGATCGATCTCCTCTATCGCCTCAGGCGGCGGGTGCTGGCGCTGCTGCGATGGCGCACGCATGGGGTGAAGGTGATGGCGTTCGACACCGGCGGGCGATTGCTGCTGGTGCGCCATCGCTACGGGCGGTCGGACCTCTGGATGCTGCCGGGTGGCGGGATCGCACGGGGAGAGGCGCCGCGGGACGCCGCCGCGCGGGAATTGCTGGAGGAAACCGGGTGCCGCCTGTCGAATATCGCGGCGATCGGCACGTTCGTGGCGCTTGCGGAGGGGCGGCGGGATGTCGTCCATCTGTTTCGTGGCGCGACGTCCGACGTGCCGCGCGCGGACGGCATCGAACTGGCCCAGGCGTGCTTCTTCGCTATCGATGCGCTGCCGGACGGCGTGTCGCCCGCAACATTGCGGCGGATCGACGAGGTTCGAGGCGGGCGGGCGGGGAATGGCCTGTGGTAGGAGCGGGGGCGGGGGACGCGCAAACCGCTGGACATCGTCTGGCTGCCGCATCATCCCGATCCGACAAAAGCCAGGGAGAGCAGAACATGTCGGTCAAGGTCGTGGCGTTCGTCGCCGTCAAGCCGGGGCATGAGGATGCCTTTATCGCGGCGGCAGGCCCCTGCATCGCGGCTTCGCGCGCCGAGCCAGGCGTGCTCCATTACGACCTGTGGCGCGAGGCGCAGGGTGCGCAGCGCTTCGTCTTCAATGAATTGTACGTCGATCAGGCTGCGGTCGACGCGCATATGCAATCGGATCATTTCAAGGCGTTCGGGCTCGCCGCCCGCGATCTGGCTGCGGCGCGGCCCGAGATCGTCGTCACCCACCCGATCGACGTCGCCGACTGATCCCGCGCTGGTCGCAGCGGCGGCGCGGCGCTATATGGCGGATATGCTGCGCATCACCGAGTTGAAGCTGCCCCTCAACCACCCTGAGGAGGCCTTGGCGGCGGCCATTCGCAATCGGCTGCGGATCGGCCCCCGCGATCTGGTCCGCTATACCGTCGCGCGGCGCGCGCACGATGCCCGCGACAAGATGGACATCCACTTCGTCTATTCGATCGACGTCAGGGTCCGCAACGAAGCGCCGCTGCTCGCGAAGTTCAAGCGGGACCGGCACGTCAACCCGACGCCCGACACCGGCTATCGCATGGTCGCACGCGCGCCGGCCGGTTACGCCGGGCCGCGCCCGGTGGTCGTCGGGGCCGGGCCGTGCGGCCTGTTCGCCGGGCTGTTGCTGGCGCAGATGGGCTTTCGTCCGATCATCCTCGATCGCGGCAAGCTGGTGCGCGAACGGACCAAGGACACCTGGGGCCTGTGGCGACGCAGCGAGCTCAACCCCGAATCGAACGTGCAGTTCGGCGAAGGCGGGGCGGGCACCTTTTCGGACGGCAAATTGTGGAGCCAGATCAAGGATCCCCGCCACCTCGGCCGCAAGGTGCTGACCGAGTTCGTGAAGGCGGGCGCGCCGCCGGAAATCCTGACCGAGGCGCATCCCCACATCGGCACGTTCCGGCTGGTCACGATGGTCGAGAGCATGCGCGCCACCGTCGAGGCGCTGGGCGGGGAATATCGCTTCCAGCATCGCGTCGACGATTTCGCCATCGAAACCACGGCGGACGGTGCCCGGCGGCTGCGCGGACTGACGTTGCAGAGCGGCGAGACGATGGCGACCGGGCCGGTTGTGCTGGCGCTGGGCCACAGCGCGCGCGACACGTTCCACCGGCTGCACGAACGCGGCGTGTTCCTGGAGGCGAAACCGTTTTCGATCGGGGTGCGGATCGAGCATCCGCAAAGCTGGATCGACGACGCGCGGTTCGGCCCGTGCGCCGGGCACCCCGATCTGGGCGCCGCCGCCTACAGCCTGTCGCACCATTGCCGTAACGGGCGCACGGTCTACAGCTTCTGCATGTGCCCGGGCGGCACCGTCGTCGCCGCCACGTCCGAACCGGGGCGGGTCGCCACCAACGGCATGAGCCAATATTCGCGCAACGAGCGCAATGCGAATTCGGGCATCGTCGTCGGCATCGATCCGGCGCGCGATTACCCCGGCGATCCGCTGGCCGGGATCGCGCTGCAACGCCATTGGGAAAGCCGCGCCTTCACCGTCGGTGGCGGCGATTACAAGGCGCCGGCGCAGCGGCTGGGCGACTTCCTGGCGGGGCGGCCGTCGACCCGGCTCGGCAGCGTCATCCCGTCCTACCGGCCGGGCGTGCACCTGACCGACCTCGCGGAATGCCTGCCGGAGTTCGCGGTGACCGCGATGCGGGAGGCGCTGGTGGCGTTCGGGCGCGAGATACCGGGTTACGATCACCCCGATGCGGTGATGACCGGGGTCGAGACGCGGACCTCGTCGCCGGTGCGGATCACCCGCGGCGACGACTTTCAGAGCGTCAACACTGCGGGCCTGTATCCGGCGGGCGAGGGCGCGGGCTATGCCGGCGGCATCCTGTCCGCCGCGGTCGACGGGATCAAGATCGCCGAGGCGGTCGCGCGCGACCTGATGCGCCAGGCCGGCATACCGGCGCTGGCATCGGCCGCCTGACCCGCCGCCGGGTCGGTCCGGCGCGGTCTTGTTTGTGCCATCATCCGTTTCTATACTGAGCGATATGGAAATGGTTGCCACTGTTCCGCAGGCGAGTCTGCCCCACAAGGGTCGCCCGCGCGAGTTCTGCACCGAAATGGCGCTGGCCGCGGCGTTGCGGGTGTTCTGGAGCAAGGGGTATGAGGGTGCGTCGCTCGCGGACCTGACCGAGGCGATGGGGATCACCCGGCCCAGCCTGTACGCGGCGTTCGGCAACAAGGAGGCGCTGTTCCACAAGGCGCTCGACCTCTATGAAGCGGAAAAGCTGGAATATACCCGCGTCGCGCTGGAACAGTCGACCGCCCGCGGGGTCGCCGAACATTTCATGCGCGGCGCGCTGGCGATGCAGACCAGCCAGTGCGATCCCAAGGGTTGCCTGGGCGTGATCAGCGCGATGGCCTGCGGTGCCGAGGCGGAATCGATCAAGGCCGACGTGATCGCGCGCCGCGCCTCGTCGCAGGCGGCGCTGATCGAACGGTTCGAGGCGGCGAAGCGCGACGGCGACCTGCCGGCGCACGTCGATGTGCTGGGGCTGACCAGCTATCTGTACGCGCTGTTGCAGGGGATGGCGGTACAGGCAGGATCGGGGGCGAGCCGCGCCGATCTGGAGCGGCTGGTCGAGACGAGCCTTGCGGTGTGGCCGAGTCGCTGACGTTGCCGGATCATGCGCCCTGCGGGAGTTCCGCGAGCGATCGATCCCCTGCGGCGCGCGCTTCCGTGCGCAGGGCGCCAATGTCGCGGTCGATCGTCGCGATCAGCGCTTCGACGAGCGGCGTCCGGTCCGTTCCCGGTCGGATCAGCTGATGGTGCATGAGCCCCAGCGACATGGTGATGATCGCATCGGCGAGCGCTTCGCGTCGGCACGCCAGCCCGGCACCGGGCGCGAGCATCTCCAACGCCTGGATCATCAGCACGCGAACGTCACCGTGAATGCCGTTGAAGATCGCGGCGATGCGGGCGTTGCGCCCCGCCTCGGCGACGATCTCGGCGAACAGGCGACTTTCATCGGTATCGTCGTCGGGCACGACGAATTGATGGATCCATTCGAACACATGATCTTCGTCGCCATCCAGGATCGCGCGTCGCAGCGAGTCGGCGGCCATGAAGCTGTTGCAACCGGCGTTGACGATGGCCGCGACGATATCCTCCTTGGAAGAAAAATCGCGATACAGCTGGCCGACCGCAACCCCCGACACCTTGGCGATCTGCGCGATGCCGGTGGCATGAAAGCCGTTGTCGATGAACAGCTTACGGGCGGCGTCGATAACCTGTTGGCGCCGGAGCTCGACCTTATTTCTTGATGCACTGCAACAAATTATTTGATCGATCATTCCATCTCCGTCCTGCGCGTCTTGACGCCCGTTCCCAACTCGCTGTAGCAGGGTGTGAGTGATCGATCACTCACAATCTATACAGCGGACATTTTGTATGACGAACAAGCGACACGGGGTGGCGGTGCTCGCGCTGGCATTTGCCCTTGCGGCGTGCGGCGGCGGCGGTGAGCAGCAGCAGCAGGCACCACAAGGTCCGGCCCCGGTCGGTTACTTCGTCGTGTCTGAACAGGCGGTGACCCTGACCACCGAACTGCCCGGCCGCACCACAGCGTACGAGACGTCGGAGGTGCGCCCGCAGGTCAATGGCCTGGTGCAGGCCCGCCTGTTCGTCGAAGGCGACGTCGTTCGCAAGGGGCAGGCGCTCTATCGCATCGATCCCGCCCCCTATCAGGCGCAGGTCGCCAGCGCGCAGGCCGCGCTTGCCCGCGCCCGCGCCGCCATCGCGTCGAGTTCGGCGTTGGCGCGGCGTTACGGCGAGCTGGTCAAGATCAACGCGATCGCCCGCCAGGAGCTGGAAAATGCCCAGACGAGCGCGCAGCAGGCACGCGCGGATGTTGCGGCGCAGCAGGCTGCGCTTCGCACTGCACAAATCGATTTGGGCCGCACCACTATCAGGGCGCCGATCACCGGCCGCATCGGCCGGTCGGTGTTCACCACCGGCGCGCTCGTTTCCGCGGCGCAGACCAACGCGCTCGCCACGATCCAGCGGATCGATCCGATCTACGTCGATATCCAGCAGTCGAGTTCCGACCTGTTGAAGCTGCGCCAGCAGATCCTGAGCGGACAGGTGACGCGCGACGGCAACGCCCGCATCCGGCTGAAGCTGGAAGACGGCAGCGACTATGGGCCGGAGGGCACGTTGCGCTTCGCCGACGTCACCGTCGATCCCACCACCGGATCGCAGGTGATCCGGGCGCTGTTTCCCAATCCCAATGGGCTGTTGCTGCCGGGCATGTTCGTCCGCGCCGCGCTGGTCGAGGGCACACGCTCGAACGCGATGCTCGTGCCGCAGCGCGCAGTCAGCCGCGACGAAAAGGGGCAGGCGACGGCGATGGTCATCGGTGCCGACAACAAGGTGCAGCCGCGCATGTTGCAGACCAGTCGCACGGTCGGCGACAATTGGCTGGTCACCGGCGGCGTCAAGCCGGGTGACAAGATCATCGTCGAAGGCGGCATGATGCTGCGCCCCGGCATGCCGGTGCAAGGCAAGCCGTGGAACCCCA
>CAYQPM010000105.1:0-8118 GCA_964419295.1 uncultured Stakelama sp. | reverse complement strand
CCAAGGCGATCTTCCACACGGCGCCCGTCGCTTTCTTCAACGCGTCGGCGACGTCCCGCAACGTATCGGCGGACATCGGCCGCGACCCGCTGAGGATGAGTTCGGGCGCCTCGTACCGCACCACGCGCGCACCGTTGCTCAGCTGCGCCGCGACGGCGTGGTGGCCATTGTCCTCCAGCAGTTCGACCAGGCCGGCGAAAGCGACCGGCATGCCCGGCTTTTCGGCCGCCACCGGTGCCGGCTGCGGCGCCGCTGCCGCCGCTGGTGCGGCGACGGTCCCCATTTTGCCGCTAGCGATCGCCTTCGCCAGTTCGCCCGGATCCGGCAGCGTCGAGGCGTGGATCGCCCGCAGCAGCGCCATTTCCGCCGCTTCGATCGGCAGCGCCGCCCTGGCGACCTCGTCATGCCCTTTCAGGAACAATTGCCACAGCCGGTGCAGCGCCGGGAACGACAGCTTGGCCGCCCATTCGGCACGCGCCTGGCGTTCCTCGGCAGGTTGCGCGGGATCTTCGGCGGTGCCGACCTTCGCCAGCGTGATGCCGTGCACCATCTCCAGCAGCGCGCGCAGCACCGATTGCGGATCGACCCCATAGTCATATTGCCGGCGCAGGCTCCCCAGCGCCGCCGCCGCATCGGCGGTCAGCACCAGCTCCAGCAGGTCCCGCACCGCGCCCCGATCGGACTGGCCGAGCATATGACGCACCGCGTCGGCACTGACGCCCTCTCCGTCGATATCGGCGTGCGCGATCGCCTGATCGAGGATCGACAGCCCGTCGCGCGCCGATCCTTCCGCCGCGCGCGCGATCAGCATCAACGCTTCCGGTTCGGCGGCGACGCCTTCCTTGCCGACGATCTGCGTAAAATGCTCGAGCAGCTTCTCCGCCGTGATTCGGCGCAGGTCGAACCGCTGGCAGCGGGACAGCACCGTGACCGGCACCTTGTTCACCTCGGTCGTGGCGAGGATGAAGTTCACGTTCTCAGGGGGTTCTTCCAACGTCTTGAGCAGCGCGTTGAACGCGCTCTTCGACAGCATGTGCACTTCGTCGATGATGAAGATGCGATAGCGCGACCCGAAACTGGTGGTCCGCGAGATGTCGATCACCGAACGCATGTCATCGACGCCGGTATGGCTGGCGGCGTCCATCTCGATGACATCGACGTTCCGCCCCTCGGCGATCGAGGTGCATTCGTGGCATATGCCGCACGGATCGATCGTCGGACCGCCCTGCCCGTCCGGTCCGACGCAGTTCAGCGCCTTCGCGATCAGCCGCGCGGTCGATGTCTTGCCGACCCCCCGCACCCCGGTCATCAGGAAGGCGTGCGCCAGCCGGTCGCGCTTGATGGCGTTGCCGAGCGTGGTGACCATCGCATCCTGCCCGATCAGTTCGGAAAAGGTCTGCGGTCGGTATTTGCGCGCGAGCACGCGATAGGGGTTGGCCTTGGTCGCCGGCTGCGGGGGTTCACCCAGATCGAAGGAATCGGCCATCACGGTTATATAGGCAGAGCGACCGACCGTGTCGAAGGCCGACGGGAGGCGCGACGAACGCCGCCGGTTTACCAAAGCCCCTTCCCTGCTTTAGTGCCGTCCCCGCGCGCGCGGCGCCCACCCGGACATTTGCTTCATGACCCCCGTTCTTGGCGTCAGCCACTCGATCCTCGGCCAGCCCTGGCATTGGCGGGCGCTTGCCGCCGACGCCCGCGACGGTTTGGGGGCCGACGACCTCGTCACGCAATTGCTGCTCGCCCGCGGCGCCCTGCGCGAAACGCTGGACCAGCATCGCAGCCCTTCGATCCGCGCCTTCATGCCCGACCCGTCGATCTTCCGCGACATGGACCGGGCCGCCACCCGCCTCGCCGATGCGGTTCAGGCCGGCGAGAGCGTCGCCGTGTTCGGCGACTATGATGTGGATGGCGCCACCTCGGCCGCGCTGATGATCCTCGTGCTGCGCGACCTCGGGATCGAGGCGCGGCCCTATATTCCCGACCGCCTGCTCGAAGGCTACGGTCCGTCGGGCGATGCGCTCGTCCGCCTCGCCGGCGAAGGCGCGTCGTTGATCGTCACCGTCGATTGCGGTGCGCAGGCGTTCGAGGCACTGGCCATGGCGCACGCGCATCCCGTCGACGTCGTCGTCGTCGATCATCACAAATGTGCCGCCGCCCTGCCGCTCGCCCATGCGCTGGTGAACCCCAACCGCCTCGACGAGGATGAGGGCGCTGCCCATGGTCATCTGGCGGCGGTTGGCGTCTGCTTCCTGCTTGCCGCTGCGCTGATCCGAACGCTGCGCAGCCGGGGCTTCTTCGCCGGCCGCGCCGAACCGCGCCTGATCGACCACCTCGACCTCGTCGCGCTCGGCACCGTCGCCGACGTGGCGCAGCTGCGGGGGCTCAACCGGGCCTTTGTCGCGCAGGGCCTGAAGGTTATGGCGCAGCGTCGCAATCCGGGGCTCACCGCGCTGATCGAAGCCTCGCGACTGACCCGTGCGCCGACGTGCAGCGACCTGGGCTTCGCGCTCGGACCGCGCATCAACGCGGGCGGCCGCGTCGGTCGCGCCGACCTGGGCGTCCGATTGCTGACCACGCGGGACCCGGACGAGGCCCGCGTGATCGCCGAAGAACTCGACCGGCTCAACGAGGAACGCCGCGCCATCGAGGCGGAGGTACAGCAGGCCGCCGATGCCCTCGCCAACACGCATCGCCGCGTAGCGGTGGTGTCGGGCGAAGGCTGGCACCCGGGTGTGATCGGCATCGTCGCGGGGCGACTGAAGGAAAAGCTCGGCCGCCCCGCCATCGTCATCGCGATCGGCGAGGACGGGCTCGGCAAGGGATCGGGCCGGTCGATCGCGGGCGTGGATCTCGGCGCCGCGGTTCTCGCCGCAAAGGAAAGCGGACTGCTGGTCGCCGGTGGCGGGCATGCGATGGCGGCCGGCCTGACGATCGCGGCAGGCAATATCCCGGCCTTCGCCGACTTCCTCGAAGAGCGGCTGTCCGATGCAATCGATCGGGCGATCGGCGTGCGCGCGCTGCTGGTCGATGCGGTCCTCGCCCCCGGCGGCATCAACCCGCTGCTGGTCGAATCGCTCGAAGTCGGCGGGCCCTACGGCATGGGCTGGCCCGCGCCCCGCGTCGCCGCCGGGCCGGTGCGGATCATCAAGGCGGACGTCGTCGGCAACGGTCATGTCCGCGCCGTCGTTGCCGGCGACGATGGTCGCAGTTTCAAGACGGTCGCCTTCCGCGCCGCGGACACGCCGCTCGGCCAGGCGCTGCTCGGTGCTGCGCCGCACCGCCGGCTATGGCTCGTCGGTCGCGCGAAGATCGATGACTGGGGCAGCCGCCCGGCCGCTGAACTGCACCTCGAAGACGCCGCCTGGGCAAATTGATGCAACGAGCGCTTGACCGATCCGCCACCCTCTTCTAGCAGCACCCCCGCTGGCCCCTTCGTCTAGCGGTTAGGACGCGGCCCTTTCACGGCTGAAGCACGGGTTCGATTCCCGTAGGGGTCACCAGCACAGTTTGGCGCGCGGGCGAGACCGAAGTGGCCTGCGGTGCGTTTGCTTCCGGTTTCTGACGATTGTCACGAACTTGGGGTGCAGCGGTGTGCCAGCGCGCCAGCGCTTTGGCCGGTGCATATACTGGGATTATACCTATTCCGATCCGGCCACTGGCGAACGGCCGGCAAAGGCTTGGCGCTTGCAATGGGGGCCGGACTTATGATCGCGGCGGGCGGCATCCCGGCTTTCGCCGATTTCCTCCAAGAGCGGCGGTCTGACGCGATCGAGTAGGCGATCGGATCCTCGATGGGGCCATCGTTCGCCCGGTGGCAATCGTTGTTCGGACCCGCCTCAAACGCGCGGTCCGCTGCACCGCGCAGGACCCCCTTCAGAACACTTTGGCTTCGACCAGTCGCATAGCGCGATGGGGTCGCTGTTCGAACAGGAACCGCACGCGGCTGGTGGTCAGCTTTGGCCAGGTTGCGTGCGTGATCCCGTTCGCGACCGGCGCATCGGCATGTACGGCGAGGTCGCGCCAGCCGGCGCCGTCCCATGTCTGCATCGTATAGGCCGCCGGCGCCGCGAACCGCCCCCCATCGGCAAAGAAGGCGAGCTCCGCCCGATCGATCGTTACCGGCTTGCCGAAGTCTATCGCATACCATTGCCGTACCGATCCCGGATCGGACGACCATCCATTGCCCAGTTCCGGATAGAACCAGACACGCCCGTCGATCGCATCATGGACATTCTCCTCGCCGGCGGCCGACGAGGCGCTGCCCTTGGGAAATTGGCCGCGCTCGAGTTGCACCGACTGGTCGATCGGCCGTTCGATCGGAGCCGTCGCGCCGCGCACCACCGGAACCGTCAGCCGGCCGAGCGTCGCACGTCGCGCGACTTCGCGGCCGTCGATCTCGATCGCCAGCCCACGCCCGCGTCCGTAGCGACGGCCGTCCGCGTCCCAGGTCACCGCAATCCGATGCCCATGGTACGGCACGCCCTCCGCCCGGAACCAGCCGAGCGTCTGCGGGTCCCCCCGATCGGGAACCAGCGGCGCGACTTCCAGCACGTCGTCCGCACGGGGGCGGATGCCGACCAGTCCGCCGAGCACCAGATCGATGTAACCCGAGTGAAAATAATGGTGACTGCGCGCCAGCCCCACGATCGGACGCCCCGTGTCAGGGTCGTAATCCTCCTCGATATCGAGGTGGTCGCCCTGGTAGTGAAGCTGGGCGTATTGACGCAGCAGCCGCATATAGTCGCTGCGCGTCACCACCGACTGGCGATAATGGTCGAGAAGGTTGGCCATCCCGAGCAGCACTTGCGTCGTCTGGAACGGCCAGGCCGGGCCGTTCCACTGACACTCGCGGCGACCCCCCGCGAACGTCCCGCCGTCATACCGATATTGGCGCATATAATGTTCATAGCTCGGCTCGACCGTCCGCAGTCCGGCCGGCCCTCCAAGCTCGTCGCGCGACAGCACGTGCGACCAGGCCGCGGCGTAGCGCGGATCGTCGGCCGCCATATCGAACGTCCATGGCAGCAACCCGACCAGTTCGCGCGCCCGTATGGCATCCCATCGCTGCACGAACGGCGTCGATCGCTGATGCCGGTCGACGAAATGGACGAGCGCGGGACTCCACAGATCGCGCTGCAGCGTCGTACGCAACGCATCGGCCTTGGCGTCGAATGTCTGCGCGCGGGCGTCGTCGTTCGCCAGCCGCGCGATCCGCGCGATCGCCCTGGCGTTGGCGTACATATAGGCGTTGATCGACGGTCGGAACGCTTGTCCGCCGAAGAAGCCGTCCACACCGCCCGACGCATCGATCGACGAAACCGTGTATTCGGTCGCATCGGCGATCGGCTCGACCCAATAGAGCCCCTTTTCGCCGTCGTAATGGTCGTCCCATTGGCCGAACAGCCGCTGCATTGCCGCAAGATGCCGTGTTGCGTCCGCCCGGTTTCCATCGACGAGGAAGCGTCCCCAGACGGAATCGGCCAGATAGTCGGTGAAGTGCCGGTCGTTGCCGCCAGCGTACATATGGGCGATGTAATCGTCCGTATATCGCCGGTCGTTCAGCCAGCGCCCCTCACCGATGTGAAAGCCGGTAGCGTCGTTGAGGCTCGCCCAGGGCTCCAGCTGCCAGGACACGTCGTCCAGAAATTCGGTCGTGATGAAGCCGCGCGCACCCAGGTCACGCTGGTGGGCGCGAAAGACGGACCAGCGGTAATAATAGACCGCGTCGAGCTTGGGGTCCGCCGATTCGAAAAAGGGAATGCGGCTCGCATACCAGGGCGCGTCGTTACCGAAGTGCGCGCGGGCGATCCGGTCGGTGTCCAGCGTTCCCGCCGACTGCGCCGCGCCGGCGACGAACACCGCCGCCACCATTCCAATCCATCCGCCGACGCGCTTCATGCGCCTCAGCATATCCGGAAACCGGTCGGACATGGGCTGCCCATCGCAACCCGCCACGGGGTCCGCGGAAGCGCGTCCCGACGTGTTACGCAGCTTTCCAGCGGCTGCCGAAATCCCAGTCATTCCCATCCTTCCGACCATGGCGCCGCTCGTAATCGCGGCGAGGCGTCATCGCATTATGTCGGACTATTATCCCGGTCACGTGATGGGTCAACATCGGACGCAGGGTTGCGATGCCCAGCGAAGCCGCGACGGTGTCGATGTCGGGACAGGGGTCGCCCGCCCCGATGGCAAGGTGCGTGCCTTCAGCGGATCAGGTCGTCCGTGTTGCCGCGGCTATCGCTGCATCGTCGGAGGCGATCATGGCGAGCCCGTGCGCGATCGACGTCAACTCGCCGCCCGATGCGATCCGTCCCTCGCCGAAGCGGCTGGTGAAGAGGGTACGCACCGCCGGCACCAGCGACGTGCCGCCGGTGAGGAACACGCGATCGATCGCGCGCTCGTCCACGCCGGCTCGTGCCAGCGCCGCGTCCAACGCGGCGGCCATGCGCGCGACGTCGGGCGCGATCCATGTGTCGAATGCCGCGCGCGTGACCTCCGCCTCGATATCCACGCCGCCACCCGAAAAGCGGAACGTCGCCTTGTCGTCTTCGGACAATGCCCGCTTGAGCCGCCCGACGGCATCGTACAGCGGAAAGCCGAGTTCATTCTCGATCAGCGCGATCATCCGGGCGATGGCATCGGGATCGAGCGCCGCACGTCGCAGCCGCTCCAGCTCGTCGAGCGTGCGCCGGTTGCGCATCAACGCGAGCTTCGACCAGTCGGAAACGTCGGCGAAATAGCCACCCGGAATGTCGAGGACCTTGTCGAACGATCGGTACTGCCCGCCCTTGCCCAGCCGGGGCAGGACCAGCCGATCGACGATCCGCTGGTCGAAGCGGTCGCCGGCGATCCCGACGCCGGCATGGCCCAGCGGCACGCAACGCCGCCCGGTGCCCGATCCCTCGACCCGCACCACCGAAAAGTCGCTGGTGCCGCCCCCGAAGTCCGCGACGAGCAACGTAGCGGAGGCGTCCAGCTGCGCGGCATAGCCGAAGGCGGCGGCCAGCGGTTCGTAGACATAGTGGATCTCGCGCGCGAAGCCGGCGAACATCGCGTCATAGCGTTGCCGGGCGAGCGCCGGATCGGGCCGCGCGCCAGCATAGTCGACGGGCCGGCCGACCACGAGCCGGTCAAGCCGGTCGAGCGCGCCTCCCGCGTGCGACGCCAACCTGGCCAGGAACAGCCGTCCCAGCTCCTCGAAGCGATAGCGGCGGGTGAACACGGGTGCGCTGTCGAAACCGGGGCTTGCCGCGACCGACTTGAACGATTGAAGAAAGCGACTGTCGCCGGGGTATTCGAGATATTCGTGGATCGCCGCCGGGCCCGCTTCCACGGCCAGTCCGCCGGCGACATCCTCATCGTGCCAGAAACACAGGGCCGATCGGAACACCGCGCTCGCACCCCCGGGTCCGTCGAGTTGCACGAGGCGTGGCGCGCCATCGCGCTGCGGCACGGCAACCACGCTGTTGGTCGTGCCGAAATCGAGGCCGGCGACGCGAGCCGGGGATTGCGTGATCATGCGAGAATGCCCGGCCTGTTGGTTCGCCGCCGATTAGTCCGGGCCGCGCCGCCGGGCAACCGCCTCACCTTGGCGGCGCCCAAGCACCAATCCGAAATTAATAACCTGTTTTACCGCAACTTGCCGGTGCGCGGTCCGTTGGCGACATAACCGAAAAGGATGACCATGACCCATACGCACGCCCTGAACGCCGGCCATGGTGGAGAAACCCATCAGATCACCGATGCGGATCACCCGGTCCTGACTACGAACCACGGCACGCCGATCGCGGACAATCAGAACCAGCTGAAGGCGGGCGCGCGCGGCCCGGTCCTGCTCGAAGACGAAATTTATCGTGAGAAGATCAATCACTTCGACCACGAACGTATTCCGGAACGGATCGTCCACGCGCGCGGATCGGCGGCACACGGCTATTTCGAATGCACCGACAGCCTCGCCGACATCACCGTCGCCGACCTGTTCCAGAAGAAGGGCCAGCGGACCGAGGTGTTCACCCGCTTCTCGACCGTCGCCGGCGGTGCGGGCTCGGTCGACACGCCGCGCGACGTGCGCGGCTTCGCGGTCAAATTCTATACGCGCGAAGGCAATTGGGATCT
>CAYQPM010000104.1:0-8195 GCA_964419295.1 uncultured Stakelama sp. | reverse complement strand
ACGGCATCACCGTGCGCCTTGGCGGCCGCACGATCCTCGACGGCGCATCCGCGGCACTGCCCCCCGGCAGCCGCGTCGGCCTGATCGGTCGCAACGGCGCCGGCAAGTCGACGCTCGTCCGCGTCATCGCCGGCATGCTCGAACCCGACGACGGCACCGCCGACATGCCGCGCGGCGCCCGCCTCGGCTATATCGCGCAGGAGGCGCCGTCGGGCACCGCCACGCCGTTCGACACCGTGCTCGCCGCCGACACCGAACGCGCCGCGCTGATGATCGAATCGGAAACGAACGAGGATCCCGACCGGCTCGGCGACGTCTACGAACGCCTGATCGCGATCGACGCCTATACCGCGCCGATGCGCGCCGCGCAGATCCTGCTCGGCCTCGGCTTCGACGAAGAGATGCAGCAGCGCCCCTTGGACAGCTTCTCGGGCGGGTGGAAGATGCGCGTCGCCCTCGCCGCGCTGCTCTTCTCGCAGCCCGACCTGCTGCTGCTCGACGAACCGTCGAACCACCTGGATCTCGAAGCGGTGATGTGGCTCGAGGATTTCCTCGTCGGCTACAAGGCGACGATCGTCGTCGTCAGCCACGAACGCGATTTCCTCAACAACGTCGTCGATCACATCCTCCACCTCCAGAACGGCAAGATCCAGCTGTATCCGGGCGGTTACGACAGCTTCGAACGCCAGCGCGCCGAACGCATGGCGCAGCTCGCCGCCGCCAAGGCGAACCAGGATATCCAGCGCGCCAAGCTCCAGGATTACGTCGCCCGCAATTCCGCCCGCGCCTCGACCGCCAAACAGGCGCAGAGCCGGCAGAAGATGCTGGCCAAGATGCAGCCGATCGCCGAACTGGCCAACGATCCGTCGCTGTCGTTCGACTTCCCCGATCCCACCGAATTGCGCCCGCCGCTCATCACGCTCGACATGGCGTCGGTCGGCTATAGCGAGACGCCGATCCTCAAGCGGCTCAACATGCGCCTCGATCCCGACGATCGCGTCGCCTTGCTGGGCCGCAACGGCAACGGCAAGACCACGCTCGCCCGCCTGCTCGCCGCGCAGCTGACGCCGATGGACGGCGACATGAACGCCTCCGGTAAGATGAAGGTCGGCTATTTCACCCAATATCAGGTGGAGGAACTCGACGCCGACGACACGCCGCTCGAACACATGACGCGGATCATGAAGGGCGCCAGCCCCGCCGCGGTCCGCGCCCAGCTCGGCCGCTTCGGCTTTTCGGGCGACAAGGCGGTCGGCAAGGTCGGCAAGATGTCCGGCGGCGAAAAGGCGCGTCTCGCCCTGGCGCTGATCACCCGCGATGCGCCGCACATGCTGATCCTCGACGAACCGACCAACCACCTCGACGTCGATGCGCGCGAGGCTTTGGTGCAGGCGCTCAACGCCTATACCGGCGCCGTCGTGCTGGTCAGCCACGATCGCCACATGCTGGAAATGACCGCCGACCGCCTCGTGCTGGTCGACAACGGCACCGCCCGCGAATTCGACGGCACCCTCGACGATTACATCGCCTTCGTGCTGGCCGTCGACAAGCAGCCGGAAACCAAGGTGAAAAAGCCGAAGGGCAAGCCGATCGACCGCGATGCCGACAAGGCCCGGCGCAAGGCGATCCGCGATGCCGAGGCAGAGATCGCCACGCTCACCGCCGATCGCAACGCGATCGACCGGGCGATGTTCGACCCCAAGACCGCCGAACCACGTTTCGCCAGGCTCGCGATGAGCGACCTGATGAAGCGCCGCGCCGATCTCCAGGCGCAGATCGAAACGCTGGAAGCCCGATGGCTCGAAGCGACCGAGGCACTGGAGACGGCGTAGAGCCGCCGGCATAAGGGACGAACATCGGTCGAGGCGGGCCGCACGGCCGCCGAACCGTGTTTCTCCAGACCCGCGATGAGCGACCTGATGAAGCGCCGCGCCGATCTGCCGACGCAGATCGAAACGCTGGAAGCCCAATGGCTCGAACCGGCCGAGGCGCTGGAAACGGTGTAAAGCCGCCGGCATACGGCAAGAACATCGGCGAACGCGGGCCGCACACCCATCTGCCCCACGTACTTGCCGGGCGGAGCGGAGCCGAGCGAAACCGAGCGAAGCCAAGCCAAGCCAAGCCAAGCCAAGCGCCAATCGGTCTCGAAGGCACGGGATGCCAGCCCGAGGCGAGCCGTCAGCCGGGACGGGCTCGGCAACTATCCCCTTCAAACCTAACCTCGTCATCCCCGCGAAGGCGGGGATCCATAAACGCTGACGCTGCTGATAGAACCGAGACGCCAGCCGGTATGGATCCCCGCCTCCGCGGGAATGACAAAGAGAGGATGTGCCGGGACGAGAACTTCGACACAATCCGGGGTCGACCGGGCCGCGCGAACGGAAGCCTCTGACATCGCTCCCGCAATCGCAAGGTGGTGGCCCATCCCGGCCTCGAATGGCCGCTTGCGCTTGCTCGAACATCCACCCTGCCGCATAGCATCTACGACACACCCGCGCACACCGCGCCGCGCCCGCCGTGCCGCGCGACCCGCAACAAACCAGTTGCGCTTTTCAACTCCCGTTGACACAAGCAACCAAACGGTTGCCCCGTAGGCAACCAGATGGTTGCACTCACAGCAACCGAAAGGTTGCGCAATGACGGATCCGGTCCCACCCGCCAAGCCCGTCCAGGCCGCCCGCCTGTTCGCGGCGCTGTCCGACCCCACCCGGCTGTCGCTGCTGGTCATCCTGCGCAGCGGCGCGGCCCGCTCGATCGCCCGCCTGTCGGCCAACGCCGGCATGACCCGCCAGGCGGTTACCAAACACCTGCGCGTGCTGGAAGATGCCGGCTTCGTCCATGCACAACGCACCGGCCGCGAGACGCATTACCTCTACGATCCGGCGGCGCTGAACGATACCCGCAACATGCTGGACGCGATCGCCGGCAACTGGACCGCGGTCCGCGCCGCGCCGCCCGCCGAAGCCGGCTGACCGGCTAGCGCGCGACCGGCCGCCGGCCCGCCTGCCGTCCGCAATCGTGCAGGCCTACCGTCCCGAGCGGACGCGCTCAGCGTGTCAGCCCGTTGGCGCGATAGAATGCCGCCAGTGCGCGAGGAGAACCGATCCACAGCTTGGGCAGACCGATCTCCGCGAACATCCGTCGGTAGCGCCGGCGATTATCGGGGGTGGCGGTCACCAGATGGCGGATCATCGCCCATTTGACGCTGTCACGCCCGCCATCCAGCCCGCCGCGACGGTCCGGCTCGAACCAGCACCGCCGGACATACCGCAAAAGGCTGATCACCATCGGCACGTCGAGCAGGATCAGGCCGGTCGCCCGTTCCAGCCGTTGCGGCAGCAGCCGCGAATAATTGCCCTCCATGACCCATTGCGGATCGAGGATTGCCGCGTCGTGCAGCGCGGCGAAGGCATCGGGCGCACGCGGCACCCAATCGGTGTGCGGCAGGTGATGCAACTGGTCGAGATGCACGGGTCGCAGCCCGCGCCTGCGGCCGATAGCTTCGGCCAGCGTGGACTTGCCGCTGTTCGATGGTCCCATGATGCACAGGCGCGGTCCAAGCTCGTCCAACGTCACGGCCTGTAAATTCCCCGAGCGCCCGATCGCCTCCGCACGCGGGTAACCGAACCCGACCGTCACGGGAAGAACCCGCTCCGGCATCGAAGTTGCCGATGGCCGCACCGCGATCGTCACATCGGGGCGCCCGGCTTGTCGAATGCCCCCTGCGGCGGCAATCATCGCCGATGACCTTCGCCTATCACCGCAGCCTCGGCCCGATCGTCGGCGTCGTGCTCGCGCTCGCGCTCGTGGAAACCTGTGCGATCCATCTCGTCGCCATGGCCTATTGGGGGCGGACGGTGGCGATCGTGCTCGGGCTGCTCGACCTGTCGCTGGTGGTCCTGCTCGGCGGTCTGCTTCGCTCCTTCCGGACCCGGCCGATCACGCTTGCGGACGGCCTGCTCACCTTGCGGACCGGCAGCCGCATGACGCTGGCGATCCCGATCGACCGGGTCGCGGGTTTCCGCGCGCACTGGTCGGCCGAGGACCTGAAGGCGCCGGGCGTGTTGAACATGGCGCTGGCGACATGGCCGAACGTCATGCTCGACCTCGACCCGCCGGTCGCGCATCGTCGCGGGCCGATCACCGGCGTCGCGCATTGCGTCGATGACCTGCCGGCCTTCCGAACCGCACTGGTTCAGGCGAAGAACACCTAACCGCCGATTCCGGTGCGCGGAGACAGCCCGGCGTTTCGCGCATGGGTCGGCTTATGATGCGCGGACGACGTCACACGCATGGCGATACCGGACCACGCACCCCGTCGCGTAGAGCGCGATCACCGTCGGTACGCGTAAAAAAGGCGCCGGGCCGCAGCCCCGCGCCTCGTCTCGCCATCACTCGAACGGCCTCAGCCTTCGGCGGCGTCCTCGCCGGCATCCGCGCCGGCCGCGGGTCGCTCGAACCACGCCTCGACTTCGCCGTTGAGCTTGAGCGTCAGCGGGCGGCCATGGCGGTCGACCTTCTTGCCCAGCGCGACGCGGATCCAGCCGGCGGGACGGTCATATTCCTCGACGTCCTTGCGCTCGGCACCCTTGAAGCGGATGCCGATGCCGCGTTCCAGCGCGGCCTGGTCGAAATGCGGGCTCGACGGATCGGTCGACAGGCGATCGGGGGGCGTATCGGTCATACCCGCCGCTTAGCGGCATCGCCGCCCCCGCGACAATGAAAAAGCGGCGCGGCACCGAAGCGCCGCGCCGCCTTCCCGACGAAACCCGTCTGCGGCTTAATAGCCGTAGCCGTAGCCGTAGCCGCCGCGATAGCCATAGTCGTACCGCGGTGCGTAGTCATAGTAACGCTCGCGCACGACCACGCGGGGCGGCGGGGCATAATAACGGTCGCGATAGACGACGCGCGGCGGCGGCGGTGCATCGTAATAGCCGCGGTCGTAATAGCGGTCGCGTCCGTTGCTCGCGATCGCCGCGCCGATACCCAGGCCGACGATGCCGCCGAGCAGCGCGCCCGCCGCGGTGTTGCCGCCGCGGTTATAATGGCGATAGCCACCGTAACGCTGCGCTTCCGCCGGTGCTGCCGCCGTCAGTGCGGTGGCCGCAAGGGCAACGCCCAGTCCTGCTTTCTTCATCCATGCATTCATGACGCCGAACCTCCTCATACACTACGCTCGGGTGATGTGGGCCAAACGCACAAGGCAGCGAGCGTGTTGCAATCCGTCTAGGTGATTCGGCCTGAACCGGTGCGGAATGCGCTGTTCATCAGGCGTTTAGCCCCTTCGCCCGCAGGGCCTCGCGGCGCGTCCGCCCGTTCATCAAGCCGCAACAATCGGGCGCTAGCGCGTCGCCAGGCCGGGGGGATCGGCTGTCATGACATCGCCGTGTCGCGCGCGCAGGGACAGATCCCGCGCGCGCCGCCCGTCGTCCTCCCCCGTGCGCACCATCACAAGGGGACCAACGTGACCACCACCCGCCTGTTCAAGACCATGCTGCTGCTCGGCGCCGCCGGCCTCGGCGCGCCCGCGCTCGCCCAGACCGCGACGCCCGCGACCGACGCGACGCCCGCGGTGGCGGCGCAGGACGATGCCGGCACTCTCGGCGATATCGTCGTCACCGCTGAACGCCGATCGGAAAGTCTCCAGCGCGTGCCGCTGTCGGTCGCCGTGGTCGGCGGCAGCGACCTGCGCGCGCTCCAGACGGGGGGCGAGGATATCCTCGCGCTCTCCGGCCGCGTCCCCGGCCTCTATGCCGAAACCACGACCGGCCGCATCTTTCCGCGCTTCTATATCCGCGGTTTGGGCAACATCGACTTTTACCTGGGCGCGAGCCAGCCGGTCTCGATCATCCAGGACGATGTCGTGCTGGAACATGTCGTTCTCAAATCGAACCCGGTGTTCGACGTCGCCCAGGTCGAGGTGCTGCGCGGGCCGCAGGGATCGCTGTTCGGCCGCAACACCACCGCGGGGATCATCAAGTTCGACACGATCCGGCCCGGCCAGACGTGGCAGGGTCGCGTCTCCGCGTCGGCGGGCAGCCTCGGCACCTTCACCTATGATGCGGGCGTCGGCGGCCCGCTCGTCCAGGACAAGGTCGCGGTGCGGCTGTCCGGGCTGATCCAGCATCGCAACGACTGGATCGACAATCGCTTCGCCGGCACCAGCCAGGACGGCACGCAGACCCCGCAAAAGAACGCGATGGGCGGCTTCGACGAGCGCGACGCACGCCTCCAGGTGCTGCTGACCCCGACCGAGGCCTTTTCGGTCAACGTGTCGGGCCATGCTCGCGGCTATCACGGCACCTCGACGATCTTCCACCGCGCCGCGCTCCGGAAGGGGTCCAATTCGGTCGCCGCCGAACCGCGCGACAGCATCGCGCTCGACGAAGGCAACAACAACCCGCAGGATTACGACACCTACGGCGGCTCGGTGAACGCCGCCTACGACTTCGGTCCGGCGACGCTCACCTCGATCAGCGCCTATGAGACGACGTCGGGCTACAGCCGCGGCGATACCGACGGCGGCGCCGCGGCGAACTTCCCGGTGGGCGGCGTCGCCAACGGCTTCGGGCAAAGCCAGGGCAACGTCCGCGCACTCGGCCAGTACACGCAGGAGGTCCGCCTCGCCTCGCAATCCGACCAGCGCTTCACCTGGCAGATCGGCGGCTTCTACTTCCGCCAGAACGACACCACCGAATTCTACCAGCGCAGCTACTTCCTCACCACCGCCGCGCGCAACCCGAACAACTGGGTCCGCCTGCGCGACATCAACACCAGCTGGGCGGCGTTCGGCCAGGCGAGCTTCAAGGTGACGCCGGACCTCACGATCACCGGCGGCGCCCGTTATACGCAGGACATCAAGCGCACGACCCTGGTGAAGCCGGTGCTGAACGCCGCCGGCACCATCGACCAGTTCCGCCTGCTCAATCCCAATCCGGCAACGGCCCCAACGTCGGTCCGGCTTGAGGGCAAGGAGCCGAGCTGGGACGTGTCGGCGCTCTACACCATCGATCCGTCGAACAGCCTCTACGCCCGCGTCGCGCGCGGCTTCCGCGGGCCGACGATCCAGGGACGCTCGGCGGTGTTCAACTCGCCTTTCTCGACCGCGAAGAGCGAGACGATCACCTCTTACGAGGTCGGCGCCAAAGGCATATTCCTCGATGGCCGCCTGCGGCTCAACTCGTCGCTGTTCACCTATACGGTCGACGACATCCAGCTGAACGGCAACGACGTGAACGGCAACGGCGTGCTGTTCAACGCCGACAAGGCGCGCGCCTGGGGCATGGAGATCGACACCGAATTCCGCCCCGTCCGCAACCTGACGCTGACGCTCGGCGCCAGCGCCCTGTCGTCGAAGATCAGGGACAAGCGCGTCTATGCGCAGGTCTGCATCCTCAACGGCATCGTCGTCTGCACCGTGCAGGATCCGACGATCAAGGTCGGTGCGAACACCTTCGCGCAGATCGACGGCAACCCGCTGCCGAACGCACCGCGCTGGAACCTCGACGCCACCGCACGCTACGACGTCCCGCTCGGCAACGGCGCCAAGCTGTTCGCCGCCACCGACTGGAACATCCAGGGCTACACGAACTTCGTCCTCTACAGGACGCGGGAATTCTACGCCGACGGCAATTTCGAAGGCGGCCTGAAGATCGGCTACACCACCCCCGACGATCGCTACGAAGTCGCTGCCTTCGCCCGCAACATCACCAACGAAAAGAACCTGAAGGGCGTCATCGAAAACTACATGGCGGCCGTGTTCAACGAACCGCGCGTGATTGGCGTGTCGCTGAGCGGCCGCTTCTGATCGACTCATCCGATCCGATCGGGGGCGGTGTCGCAAGGCACCGCCCCCTTTTTTGCGCGCCGGATCCACCGCAAGCATGAAAAAAGGGGCGCCCGATTGCTCGGACGCTCCTTCGTTACCTTCGCGGCGACGGCTTACGCCGCCTGCTTCGCCCGGCTCGCGCGCTTGCGCTCGTTGGGGTCGAGGAAGCGCTTGCGCAGGCGGATCGTCTTCGGCGTCACCTCGACCATCTCGTCGTCGTCGATATAGGCGATCGCCTGTTCCAGCGTCATCTTCTTCGGCGGGGTGAGGCGGATCGCATCGTCCTTGCCGCCGCTCGCGCGGAAGTTGGTCAGCTGCTTCGCCTTCATCGGATTGACCTCGAGGTCGTCCGTCTTGGCGTTCTCGC
>CAYQPM010000103.1:0-8217 GCA_964419295.1 uncultured Stakelama sp. | reverse complement strand
CGTTCCGCCAACTCCAGCGCATCCTCCACGTCGACGCCGAGGTAGCGCACGGTGCTGTCTATTTTGACATGGCCGAGGAGGATTTGAACGGCGCGGAGGTTTCCCGTTGCCTTGTAGATGATCGAAGCCTTCGTCCGTCGGATCGAATGCGTCCCATAATCCTGGGGAGGAAGACCTATGCCAATGATCCACTCATGCACCAGACGCGCATATTGTCGCGTACTCATATGGCCCATGTAGTCGTTGCGGCTCGGGAAGACGAAGTCGTTTAGGGTGCCGTCTCGGCACTCCAACCACGCACGCATCGTTTTCCGGGCCGTGTCCATCAGCTCGAACTGAACAGGTCGTCTTGTTTTCTGCTGAACGACGACAGCGCGATCGCGCACACGCCCGCCCGAGACCACATCGCCAATCCGCACTTTGACCACGTCACAGCCGCGCAGTTTGCTATCGATAGCAAAGTCAAAGAGGGCTCGGTCTCGAAGACGTCTGTGTTGATCCAGCCAGAAGCGGATGGCCCAGACCTGCTGCTGTTTCAGAGCTCGCTTGGCACCGACCAGTCGGCCTTCGTTCCAAGGCCGGAGTTCATGAAATGCAGGGTCCATTGACGAGTGACCCATCACTCATCTCCATCAAACCAACTCTATCAGTGAAGAATATGCCAGCGAGGTAACCCAGCCGTGAAGAAACAAGGCTGATCGGCCGATAGGAGGCCTGAACGAACGGCGGGCAATCAGGAGGGCAGAGTACCCCTTAGCGTCCCCTTCTGGGTCTGTCTTTCCGAAAGCTGCCGCACGGTCCCCCGCACGTTTGCAGGCGTTGAGTACTTCGCCGGTGCATTCCGAACCGGCTGTTCCACCAACTCGCAGCAATCCCGTTTCTCCGAGAACTCCTGCCTTGGCACTTCCAATCGGGTCAGCTCCAATGAGAACGGCCTGCACTCAGAGATCGGAGCGGAGCCGATATCCGACACCCAGTTCGTTGGCTATGACGCTGCCGACCGGTTCCGGCGCTTCCAGCTTCTGGCGCAAATTGCGGATGACGATACGCAGATACTCGACGCGCGGGTCTTCGTCCGCGCCCCAGCAGGCAGCGAGGATCCGTTCATGGGTCACGACGCGGCCGATATGGCCCGCCAATAGGCCCAGCACGTCATGCTCCTTTCGGGTCAGGTGAAGTTCGTCGCCGCCGCGACAGACGATCCGCCGGTCTAGATCGATGCTGAGGTCGCCCCGGCGGACGATCTTCTGCGTCGTCCCGGACACGCCCTGATGCCGCAAAGCGACGCGCAGGCGGGCGAGGAGTTCTTCGGTGTCGAACGGCTTGGTCACGAAGTCGTCGGCACCAAGGTCCAGCGCGGCGACCTTTTCGTCAACCGCGTCCCGGGCCGACACCACCAAGATGACGACGTCGCCGCTTGCACGCAGCTGCGGAATGATAGCCAGGCCGTCGCGATCGGGGAGGCCCAGGTCGAGCAGGATCGCGTTGGGGTGTTCGACGGCTGCCTGGCGCAGCGCCCCCTTCGCGTCGTCCGCCTCGACGACGGTATAGTCCGCGCGGAGCAGGGTGGTGCGCAAAAGACGACGGATCGCGGCGTCGTCATCGACCACAAGAATCTTGGCTGGCATATCAGGAGGCGCTTCCGGTCGGGATATCGCGGACGATCAGGGCAGGGGGGAACACCAGTGCGAAGGCGGCGCCGCTGCCGTCCGGCCGGTTGGTCGCCTCGACCGTCATGCCCATCGCTTCGGCAAACGCCTTGACGATGGCCAGCCCCAGTCCGGTGCCGCCGACGGCGCGATCGGACCCCTCAAGGCGCTTGAACGTTTCGAACACCTCGCTTTCGCGGTCGGGCGGCAGGCCGGGGCCGTGATCGAGAACGGCAAGCCGCAGCTCGCCGAAGTGGTTGCGGCCTTCGATGACGATCCCGGTTCCCGGATCGCCATAACGCCCGGCATTGTCGAGCAGGTTGAGCAGGCAATGGTGCAGCAGTTGCGGATCGGCGCGCACCAGCGGCAGGTCGGGCGGCACGTCGAGGCTCACGTCATGTCCTTCCAGCGCGCGCCGGGCATCGTGCGCGGCACCGGTCACCGCATCGCTCAGATCGGTTGCCTCGATATTCAGCTTCAGCGCGCCGGCCTCGACGCGGGCCATGTCGAGCAGGTTGGCGACGAAGCGATTGAGCCGCTGCGCTTCGCTCTCGATCGTGCCGATCAGTTCGGGCGTGGCACCATGGTGCAGTTGCGCTGCGGCGGCGATCACCACGGTCAGCGGCGTGCGCAGATCGTGGCTGACCGAGGAGAGCAACGCCGCGCGCAGACGGTCGCGCGTACGTACCACATCGACGTCATGCATCTCGGCCTGCAGGCGGAGGCGCTCGAGGACGAGTGCCGATTGATCAAGCAGGCTGCCGAGCAGCGGCAACTGATCGGCGCGCACGGGACTGCCGACCCGGTCGCTGGCGATGCCCAGTACGCCAAGCACCCGGTCGCCCGCCTTCATCGGTTGGAACAGCCACTCCGATGCGGCTAGCGTGCCGGAGCCCTTGCCCGCCGGACTGCCGGTATCGAATGCCCAGCTGGCGGCGGCATCGTCCATCGTATCGAGGCGGTAAGCGGAGTCGCTGGCGGCCAGTATCTCCAGTCCCGCGCCATCCGTCCGCCCGAGCAGCACCACCTGCACGTCGAGCAGGCGCCGGACATCGTCGCAGATCATCTGTGCGGCAATGTCGAGGTCGTTGACCCCGGCGATCTGGCGCAGAAACCCGGCCAGCGTGGCGTTGGTGCGGGCGCTGGCGGTGGCGAGGTCGGCCTGCGCCCGCACTCGTGCCGTCAACTGGCTGGTCGCGACCGCGATGCCGAGCAGGACGATAACCGAGATCACGTTTTCCGGGTTGCTGATCGTCAGCGTGCCGGTCGGGGGCAGAAAGAAGAAGTTATAGGCGAGACTGGAGGCGATCCCGGCATAGAGCCCCGGCCGCAGCCCGAAGAAGCTGGCCGCGGTCATCACCGGCAACAGGTAGAGCAGCGCGACATTGCCGAGATTGAGGATCTGAAACAGCGCGCTGGCAAGGCCGGTAATCGCCGCCACCATTGCCGTCGTGATCGCATAGCCCACCGGGCTGCCCCATTGTCCCGGACGTCGCCGGATGCGCTGTCGTGGCGGCAGGGGCGCCGGCATCGGCAGGACATGGACGGTCACGTCGGGCGTGTCGCGCACCAGCCTGTCGACGACGGACCCGTGCAGGAGTTCGAACCAGCGCGATCGGTTGGATTTGCCCAGCACCAATTGGGTGGCGCGCAGGTCGACCAGCACGGACTGGATGCCGGTCACGACATTTTCCGCAGGTACGGTCGCCACGGCACCGCCCAGTTGCGTGACGAGCGTCATCGTCGCGGCGACGCGGGCGTGTTGCTCGTGGGTGAAGTGCGCCGCCCTGGGTGTCTCGATGAAGACCGCCGTCCAGGGGCCGCGCAGCCCGTCGGCGACGCGCTTGGCGGCACGGACCAGTGCGTCGCATCCCGGCAGCTCGCTGATCGCCACGACGATCCGCTCGCTTCCGGCCCACGTGCCGCCAAGCCCCAGCGCGCGTACGTCTTCGAGCATCCGCGCGTCCACCGCTTGCGCGGCGCGGCGTAATGCCAGTTCGCGCAACGCCGACAGGTTGGACTTTGAAAAGAAATGGCCGAGCGCGCGGGTCGCCTCGGCGGGAAGGTAGACCTTCCCCGCCTTCAGCCGCTCGATCAGCTCGTCGGGCGGAATGTCGACGACCTCGATCTCCGCCCGTTCGAAGATGCTGTCCGGCACTGTTTCGCGCACGCGCACGCGCGTGAAGCTGGCGACGATGTCGTTCAGGCTTTCGACGTGCTGGATATTGACCGTCGAATAGACGTCGATGCCAGCCGCCAGCAGCTCCTCGACATCCTGATAGCGTTTGGGGTGGCGGCTGCCGGGTGCGTTGGTGTGGGCCAGTTCGTCGACAAGAGCGAGGCGCGGCGCGCGGGCGAGGATGGCGTCCAGATCCATCTCGCGCAGCGTCCGGCCCTCATAGGGCACCGCACGACGGGCGATGATGTCATGCCCCCGGATCAGGGCTTCGGTTTCGGCGCGGCCGTGCGTTTCCACCACGCCGATGGCGACATCGACACCGTCCCGCCGCCGCGCCGCGCCCTCCGACAGCATTTCATACGTCTTGCCGACGCCGGGCGCGGCACCCAGAAAGATCTTCAGCCGTCCCCGACCCTCCTGCGCCGCCGCACGCAGGAGGGCGTCGGGGTCGGGGCGACCTGCGTCCGGTCCTGATCCGGCCACCGGCATCAGCGCGCCGGCACGGTGTCGAGCGCGCGATTGAGGGCGAGTACGTTGACGTGTGGATCGCCGAGCATGGACGTTTCGGTGTTCGCAGTGACCAAGCCGCGTACGCGCTCGATAGGCAATCCGCGAACCTGCGCGATACGCTGGGACTGCGCCATCGCCGCTGCCGGCGACAGGTCCGGATCGAGGCCCGAGCCACTCGCAGTCACGAGATCGGCCGGCAATGGTCCGGTCACCCCTTCGCCCCGCCGCTTGGCGACGTCCGGCTTCACCCGATCGACCAGCGCCTTGGCGGTTGGACCAAGGTTCGAGCCGGATGAGGCCAAGCCATCGTAACCCTTGCCGGCAGCGGACGGACGCGTCTGGAAATAGCGATCGGCGACGAAAGCTTGGCCGACGACCGTCGAACCGATTACCTTGCCGCCGGCGTCCCGCACCAAGCTGCCGTTCGCTTGAGCGGGGAAGATCGCCTGTCCAATGCCAGTCATCGCAAGCGGGTATGCGAGCCCGAGAAGCGCTGCGAACAGGATCGTCATGACGATCGCGGGGCGCAGCGCGGAAGAGAAGTCTTTGCCCATGTTACTGATCCTTACGCGAGGCCGAGGCCACCGACCATGAGGTCGATGATCTTGATGCCGATGAACGGGGCGAGCAGGCCGCCGAGGCCATAGATGGCGAGGTTACGCGCCAGCAGCGGCCCCGCCGCCATCGGCTTGTAGGCGACACCCTTCAGCGCCAGCGGGACCAGCATCGGTATGATGATCGCGTTGAAGATGATCGCGCTGAGAATGGCCGATTGCGGCGAGCCGAGACCCATCACGTTCAGCACGCCAAGGCCCGGATAGAGCGCGACGAACATCGCCGGGATGATCGCGAAATACTTCGCGACATCGTTAGCGACCGAAAAGGTCGTGAGCGCCCCGCGTGTCATCAGCAACTGCTTACCGAGGCCGACGACCTCGATCAGCTTGGTCGGATCACTGTCGAGATCGACCATGTTTCCCGCTTCGCGGGCGGCTTGCGTGCCGGTGTTCATCGCCACGCCCACGTCGGCCTGCGCGAGTGCGGGAGCATCGTTGGTGCCGTCGCCGCACATGGCGACGAGCTTTCCGCCCTGCTGCTCCTTGCGGATCAGCTCCAGCTTGTCCTCGGGTGTCGCCTGCGCAAGAAAGTCGTCGACCCCCGCCTCGGCCGCAATGGCAGCGGCGGTCAGCGGATTGTCGCCGGTGATCATCACCGTGCGGATGCCCATCGTTCGCAGCTCGCCGAAGCGTTCGCGGATACCGGCCTTGACGATGTCCTTCAGGAAGATTGCCCCAAGCAGGCGACCGTCCTTCGCGACCGCCAGCGGGGTGCCGCCGGCGCGCGCGATCTCGTCGGTGATGCGACGCAGCTCGGTTGCCGCAGCCGTTTCGCCCGAACCGGGGTTCGTCTTCAGGATAGAATCGACCGCGCCCTTCTGGATCAACGTGTCGCCGAAGCTGACGCCCGATACGCGGGTCTGTGCCGTGAAGGGGATGACCTCTGCCCCCTCGGGCATTGGACGCTGCAGGTTGAATTTGTCGCGAGCCAGAACCACGATCGACCGGCCTTCGGGCGTCTCGTCGGCCAGACTGGCGAGGAGCGCGGCTTCGGCCAACTCGGCGTCGCTCGTGCCACCGACGCTGCGGAATTCGCTAGCCTGCCGGTCACCGATCGTGATCGTGCCGGTCTTATCGAGCAGCAGCACGTCGATGTCGCCCGCCGCCTCGACCGCGCGGCCCGATTTCGCGAGCACGTTGAACCGCACCAGCCGATCCATCCCCGCGATACCGATCGCCGATAGCAGGGCCGCGATCGTGGTCGGGATGAGGGTGATGAGCAGAGCCGCAAGGATCGCAACCGGGATCGATCCACCCGCATAGCTGGCGAATCCCGGGATGGTGCCGACCGCGATCAGAAAGATGATCGTGAGGCCCACCAGCAGGATCGTCAGCGCGACCTCGTTGGGAGTCTTTTGGCGTTCGGCGCCCTCGACCAGCGCGATCATGCGGTCGAGGAAGCCTTTGCCGGGCTCTACCGTCACCTTGACGCGGATCGCGTCGGAGATGACGCGGGTGCCCGCCGTCACCGCGGACCGGTCGCCCCCCGCCTCACGGATCACGGGCGCGCTTTCGCCGGTGATGGCTGCTTCGTTGACCGATGCTACGCCCGACACCACGTCGCCGTCCGATGGGATCAGATCGTTGGTTTCGACCAGCAAGATGTCGCCGACCTTGAGCTGGCTGGCAGGCACGTCGTCATACGCCCGTCCATCGCCCTTCAGTCGCTTGGCCGTCAGTTCGGCCTTGGTCGCACGCAGGCTTGCCGCCTGCGCCTTGCCGCGACCTTCGGCGAGTGCCTCCGCGAAGGTGCCGAAGAGCACGGTCAGCCACAGCCAGACGGCAAGTTGAGCCTTGAACGCGACACTCAGGTCGTCGTGGCCGACGACCAGCAGGATCGTCATCAGCGCTGCTACCGCAGCGGTCACGAACATGACCGGATTGCGGACCAGCTCGCGTGGGTTGAGCTTCAGAAACGAAGCCTTGATGGCCGGCACGACGAGGTCGGTCGTGAACAGGCTTTTGGATTGGGTTTTTGCCATGGTGGCCCCCGATCAGAACAGCTGGCCGCGGATCATCGCAAGATGATCGGCGATGGGACCGAGCGCGAGGCTCGGCAGGAAGGTGAGACCGCCCAGGATCAGCACGATGCCGACGAGCAGGCCGACCCACAGGCCGCCCGTGGTCGGGAACGACCCGGCGCTCTCCGGCGTGTACTTCTTCGCCGCCAGGCTGCCGGCAATCGCCAGCATCGGCACGATCACGAAGAAACGTCCGAACCACATCGCGACGCCCAGCAGCCCGTTATAGTAAGGCGTGTTGGCTGTGAGTCCGGCGAAGGCCGATCCGTTGTTCCCGACCGCGCTGGTGAAGGCGTAGAGGATCTCCGAGAAGCCGTGCGGTCCCTTGTTGAGCGGCCCCGCCAATCCCTGCTGCAACACCGACGACAGCGAGGTCAGCCCCAAGATGACGAGCGGCAGCACTGCGATCGCCAGCACCGCGAGCTTGACCTCGCGGCTCTCGATCTTCTTGCCGACGTACTCGGGGGTGCGTCCGACCATCAGGCCGGCGACAAAAACCGCGAGGATCGCGAACAGCAGGAAGCCATAGATGCCCGCGCCCACACCGCCGATGACGACCTCACCCAACTGAATGTTGAACAGCGGGATCATGCCGCCCAGCGCAGTGAAGCTGTCGTGCATGCTGTTGACCGCACCGCACGACGCAGCAGACGTCACGACCGAGAACAGGGCGGACGCGGCGATGCCGAAGCGCACCTCCTTGCCCTCCATGTTGCCGCCAGCGACCCCGATCTGATGAAGGATCGGATTGCCTGCCGCCTCCTGCGAATAGGTGACTGTGACACCTGCGAGGAACAGGATCACCATCGCCGACAGGATCGCCCAACCCTGGCGCGTGTTGCCGACCGCCTTGCCGAACGTCCACGTCAGGCCGAAGCCGATGAGAAAGATCGAAAGCATCTGGACGAGATTGGTCACCGCGGTCGGGTTCTCGAACGGATGCGCGCTGTTCGCGTTGAAGAAGCCGCCACCGTTGGTGCCGAGCATCTTGATCGCTTCCTGGCTGGCGACCGGTCCGAGCAGGATTGACTGGCGCGCGCCTTCCAGCGTCGAGACGTCGATCGCGCCCGCCATGGTCTGTGGCACGCCGCTCGCGATCAGGAACAGGGTGTAGACGATGCAGATCGGCAGCAGCAGGTAGAGCGTGATCCGCGTGACGTCGGCCCAGAAATTTCCGATCGCCTTCGCTTCGCGCCGTGCGAAGCCGCGGAACAGCGCGAAGGCGAGCGAAATGCCGGTGG
>CAYQPM010000102.1:0-8281 GCA_964419295.1 uncultured Stakelama sp. | reverse complement strand
CGTCGATCACCTGTTCGTTGGCGAGCACGGTCATGTCGACCGGGTCCCAATTGACTGCCGATTCCTTGCGGTAGACAAGTCCGGCGGCGAACATGTCGAGGAACAGCGCCTGTTCGTGGCCGTAATAGTTCGGCTCGCAGGTGGCGAGTTCTCTGGACCAGTCGAGCGCGAAGCCCAGCCGCTTCAACTGCGCCTTCATCGTCGCGATATTGGCGCGGGTCCAGGTGCCGGGATGCACCTGCTTTTCCATCGCGGCATTCTCGGCGGGCATGCCGAAGGCGTCCCAGCCCATCGGATGCAGCACTTCATAACCGCGCATCCGGCGGAACCGCGCCAGCACGTCGCCCATCGCATAATTGCGGACGTGGCCCATGTGGATGCGCCCCGAGGGATAGGGAAACATCTCGAGCACATAGCTTTGGGGTTTGCCGCTATTGTCCCTGGCGGCGAAGGTCTGCCGATCGTCCCAGATCTTTTGCCAGGACGCGTCGGCTTTGAGCGCGTTGAACCGCGTTACCATTCTTGCATTCCGTTCGATATGCGGCGCCGGCACGCATGCTTTCGCGAATACGCGCCGGCCCGCACCGGCATCAGCCGGCGATAGACGCGCGGCGCAGGTCGCGGGCGCGGGTGAGGATGACGTCCTCGAGCTTCTGCGTGGTCGCGGCCTGCACCGGGGCGGAAACCCACTGGCCGCCACGATTGATCTCGCGCAGCGCAGCGACGCGGACCGCATCGGCGCGCAGGTCCTGATCGAGGATCGACACGGTGACCTTCATCCGCTCGGTCGGCACCTGCGGGTTGACGTACCAGTCGGTGACGATGACGCCGCCGTTGGAATCGGTCTGTACCAGCGGCATGAACGACAGCGTGTCGAGGCTGGCCCGCCATAGATAGGCGTTGACGCCGATCGTCGTGACCTTCGAGGCGGCGAGGTCGGTCTTGGCGACGGCATTGCCGCCGCGGCCACCGCAGGCGGCAAGCGGCAGGGCAATGGCGGCGACCAAGAGGGCGGTGCGCAACGAGCGGATCATGGGCGTAACTGTCCTGCGATAAAGGGGCCTGATCGCTCTATAGATGCAGCGGGTCACCCGCAAGCGACGCTTCGGCGGCCGTTTCCGCAACCAACCTGTGTGCGGTTTGCAACAGTCGGACAAAATGATGTGTCGGCCAGCGTTACTGCCATATTGGCTTGGTACGATTCCGTGATAGGCGCGTTGCAGCGGAAGTCGAAAGGGCTGCGTGTGTTGGTTGGGCGAGTGATGGCTGCAGTGATGGCGGGGGCGTTGATCGCCACCGGTGTCCTCGTCGCGCCTGCATTCGGCGCTGCCGAGCGCTTGCAGCCGGTACGACGCAGCGCTCCGTCGCGCTTTGCCGGCACCTTTACGCCGGCCGCAGCCGATCCGCGCCTGGCCGCGGCGATCGCGCGTGGCGGGCTCGATGGGGCCGATTTCCGCTTCACCCCGGCCGAAGCGCGGCAGGACAAGCGGGCGGTGACCGTCGCGGTGCGGGCGCGTACGACTCGGGTCGCGCTTGCCGATGCGAATCGCACCGGCCCCGCGCCATCGCCCTCGGTCGGCATTCAGCCGATCGCCTATAACCTTGGCGTCGCGCTCGGCTGGAAGCGGTTCGCCGTCACCGGCGGCGTCAATCACATCGATCTCGGACCGCAGCCGGGCAGCCGCGAATCGACCGATGTCGCGCTCACCTATCGTGCCGGCCGCGCGAGCAGCCGCGTGATGGCGGTGGCGGATCGGCCGCTGGATACCACGCCGAAGCTGACGCAGGAGACGCCAAGCTATTCGGTGGATGTCAGCAGCTCCTATTCGCTGACCCGCAACCTCGATGTGACCGCGGGCATGCGCTATCGTTCGGATCGTGAACGGCTGACCCGAATCGACGACGATCGTCGCGACAGCCAGTCGGTGTACGTCGGGACCGCCTTCCGCTTCTGATCCGCGGCGGCGCACAGCCGCCCCGGTAGCGATCGATCAGCGCACGATCAGCGCGTCGATCGCCGCCCAACCGGCCACGCCGTGGTGGCGCAGCATGAGCCATCGTCGCGCGGTCATCCCGCCCATCGCCACAATTTGCACGTCCAGACCGCGCGCGATCGGCAGCGCGCGCCGAATGCCGAGCGGCTTTGCCCGATGGTGGGACCGGGTGGCATGAATGGGCGACACGAACAGCCATGCCGCTCCGGCGCGCGATCCCTCAACCGCCTGTCGCCGGTGGTGGGCCGCATGGGTCAACGGACGCTTGCCGTTGTGGCCGGGCGCTCCCGGCAGGGGGCCCGCCGCGCTGATCCGCAGGCGTCGCGCCTTCGCCACCCGACGTACCGCCAGGAACAGGCGCAGCCGCTCGGCACGCGGCAGCGCATAATGGCGGAACACCACGCCAGCCCCTGGCGGTAGGGCACGCAGCGTCGGCCAGAGCGCGTCGCCGATGCGTTCGTCGGTCATCAGCCAGGCGTGGCGACGCGGATCGCAATTGCGGTTCAGATTGCCCACCGTGCCGCTATAGCGACGCGCATGACCCCTGCCACTCCCTCGCCGCTTGCCGACGTGACCACCGGCATCGCCCAGGCGGCCACGATCGCCGGCCGCAAGCCCGCCGACGTGACGCTGATCGCGGTGTCCAAGACCCACCCGGTCGAGGCGATCCGCCCGCTGCTCGACGCCGGTCAGCGCCACTTCGGCGAGAACCGGGTGCAGGAGGCCGCGGCGAAGTGGCCGGCGTTGCGATCCGCCTATCCCGACGTGACGCTGCATCTGATCGGGCAGTTGCAGTCCAACAAGGCAGATGAGGCGGTCGCGCTGTTCGACGTCATCCACGCCGTCGATCGGCCATCCCTCGTCGAGGCGTTGGGCAAGGCGATGGCGAAGGCGGACAAGCGTCCCGACTGTTTCGTGCAGGTCAATATCGGCGCGGAGGACCAGAAGGGCGGCTGCCCGATCGCCGATCTGCCCGCGCTGCTTGCACAGGCACGGGAGGCGGGACTGCCGGTCGCCGGACTGATGTGCCTGCCGCCGGCCGATGTCGAGCCCGCCCCGTATTTCGCGCTGCTCGCCAAGTTGGCGCGGGAGGCGGGACTGAGCGGCCTCAGCATGGGTATGTCCTCCGACTATGAGACGGCGGTGACGATCGGTGCGACCCACGTTCGCGTCGGCAGCGCGCTGTTCGGCGCACGCGGGACGATGCCGGCGTGAGCGGCGCCCCCCGGTTCGACGGGCTGCTGTTCGACTTCGACGGCGTGCTGATCGAAAGCGAATATGCCGGCAATCGCCAGATCGCCGAATGGCTGACCGGGGCCGGCCACCCGACCAGCGCCGAAGATTCGATGGCCAATTTCATGGGGCTGGCGGGCGCCGACTTCCGGGCCGCGATCGAACGCTGGATCGGCGGGCCGCTGCCGGACAGCTTCGCCGCCGCGCGCGAGGCGGAGGATGCGCGGGCGATGGCGGCGGGCATCGATGCCGTCGCCGGTGCGGTCGCGTTCGTCCGTTCCCTGCCGGCCGATCTGCCGAAAGCGGTGGTATCGTCCAGCCCGACGCGCTGGATCCGGCGGCACCTGGAACATATCGGCCTGACCGAAGCGTTCGGCGACCATATCTACAGCGGCCGCGAGCATGTGACGCAAGGCAAGCCCGCTCCGGACCTTTATTGGTTCGGCGCGGACGCCATCGGCGTTCCGATCGAGCGCTGCGCGATCCTGGAGGATTCGCCGGTCGGCGCCACCGGCGCGGTCGCGTCGGGCGGCTACGTCATCGGCATCTGTGCCGGCACCCATTGTGGCGTCGGTCACGATGCGCGGCTGCGTGCGCTGGGGGTCGATGCGGTGGCGACGGACTTCGTAGAGGTCGCGCGGCTGGTCGGCGTCGCCTGAACCTGCGCCGGGATCAGGTCCTGCCGGTCGGCAGGACCTGCCGACGGATCAGAACTTCGGTCCGGATACCTGGGCGCGCACCTTCTTGGGCGCATCCTTGAACAGCGCGATCATCGTAGGGCTGCGCGAATCGCGAAGCGCATAGTCGCGCGCCGATAGGCCGGCCATGTTGTCGCGCTGGTCCGGGTCCGCGCCCTTGGCGAGCAGGGTGCGTGCGATGCCTTCGTTGCGGCTGTTCACCGCCAGGATCAGCGGGGTCTGGCCGGACGAATTGGCGAGGTTGAGGTTCGCCTTGTAGGTGATCAGCAGGTCGACCAGATCGTCGCGACCCGCCAGCGCGGCGAGCATCAGCGGCGTATTGCCCTTGGCATCGCGGATGTTCGGATCCGCCTTATGCTGAAGCAGATACTGGAAATAAAGCGAACCGGAATGGCCGACAAGGATGTGGAGCGCGCCCTTGCCGGTCGTCACCGCCTTGGTGTTGATGATCGTGCTGCCGGGCGTTTCGATCATGGTGGTGACGACCTTGCCGTCCTCCTTTTCGATCGCGGACAGGAATTTGTAGCTCTCCGACTGCTGTTGTGCGGTTGCGGGCACCGCGACGGCGGTCAGGGCGAGCGCGGCGAGAAGATGCGGGCGGATCATGGACGGTCCCTCGAACGACGAAGCTGGTGACGAAAGCTTGCGACCCCGCCGGTAACAGATCACAGATAGCGCGGTCATGAACATTTTACGCGCCGCTCCGCTGCTCGCCATCGCCATCGTGGCGTGCCATCCCGCGCCTGCCGCTCGCGAGACGCCGCCGCTGGCCGGCGCGAAGATCGGCGGCCCGTTCACGTTGGTCGATCAGGACGGCAAAACCGTCAGCGACCGCGATTTCGCCGGCAAATACCGCATCATGTACTTCGGCTACACCTATTGCCCCGACGTCTGCCCCATCGATGCGGCGGCGATCGGCAAGGGGGTGGCGATACTCGACAAGAGCGATCCCGCTCTCGCTCGGCGGATCGTCCCGATCTTCGTCAGCGTCGATCCCGAACGCGACACGCCACCGGTGCTGAAGGCGTTCGTCGGCGCCTTTCACCCGCGCATGGTCGGGCTGACCGGCACGCCGGCGCAGATCGCCGCGGTCACCAAGGCCTATGCCGTGTTCGCCGGAAAGGGTGATGCGCAGCCTGGCGGCGGCTATCTGGTGAACCATAGCCGCACCACCTATCTGATGGACCCGGACGGCAAGCCGCTTGCGCTGCTGCCGTCCGACAAGGGGCCGCAAGCCGTGGCCGACGAGATCAAGCGCTGGGCGACATGACCAAATTCTGGGAGCTGCCGATCGAGCAGCTCGACCGCGGGCAGTGGGAGGCGCTGTGCGACGGTTGCGGCAAATGCTGCATTCACAAGCTGGAGGACGAGGACACCGGCAAGGTGCTGGCGACCAACGTCGCCTGCCGCCTGCTCGACCGGCGCAGCGGCTTCTGTTCGGACTATAAGCATCGCCGCGCCTATGTGCCGGAATGCGTACGACTGACCGCGGGCAACGTGCGGGGGATCGACTGGCTGCCATCGACGTGCGCCTATCGGTTGCGTGCTGCGGGCGAACCGCTGCGCGACTGGCATTACCTGATCAGCGGCGACCGGGAGACGGTGCATAGCGCCGGGATTTCGGTGCGCGGCTGGACGGTAAGCGAAGACGATGTCGGCGATCTGGAAAACCACATCGTTGATCGCGAATTGTGAGCGAGCCGCCGGAGGCCGCATTCGACATCGTGCGGCACGCGACGGCCCGGCGGGTGCGGCTGTCGCTCGATCCGGCGAGCGGACGCGCGCGGCTGATCGTGCCGAAGCGCGCGGCGCTGAAGCCGGCGATCGCCTGGGCCAAGGGCAAGACCGACTGGATCGCCGAACAGCGTGCGCGATTGCCGCAGCCGCAGCCCTATGCGCCGGGCCTCGTGCTGATGGTGGCCGACCGGCGACTGACGCTCGCGTGGCAACCGGGCAGTCGCCGCCGGGTCGAGGTGGACGGGGATATATTGTCGCTGTCCGGTCCGCTCGAAACGCTGCCGCGCCGCGTCGAGACGTGGTTGAAGCGGCAGGCACTGGACCTGCTCGCGGCGGAAACCGCGGAATATGCCGCCAAGGCGGGGGTGAGCGTCAGCAAGGTGGCGATCGGCGATGCGCGCGGACGCTGGGGCAGCTGCGCGCATGACGGCGCGATCCGGTATAGCTGGCGACTGATCCTCGCACCCGGCTGGGTACGGCGCGCGACGGTTGCGCACGAAGTGGCGCATCGAATCCACATGAACCACGCGCCGGTGTTCCATGCACTGGTCGCGACGCTGTACGGCAGTGATCCGGCGCCGGCGCGTGCCTGGCTGCGCACCCACGGCGCCGCGCTTCACTGGGTCGGACGGTCGTCCTGAAGCGGCTGGCGCGGGACGGCATAGCCTTCGTCGCGCGGTAGCGGTCGCGGCTGGGCTGCCGGGTCACGGCGCGGATCGCGCCCATCGCGCGGATCCCGCGGGTCGCGCGAATCCCGGACATCGCGACCGTCGCGCGGCTGACCGTCGCGTCCGGTCACCCGATCGATCAGGTCGTCGAGCTGTTGGGCAGGCTGCGCCTGCTGCGGCGCGCCGTCATCCTGTTGCTGCTGCTGTTCCTCGTCGCGGGATTGCTGCGGGATCGGATTGCCGTTTTCATCGACCATCTGTCCGGCGTCCTGATCAGGCTGGCCGAAATAGGTTTCTTCGTCGGGCTCGAGTTGCCATTCGGGCAAGGTCACCTGCGTGTCGAACTGCTCGATCGGACGGTTCGCGGTCGCCGGCTTCATGAAGGCGGCGAACGCCTGCGCCGGGGCGGTGCCGCCGTGCAGACCGGCGATCGGGCGCGCGTCGTCGCGGCCCATCCAGACGCCCGTCGTCAGGCCGCTCGAAAAGCCGAGGAACCAGCCATCCTTCGACGATGTGGTCGTGCCGGTCTTGCCCGCGACCGGGCGGCCGATCTGTGCCGCGCGACCGGTGCCGGTGTTGACCGCGGTCTGCAACAGGTCCGTCATCTCGGCCGCGACGTAGGGGGCGACGAGCACCCGGCTGCGGTCGACCTCGTGCGTGTAGATCGTCTGGCCGTTCGCGGTCACCTTGGTGATGCCGTACGGCGTCACCGCGACGCCCTTTGCCGCGACGCTGGCAAAGGCGCGGGTCATGTCGATCAGCCGCACGTCGGACGTGCCCAGCACCATCGACGGATGCGTGTTGACGGTGGTGGTGATGCCGAAGCGACGCGCCATGTCGGCCACGGTGGTGAAACCCACCTCCTGACCCAGCTTCGCCGCGATCGTGTTGAGCGAATAGGCGAAGGCGGTACGCAGCGTCACCGAACCGGAGTTGCGGCGCGAATCGTTGCGCGGGCTCCACCCGTCGATGGTCACCGGTTCGTCGACGACCTTGTCTTCGGGCTTGTGCCCGGCCTCGAGCGCGGCGAGGTAGACGAACAGCTTGAACGACGACCCCGGCTGGCGCTGCGCCTGCGTCGCGCGATTGTAGATCGACGACACATAATCCTTGCCGCCGACCATCGCCTTCACCGCGCCGTCGCGGTCGAGGCTGACCAGCGCGCCCTGTGCCCCGGCGGGGGCATTGGCCCGGATCGCGGCATCGGCGTCGCGCTGCATGCCGAGGTCCAGCGTCGTCCACACCTCCAGCGGCGCCTGCGTCTCGTCGATCAGCGTATCGAGCTGGGGAAGGGCCCAATCGGTGAAATAGCGCGCGCTGTTCTGCTTGGGCTCGGGCGCCAGCGCCAGCCCCTGCGGGTTCGCGTCCTCGGCCTGCGACTGGGTGATCGCGCCATAGCGGACCATCGAATCGAGGACGACGCCGGCACGACCGACCGCCGCCTGCGCATCGGCGGTGGGCGAGTAATTGGACGGTGCCTTGACCAGTCCGGCGATCACCGCCGCCTCAGCGAGGCTGAGCCGGTCGGCGCCATGGCCGAAGAACTTCCGGCTCGCCGCGTCGATGCCATAGGCGCCGCCGCCGTAGTAAACCTTGTTCAGATAGAGTTCGAGCACCTCGTCCTTGCTGAACTTGCGTTCCAGGGCGAGAGCGAGGATCCATTCGCGGAACTTGCGGCCGAATTTCTTCTGGTTGTTCAGGAAGACGTTGCGGGCGAGCTGTTGGGTGATCGTCGAACCGCCCTGAATCCAGCGACCGCGTTCGTACCGGATCATCACCGACCGCACGATGCCGACCGGATCGACGCCGGGATGCTTGTAGAAGCGCCGGTCCTCCACCGCGACGGTGGCATCGCGCATCACCCGCGGAATGCGATCGTACGGCAGCCATTCACCGTAGCTGGGCCCCATCGACACGATCACGCTGCCGTCGGCGGCGTGGACGCGGATCA
>CAYQPM010000101.1:0-8398 GCA_964419295.1 uncultured Stakelama sp. | reverse complement strand
CCATGAAGATGAAGTCGGTCATCGCGGGCGAATAGACCGCGCCGCCCGCGCACGGCCCCATGATGAGGCTCAATTGCGGCACCACGCCCGATGCCAGCACGTTGCGCTGGAACACCTCGGCATAGCCGCCGAGGCTCGCGACGCCCTCCTGGATCCGCGCGCCGCCACTGTCGTTGAGGCCGATGACCGGCGCACCGACCTTCATCGCGGTGTCCATCACCTTGCAGATCTTCTGCGCATGGCGTTCGGACAGCGATCCGCCGAACACGGTGAAATCCTGGCTGAAGACGTAGACGAGGCGCCCGTTGATCGTCCCCGATCCGGTGACGACGCCGTCGCCGGGAATGATCTGCTCCGCCATGCCGAAATCGACGCAATTGTGCTCGACGTACATGTCGATCTCTTCGAACGATCCTTCGTCGAGCAAGATTTCGAGCCGCTCGCGCGCGGTCAGCTTGCCCTTTGCATGCTGTGCGGCAACCCGCTTCTCGCCGCCGCCCGCTCTGGCGGCGGATCGGCGGCGTTCGAGTTCGTTCAACGTGGATGACATACACTCTCCTGGCGCTCTTCTCGCCTTCTCTAACCTGCACCTGCAACTGTGGTTTTGCAAAATTGCAACGATACGGTTTGCAAACTAGAGCGGGCCATGGCCAGCGTACCGCCTCGTGCCCGCATCTTCGCCGGCGACCGCGTCCGCGCCCTTCGCGCGCGCCTGTCGCTCAGCCAGACCGCGCTCAGTCGCCGGATCGGTATCTCGACCAGCTATCTGTCGCAGATCGAAAGCGGCGATCGTCCGATCACCGGCGGCGTGCTGGGGGCGCTGTCGCGCGCGTTTCCGCTCGACTGGGTCGATATCGCGCCCGAGGACGACAGTGTGGCGCTGGTGGGTGCGCTGGCGGCGGGGACCGACCCGTCGGTGCCCGCGGGCTTGCTCGCCGAAGCCGATGTGCTGCGCGGCGTGAAGCAGCAGCCGTTGGTGACGCGGCGGATGACCGCGCTGCACGCCGCACTGCGCCGCTCGCAGGAGCAGTTGCGCGTGCTCGACGACCGCGTCGATGCGACCCAGCCGACGTTACTGCCCTGGGAAGAGGTGCGGGACTGGTTCCAAGCGAGCGGCAATTACATCGACACGCTCGATCGCTTCGCGGAAACGCTGGCGCACGATCTGCCGGAACGTTCGCCGGCCGTGGCCCTCACCGACCGGCTCCGCGCCATGCACGGCATCGCGATCATCGACGATGCCGTCGCCGCGCCCCTGCGCGCCTATGACGCGGGCGCGGCGACGCTGACCATCGACGGCGCGCAGCCGATCGAGACACGGCATTTCCAGCTCGCCCACCAGCTGATCCGCCTCGAAGCCAGCGCGTTGATCGAAGCCATCGTCGCGGCGGCGCCTCTGCGCTCCGATGCGGCCCGCGAACTCCTGCGCGTCGGCCTCGCCAATTACGGGGCGGGCGCGCTGCTGATGCCCTACGCCCGGTTTCGCGCCGAGGCGCGCGCCCGCCGCCACGATATCGACGCGTTGCGCCAGCGCTTCGGCGTCAGCTTCGAACAGGCGTGCCACCGCCTCTCGACCTTGCAGCGGCCCGGCCTGCCCGGCGTGCCGTTCTTCTTCTGTCGCATCGACATGGCGGGCAACATCACCAAACGCCATTCCGCGACCCGGCTGCAGTTCGCGCAATATGGCGGCGCCTGTCCCTTGTGGGTGGCGCATGAGGCGGTCGCGATCTCCGACCGGATCCTGGTGCAGGTCGCCGAGATGCCCGATGGCGTGCGCTATGTTTCGATGGCCAAGGGGCTGGTGAAGGCCACCTCCAGCTATCGCCGCACGCCGCGCCGTTATGCGGTGGTGCTGGGCTGCGAGGTCGAACATGCGGCGGGCTTCGTCTATGGTGACGGCCTCGATCTGGCGGGCGCCGACAGCGCCACGCCGATCGGCCCCTCGTGCCGCATCTGTCCGCGCCGCGACTGCGACCAGCGCGCCTTCCCGCCGGCGGGACGCGAGCTGCTGATCGACCCCGACCGCCGGGCGATCGTGCCCTATGCGTTCGACTGACGCTCCCCGAACGCGATGATCCTTGCCGCCGCGGTGTTCGTCGGCGTTTCCCGGGCCATCGCGGCGGCAACCGTCGCGGCGCGTGCCGCAATCTCCGGATCGTCGAGCAGCCGGGTCAGCGCGTCGATCGCCGCCTGCCTGCGAAACGCCGCCGGGCGGATGCGCAAGCCCAGGCCCAGCCGGACGATGCGGGCGGCATTGTCGAACTGGTCGCCAAAGAACGGAACGACCAGTTGCGCGATGCCGGCGTGCATCGCCTGGCCGGTGGTGCCGACGCCGCCGTGATGCACCACCGCCGCCGCGCGCCTGAACAGCCGGGAATGCGGGGCATATCCGATCATCAGCAGGTCGCCGTCGTCTCGGCACCCCTCTCCTCCGCCGGTCAGCAGGACCGCCCGTCGTCCGATGGCGCGCGCGGCAAATGCCGCCTGTGCGTAGAAATCGCCCGGCGCGTGCACCATGAACGAACCCAGCGTGAATACGATCGGCGGAGCACCGCGATCGAGAAACGAGGCGAGATCCGGGTGCAACGTTGCGGGACCGCCATCCTCGCTGTCGAACAGCGGGAATCCGATCGCCTCGGTGCCCGGCGGTGCATCCGGTTGGACGGTTGCGAGCAGCGGGGAATAACAGCACAGCATCGCGCGCTGTGCCGGCACCGGATCGAACAAGGGCGTCGCTGCGATCGAACGCAATCCATGCGCCCGCCGGACGCGATTCACCTGCCGGTTGTAGCGCATCCGGATCGCTGCACGTCCCGCCCCCAGCATGATTCGGTTCCAACCCCGGCCGAGCGCACCCGCCGGCGCTTGCGCCAGCATCCGCGTATCGGGGGGATCGTAGGCGGACAGCAGCGCCATCGGTTGCAGGTTGATCGCCACCAGCGGCAGCCCGCGCTTCTCGGCGACGATACCTGCCGCCAGCGCGAACAGGGAACCGACGATCACGTCCGCATCGTCGGCGAGGTCGTCGAGCGCGGCCGTGCTTGCCGATAGCGCAGGCATGATCACCGCATCGAGTACGAAGCCGGGCTGCGTCGCGACACGATGCGCCGCCTCCGACTGGTCGATGCCCAGCGCCGCGCAAATTTCGGCGAACGCCGGCAGGATCGCTGCGGCCGACAGCCCTGCCGCGCGCACCTTGGCGACATGGTCGTGCGGCACCGCCAGCACGACATCGACACCGCGTGCGCGCAGGGCATGTCCGATGGCGATGAACGGATGCAGGTCGCCGAGTGACCCGATCGTTACCAGTATCGCTCGCATCGCCGATCCTCCGCACTGGTGGTACATCGCTTTCATGACGATACGAATCGGGATCGGCGGCTGGACCTACGAGCCGTGGCGCGGGACCTTCTATCCCGCCAAATGGCCGCAAAAGCGCGAGCTGGAATATGCCGCGTCGCAGCTGTCCGCGATCGAGATCAACGGCACCTATTATTCGAGCTTCAAGCCGGCGAGCTTCGCCAATTGGGCGGCATCGGTGCCGGACGGCTTCGTCTTCACGGTCAAGGCGTCGCGCTATTGCACCAATCGCAAGGTGCTGGCCGAGGCGGGAGAATCGATCGAGCGTTTCGTCGGGCAGGGGATCGTCGAACTGGGTGACCGGCTCGGCCCGATCCTGTGGCAGTTCATGGCGACCAAGCGTTTCGATGCCGACGACATGGCGGCGTTCCTGACGCTGTTGCCCGCCAGCCACGCGGGTGTGGCGCTGCGCCATGCGGTCCACGTCCGTCACGAAAGCTTCGCGGACCCGGCGTTCGTCGCGATGGCGCGAGCCGCGAACGTCGCGGTCGTCTATGCCGATTCGACCGAACATCCGGCCCTCGCCGACGTCACCGCCGACTTCGTCTATGCCCGGCTTGAGGCGGCGGAGGACGGGAACCCGGCCGGCTATACCGATGCAGACCTCGACCGCTGGGCACAGGCCGCCCGGACGTGGCAGGCCGGTGGCCAGCCGGAAGGGTTGCCCTATGCCACCCCCGACGCACCCGCCAAGGCGCAGCGCGACACGTTCGTCTTCTTCATCAACGGCGCGAAGGTGAGGGCGCCCCATGGCGCGATGGCGCTGATCGAGCGGCTTTCGGCCTGAAGAATCTGATCCGATCGTCCTGTTGGAGGGCGATCGCGCAACGTGCGGAGCCGATGATGCGACGATGGACGATGGCGGTGCTGCCGCTCCTGCTGGGCACCAGCCCGGCGGCGGCCCGACAGGGCGGGGGCCAGCAGATCCCGGCACTCCCCACCGATGCGACGATGACCGCGATCTACGATGCCGACCAGGCGGCGCGCGAACATCCGGCGGCAATCGACTGGACGATCCTGCGCCCCGCCGACAAAGCGCGACGGATCGAGACGCAGGCGCTGCTCGACGCGGGCAAGCTCCACAGTGCGGACGATTATTTCCATGCGGCCTATGTGTTTCAGCATGGCGACGAGGCCGAGGACTGTCTGAAGGCGCACGCGCTGGCGGTGATCGCGATCGCGCGCGGCAAGCCCGAGGCGACCTGGATCGCTGCCGCGACGCTGGATCGCTATCTCCAGCGGATCGGTCAGCCTCAGGTCTATGGAACGCAGTTCCAGCACCCGCCGGGCCAGGGCTGGACCCAGGAACCGTATCGGCGCGACCTGTTGTCCGATGCGGTACGGGGAGCGGTCGGTGTGCCGCCGCTGGCCGCGCAAGAGCAGCAGCGCAAGGATTGGGAGCGGCAGTTGCCGTAGAGCAGGTGCGGGCCGCACCCGCTCCATGTCGTGCGGCCGAATTGCCGCAGCGGCTACATGCCGACCGAAGTGGTCTCTTCCTCGTTGGATGTCGCGTTCGGCATCGCCGGCAACTCCGCCGCGGGCGCGGGGGCGATCGCCGCGACGGTCGGCTTGCTCGTCTGGCCCAGGATCGCGGCGCTTTCGATCAGGTCGAGCGCGTGGCGGGCCTGAACGTAGCGGTTCGCCGCGTCCATCCAGTTGCCAGCGTCGCCGGCGCCGGGCAGCCGTGCGATCTCGGCACGGGCCGCTTCGACCTGGCCGTTTTCCAGCAGCACGCGCGCGCGCGCCAGTCGGTCCGGCGGTCGCGACGACGGCGTTCCGGCGTGGCGCAACACCACCATACCGCCCAATTCGCGACGCAGGCTGGCGAACCAGCCGTCGCTGCTCACCGTCGCAATGCCGGGCGCGATCGCGTCCAGCCCCTGGCGCAGTGATTCGAGCGTCACCGGCTGGCGCGCCGCCGCGATGACGTAGGATACGGCGCGCGGCTGCATGCTGCCGAAGCGGTTGCGCAGCTGTTCCTCGAGATAGCCCAGCCCCATGCCGCGATCGAGCGCGCGGCGGGCGGCGAACGCGACCAGCAGCCCCTCGGCACGCCCCGCCTGCGTCGCCGCCGCCGCCGCGTCGCTGGTCACCGCCGCGGTGCGCGCCTCGAGCGCCGTCAGCTGTCCGGCGAGCGTCGCCTCGCGCGACGCGAGCGCCGCGGGATCGAGCGCGGCGTTGGTCGTTTCGCCGCTGGCGTTGAGCGGCTGCGCGGGGTTGAAATTGGTCGGTTCCGGCTGCGTCCGCTTCGCCACCGCCGGCTGGGTGCCCGTCGCCTTGCCCAGCCACGATCCGCTGAGCGCAGGGACGTTCTTCATCAGATAGCCGGTCAGCACCGCGCCCGCGACGAAGGCGAGCGCGATAATCGCCAGGAACACGCCGGTTCGCGGGCCACGTGCGCGCGTCGCATCACGCTCCCGGTCGCTCGGCACATAATCGATCATGGCCTCTTATCCCCGCCCCCCGCCGCAGGGTCAATCGCCCGTTCGATCGCCAGCCGGCACAGTGCGGCATCGGTCGGCACATCGGCCGCGGCGGCGAACGCCCAGCCCGGTCCGGCCGCTTCGCAAATCGCCGGACTGAGTGCAGCGATTTCAACACCTTGGCGGGTATCCGCCACCAGAGCCGCAACCCGCTGCGCGGCGCGCACCGAATGGAGCAGCACGATCCGGCCCGCCGCCGCCGCCCGGAAATCGCCCGTGTCCGTATCCAGATCGGCGCTGGCATAGACGATCGCGACGGGATGACCGCTCGCGACATGTTCGCGCCCCGCCAGATGCAGCGGCCGCGTCAGGCCCGCCGCGCGCGCCGAAGCCAGCGCCCGTGCCACGCCGCCGTGACCGACGACGGCGACGTCCAGCCCCGCATCCCGCGCCACGCCGGCACTCTCGTCGCCGACCGCGATCACCGGCAGATGCGCCAGTGCCGCCAGACCGGCGCCGGCATGCCGCACCGCGTTGGCGCTGGTGATCAACAGCGCGTCGTACCCCGTAGCCTCGGGCACCTCCCACGCCACGGGTGCGGCGGCGAACAGCGGCCAGGCGCGGGCGTCGCCCCCCGCCGCACGCAATCGCGCGAGGGTGCGGGCATTGCCCGGCTCCGGCCGCACCACCAGCAGCCCGCGACCCCCCGCGGCGGCGATCATGGCTGGAACAGACGGCGCACCACCTCCGGCGCCCGCGCCAGCAGGTCTGCGGCCAGTTCCGCCGCGACGATCGCGCCATCGGTGCCCTCTCCGCTGCCCTCGACGTACGCGCTGCCGTCTTCGGCGATCAGCTCGGCACGAAGGCTCAGCATCTCGCCCGACAGCGCCGCGAGCGCCGCGACGGGCGAGTGGCAGTCCGCGCCGAGCCCGGCCAGCAGGGCGCGCTCGGCCAGGACGCAGGCGCTGGTCGCGGCATCGTCGATCGCGGCGACGACCATCGCCGCGCCGTCGTCCCCGGCCCGCACCTCGATCCCGACCGCGCCCTGCGCCGGCGCCGGCAGCATCGCATCGGTCGGGATCGCCCGTCCGATCCCGTCGCGACCCAGCCGGTCGAGCCCGGCCGCCGCCAGCAGGGTCGCATCCGCCTCGCCCGCCGCCAGCTTGGCGAGCCGCGTGTCGACGTTGCCGCGGAACATCACGACGGTGAGGTCGGGGCGCAGCCGCAGCAGCTGCGCACGCCGGCGCGGCGAGCTGGTGCCCACCACCGCATGCCGCGCCAGCGCCTCGACGCTCTCGGCGCCGATCAGCCGGTCGCGCACGTCGGCCCGCGGCAGCATCGCGGCGATCCGGATCGCCGCGGGGCGGATCGTTTCGACGTCCTTCATCGAATGCACCGCCGCGTCGATCTCCCGATCGAGCAGCGCGCGGTCCAGCTCCTTGGTCCACAGGGCCTTGCCGCCGATCTCGGCGAGCGGGCGATCCTGCACCCGGTCGCCGGTGGTGCGGATCACGACCAGCGCCACCTCGTCCTCGCGCCAGCCGTGCGCGGCACACAGGGCGTCGCGCACCATCACCGCCTGCGTCAACGCCAGCGGCGATCCCCGCGTGCCGAGCCTGAACCTGATCGCCACCCTTCGCTCCTTTCGGCCGCCCTCACCCACTTCGCCGGTCGATGCGTTCGCCGGTCGATGCCGTCGCCCTCGGTTCCGAGCGGCGTGGCAACGGGTGAGGACCGTCCCCGTCGCGTCCGCCATGCCCAAACCGCCCCCCTTCGACAACCTCTGCGCATCCCGCTAGGACGGCGGGCATGGCTCCCCGGATCATTCTCGGCCTCGAATCGTCCTGCGACGAGACCGCAGCCGCGCTCGTGACCAGCGATCGGCAGGTGCTCGCCCACCGCCTTGCCGGGCAGGAGGCGGAGCATGCGCCCTTCGGCGGCGTCGTTCCCGAAATCGCCGCGCGCGCGCATGTCGAGGCGCTGGAGCCGCTGATCCAGGCGGCGCTCGCCGACGCGGGCCTGCGGCTGTCGCAGGTCGATGCGATCGCCGCCACCGCCGGCCCCGGCCTGATCGGCGGCGTCATGGTCGGTCTGGTCACCGGCAAGGCGCTCGCGCATGCCGTCGGCAAGCCGTTGATCGCGGTCAACCATCTGGAAGGGCACGCGCTGTCGCCGCGCCTGTCCGATCCCGATCTCACCTTTCCTTATCTGCTGCTGCTCGTCTCGGGCGGTCATTGCCAGTTGCTGCTGGTGGAAGGCGTATCCCGTTATCGCCGCCTCGCCACGACGATCGACGACGCGGCGGGCGAAGCCTTCGACAAGACAGCGAAACTGCTCGGCCTCGGCTTTCCCGGCGGTCCCAATGTCGAAAAGGCGGCGGCGCTCGGCCGGCCAATCGTGCCGCTGCCCCGGCCGCTGAAGGGGTCGCCCGAGCCGCATTTCTCGTTCGCGGGCCTCAAGAGCGCCGTCGCCCGTGCCGTCGGCCACCACGCGCCGGAGGATATCGCGGCCTCGTTCCAGGCCGCCGTCGTCGATTGCCTGATCGATCGCACGACGCGGGGGATCGCCGGGATCGAGGCGACGGCGCTGGTCGTCGCGGGCGGCGTCGCCGCCAA
>CAYQPM010000100.1:0-8504 GCA_964419295.1 uncultured Stakelama sp. | reverse complement strand
CGCCACCCCAGCCAGCTGTACGAGGCGGGGCTGGAGGGCATCGTGCTGTTCGCGCTGCTCTGGTTCGCCTTCTGGCGGACGAAGGCGCGGTATCAGCCGGGCAAGCTCGTCGGCCTGTTCGTGCTCGGCTATGGCATCGCGCGCTTCATCGTCGAATTCTTCCGCGAACCCGACGCGCAGTTCCGCGGCACCTTCATCGAGGCGACGCATATCCACATGGGCCAGTGGCTGTGCGTGCCGATGATCGTCGGCGGCCTCTATCTGGTGCTGACCGCGCCGGGACGGCGGACCCGCGTCGTGCCGATCGCCGGCGACGAGAGTGTGGCCTGAGATCCGGTCGCGCGCGCAATGACGCTGGGGCCTTGCACCACCCACCCGGCGTCGGCATCTCCCGCAGCGTGACCGATAGCTCCGACGCCCCGCTGCCCGACCGCCTCGCCCGCGCCATAACGCTGGCGGGTCCGATGCCGGTGTCGCACTATATGGCCGCCGCCAACGCCCATTATTACGCGACCCGCGATCCGCTGGGCGCCGGCGGCGATTTCGTGACCGCGCCCGAGATCAGCCAGATGTTCGGCGAACTCATCGGCCTGTGGAGCGCCGATATATGGGATCGCGCCGGACGGCCCGACGTCGCCTGGGTCGAGCTGGGGCCGGGACGCGGCACGCTCGCGGTCGACGCGCTGCGGGCGATGGCGAAGGCGGGGGTGCGGCCGGAGGTGCATTTCGTCGAGACCAGCCCCGTGCTCCGCGCGGCGCAGGCCGAACGGGTGCCGGACGCACGCTGGCACGATTCGGTCGACACGCTGCCCGGCGACCGGCCGCTGATCGTCGTCGCCAACGAATTCTTCGATGCGCTGCCGATCCGCCAGCTGATCCGCCGCGGCACCGGCGACGCGGGCGGCTGGCACGAACGACTGGTCGCCTGTCAGGATACCCTGTTCCTGCCGATCGCGGGCAAGCCCGTGCCGATCGACGTCCTGCCCGAACCGTTGCGCGATGCCCCTGCCGGATCGGTGCTGGAAATCGCGCCGGCCAGCGTCGGCGTGATGGGTACGATCGGCCGGCGGATCGCAGCGCAGGGCGGCGCGATGCTCGCCATCGACTATGGCTATGAAGGGCCGGCGCTCGGCGACACGCTGCAGGCGGTGCGCGGCCACGGCTTCGCCAACCCGTTCGAATCGCCCGGCGATACCGACCTGTCGGCGCATGTCGACTTCACCACGCTGGCGGCGGCGGCCCAGGCGGCGGGCGCGGTCGCCTGGGGACCGGTGACGCAGCGCGACCTGCTCGGCGGGCTCGGCATCGACAGCCGCGCCGCGGCGCTCGCGCGGCATGCACCTGAACGGATGGACACGATCATGGCGGACCGCGGGCGGCTGATGGGCGACATGGGCACGCTGTTCCGGGCGCTCGCGGTGACGCATCGCGACTGGCCGGTGCCGGCGGCGTTCGGCGCATGACCGTGACGCTGCGCACGCCCACGGTGGCCGATGCCGATGCGATCGCCGCGCTGATGGCGACGTGCTTCACCGCGACCTTCGGTCACCTGTACGATCCGGCGGACCTGGCGACCTTTCTCGACGGGCTGACGCCGGCGCGCTGGCGGGCGGAGCTGGCCGATCCGGATTTCGTCTTCACCCTGGCCGAACAGGACGGCACGCCGGTCGGCTTCGCCAAGCTGGGTCCGCCGTCGTTGCCGGTCGCCCCGACCGGGCCGATGATCGAATTGCGCCAGCTGTACCTGCTCGGCAGCCAGCAGGGCACCGGCCTGGCGGTGCGGATGATGGACTGGGTGATCGCCACCGCCCGCGCGCGCGGCGCCGCCGAAGTGTTCCTGTCGGTCTATGTCGACAACCACCGCGCCCGCCGCTTCTACGAACGCTATGGCTTCGCGAAGGTCGGTCGCTACACGTTCATGGTCGGCAACCACGCCGACGAGGACGACCTGATGCGACTGGCGCTGTGACCGTCGAGGTGATCCGCGCGCGCAGCCTGACCGGCGTGGCGCACGGCTTCCTGGGGCGGCGCGGCGGCGTGTCGACCGGGCTGGCGGCGGGGCTCAACGTCGGACTGGGTTCGACGGACGATCCGGCGGCGGTGGCGGAAAATCGCCGGCTGGCGGCGGATGCGGTGATGCCCGGCGGTCGGCTGGTGACGCCCTACCAGATCCATTCCGCCGATGTCGTGACCGTGGCGGCGCCGTGGGACGATGCGGAGCGGCCCCGTGCGGACGCGCTCGTGACCGACCGGCCGGGCCTGGTGCTCGGCATCCTGACGGCGGATTGCGCCCCGGTGCTGTTCGCCGATCGCGATGCCGGCGTGATCGGGGCGGCGCATGCGGGCTGGAAGGGCGCGCTCGCCGGCGTCACCGACGCGACGGTCGCCGCGATGGAGCGGCTGGGTGCGCATCGCGACCGGATCGTCGCGGCGATCGGGCCGTGCATCGCCCGCGCGTCGTACGAGGTGGACGACGGCTTCCTGCGCACCTTCGCGGCGGCCGATCCGGCGAACGACCGCTTCTTCGCCTCCGCCCGCGACGGTCACCACCAGTTCGACCTCGAAGCCTATGTCGCGCATCGCCTCGCCGCCGCGGGGCTGTCGCGGATCGAGGCGCTGGGCCTCGATACCTATGCCGACGCAGCCCGCTTCTTCAGCTTCCGCCGCGCGACGCATCGGGGCGAGGCGGATTACGGCCGGCAGATCAGCCTGATCGCCGCCGGGTAGGACGCCGCGGGCCGGGGATACGGACCCGCCGCCCGGCTCATCGCGCGCCCCTCTGCAACCGGTCGCGCAACGCTGCCAGCGTGTCGGGCGCGGCGTCGGGGCGCGGCGCCGCAGCCTTGCCCTTGCGCAGCCGTTCGCGGTCGCGCTCGGGGGGATCGACCCGGCGGACGCGCACCGCCGCGCTGCCCGCGGCGCGGATCCCCAGCAACGCCGCCGCCCCGCGCGACAGATCGATGATCCGTCCACGGGCGAACGGCCCGCGATCGTTGACCCGGACCAGGACCGTCCGCCCGGTGTCCAGCGCGGTCACCTCGACATAGCTCGGCAGCGGCAGCGTGGTATGCGCGCCGCTGATCGCCTTGGCGCGGAATTTCTCGCCCAGCGCCGTCCTGTCGCCCGACTCGCCGCCATACCAGCCGGCATAGCCGATCTGGTCGAAATCCGGCGCCGCCGCGGGCGTATAGGTGACGCCCCGCACGCTATACGGCCGGCCGATCTTTACCGGCGTATCGCTGACCGGGCGATACCGTCCCCCGCCGCACGCGGTGAGTGCCGCCCCAAGCAGCAGCAGCGGCAGGCAATGCCACCCTGCCGCCGAACGGCCGTTTGCCCGCTGGTTCATTGCCGCGCGCTACCATGCTCCCGTCACGCTGGACAGCACCTCATCCCATTGCGGCAACGCCGTATTAAAAATGCCGTATAAGATTCATGCAACTGAGGCATTCGAGCCGTAGCGGCCCCTTCGAAGCAAGGGGACCCACTATCATGATCATGCGCAACGCCGGCCGTCTGGCCGGCACAACCGCCGTCGCGCTGGCAATGCTGCCGACGCCAGGATTCGCCCAGACGGCACAGGTCGAACCCAAGGCGGAATCCGCCAGCGATGCGCTGACCGGCGATATCGTAGTGAACGGTCGGCGCCAGCGCACCGCGCTGAACGAAGAGCGCGAGGCCACCGGCGTGATCGACATCGCCACGACCGGCGATGTCGCCATCGCGTCGCAGACGACGATCGCCGATCTTGCGAAGCAACTTCCCGGCGTCTCGGTCAGTCGCGACCAGGGCCGCAATCAGAGCGCGACCGGCGAGGCGCAGTTCGTCACGATCCGCGGCTTCGATACCGGCTACAACGCCTATACCCTCGATGGACTGCGCCTGCCGCAGGTGGCGGGATCGTCGCGGGCGATCTCGCTCAACCTGTTTTCGCCGTTCGCCGTCGGCGGCATCGTCGCCGACAAGACGCCCGGCGCGGACAAGGACTCGGATTCCATCGCCGGACAGATCGATCTGCGCACCCCGACGGCATTCGACTTCAGCACCGACTTCGTCCGCGGCCGCGTGCTGGCGCAGGGTGCCGGGCTCGCTATCGACCGCTCGCAGGAAGGGTTCGGCGGTGCCGTGGGCATCGATACGGCGCGGCGCTTCGGCGCGGATCGCCAGTTCGGCTTGTATGTTGCCGGCTATTACGAAGAACGCGGCAACGCGGCCGAATCGACTGCGGTCCAGAACGATTACAAGACGACGAACCGGGGCGTGGGCACCGCCCGCGCCAACGAAGGCGCGCTGTCGGCCGACGGCGTGCAGTGGAATTTCTACGATAACAAGATCAAGCGCTACGGTGCCACCGGATCGCTGGATTATCGCGGCGAGGCACTTCAGGCGTTCGCGCGGGTCAACTACGCGACCTACCTCGACACCAACACGATGAACCAGACCGGGCTGCGCAACGAGGTTACGAGCGGGCAAACGGCCGGCACCGTGTCGGGCTATGATGCGGCGGGCGTCTACACACCGCGCGGCGTCAATCCCGCCAGCTATTTCCGCACCGAGGACGTGGAACAGGAACTGCTCTCGGTACAGGCCGGCCTCCACGCGCAACATGGCGGTTTTACCGCAGCGATCGAAGGGGCGTATGCGGACGGGCGTCTCGACCAGCCGCGCCGGATCGAGGCGGCGTTTCGTGGCATCGCCTATAATGGTGCCGCCGGGAACATCGGCCTCGCCACCGAGGGTGTGGTGGTCGATCTGACCCATCCGACATCGCCGCGCCCCATATTGTCGTCCGGCGCCACCGCCTATGTCGCGACGCTGGACCGCCCGACGCAGCTCTACGTGCAGCAAGGATACGATTATCTGTCGGAGCGCAAGAAGACCGTCCGGGGCAGTGTCGGCTGGCAGGGCGAGGGCCTGCTTGCCGCCGTCTCGATCGGCGGACTGTACGAGGATGCGGATCGCAGCGGCCGCAGCCTCGCTCCCGACGACACGCGCTATCGCTTCCGCACCCCCTTGCAGGCCGGGTCCATCACCGGTCCGTCCGTCGCGGAATATAACGGCGACGTGCTGACCGGCTTCCTCGATTACTATCCGGCACGCCCGATCAAGGTCCTGTCGCGCAGCACGCTCGATTCGCAGGTGAGCCAGTTCGTCGCACCGATGGCGATCGCGGCGAGGACGATCAACCAGGGGCTGCTCAGTGGCGAGGAAAAGCGCAAGGCCGCCTATGCGATCGCCACGCTGAAGCTCGGCGGGCTCGAGGTGAAACCCGGCGTCCGCTACGAGGACAACGACTTTTCCGCCCGCTATTTCCTCTCCGACGCGGACGGCGCCCGTTTCGTCCGCGCGGGTCGCCGCTACGATCATGTCGATCCATCGGTGCTGGTCGCCTGGACGCTCGATAGCCGTCTGGTGGTGCGCGGCGCGGTGCGGTCGAGCTATGCCCGACCGGCCTTCGACCAGATCGCCGGTCCGACCCGCATCACCCGCGATCCGGCGACCAACGCCATCCTGTCGATCACGCAGCCCAACCCAGATCTGAAGCCGGTCGAGGCGTGGAGCTATGACGCCGGCATCGAATATTACGGCGGGGTCGGCCGCTACGTCCAGTTTGCGGCTTATTACAAGGACCTCGACAACATCGTCGTTCCCACCGGCACGCGGTCGGTCGGCGCGACGGTCGACGGCATCGTCTACCTGCGTCCGGTCAACGGCGGTTCCGGCAAGGCCAAGGGGATCGAGGCATCGGGCCGCTTCACGCTCGGCGATCTGGTCGGCGGTGGCATGCTGGGCAATTTCGGTATCGGCGGCAACGTCACCTATCAGAATACCGAGGCCAATTACCTGATCTCCGCCACCGACGCGCGCCGGACCAGCCTGCCGCAGGCGCCGGACCTGATCTACAATGCCGAATTGTTCTACGCCGACGGGACGATGCGCGCCAACCTGTGGTACAACCATACCGGTCGCTTCCTCGCGACGGTGCAGGATAGCCAGCCCGACATCTATGTGCAGCCGGTCGGCGAACTCGACGCCGGCGTCGCAATGCAGCTCAACGCGGCGCTGGAAATCGGTGTGTCGGCCCGTAACCTGCTGGATCAGCACACCTATTGGGCGACCGTCGGCAAGTCGCAACGCTACATCTCCAACGATCGCAACGGCGGCTTCATGAAGACCGGCCGCGTTTTCCAGATCAGCCTGACGATGAAGAGGTGATCGGGCTCGCAGGCGTCGGTCGCAGGGGATGCGGCCGACGACCCCATGGTTTTCAGGAGGTTCGCCGATGATCGGTCGATGCGTGACGATAGTGTCTCTTGCCGTTTGGGCTGTGCTGGCGGCCCATACCCCACCGGCCGAGGCGCGGCAGGCGCTACCGGTGTTGACGCTGGAGCGGGCGGTGATCGTGATGCGCCACGGCATTCGCGCACCGCTCGCCGGTGAGGTGCCGGAGGGCACGCGCGTCGCGCAGCCGTGGCCGGACTGGCCGGTCGCGGCAGGGGCGCTCACCCCGCACGGCGCCGCCGCCATCGCCCGGCTGGCCCGGTACGATCGACGCTGGCTCACGGCGGCGGGGCTGGAACTCGCGGCCTGTCCGGCGGCCGGCAGCGTCACGATCTGGGCGAATACCGAACAGCGGACGATCGCGACGGGCGACGCCTATGCCCGTGCCTTCGCGCCGGGTTGCGGACTGGTCGTCGGCCATCGTTCCACGGGTCAGGTCGACCCCCTGTTCGAACCGCTGCGTGCCGGTGCGACCGCTTTCGACGCCGACCGTGCCGTCGCCGGAATCGACCGTTACACCGGCGGCATGGCTGCCCAGGCGACCCGGTATCGCGGCGCCATGGCGCTGCTCGACACCGTGCTTGGCTGCAAGGACACCCCGTGCAGTCCGGCGGCAAGGGCGCGGGTGACGCCCTCGCCCGATGGCCGCGGAATCGATCTGGCCGGCGCGATCCGCCAGACGTCGGGAATCGCGCAGGTGCTGCTGCTGGAATATGCGGAGGGTATGCCACGCGGCGCGGTCGGTTGGGGTCGTGCGGATGCGGCGACGATCCGCCGTCTCGGTGCGCTCCACGCCGCTTTGTTCGATGTTTTTACCCGGTCGCCCTATATGGCGGCGCATCAGGCTTCGGTGCTGGGCCAGCGGATCCTCGCCACCCTGACCGCGTCGCAGGCGCCGCGGCTCGACGTGCTGGTCGGCCACGACACCAACGTGACCGCGCTGGCCGGGGCGCTGCACGTCGATCTCGTCGCACCGGGATTTGCCCGCAACGATGCCGCGCCGGGCGGCGCGTTGATCGTCGAGCGGCTGCGCGATCGATCAACGGGCGCCCGCTTCGTGCGGCTTTCCTATCGGGTGCAGCCGCTGGCCGCGTTGCGTGCGGGCACGCCCGAGACCATCAGGGTGCCGATCGTCGTTCCGGGCTGCGTACGCGTGTCCTGTCCGCTCGACCGCTTCGTCGCGATCCTGCGATCGCGGATCGTGACGCCGGGCTGACGCGGCGGGGCACCGACGCGGCTCCCCCGCCCTCGAACACGACGCCACCGGTCGCCGATCATCACCGCGGCCCGTCCTCCTGCGAGCCGCAGCGGAGAGTCGGCGGCTACCGCCCGCCGCCCAGCATCAGCGCGGCGGTCGCCTTGGCGCTGCCGACCACGCCCGGGATGCCGGCGCCCGGATGCGTGCCTGCGCCGACGAAATACAGGTTGGGGATATGGTCGTCGCGATTGTGCACGCGGAAATAGGCGCTCTGCGTCAGCACCGGCTCCAGGCTGAACGCGCTGCCCAGATGCGCCTTCAGGTCGGTGGCGAAATCGCTCGGCGCATAGCTGAACTTGGTGACGATCCGTTCGTGGATGTCGGGGATCAGCCGCCGCCCGACCTCGTCCAGGATCCGCTTTTCCAGGATCGGCGCGACCTCGTCCCAGTCGACCGGGAACTTGCCCATGTGCGGCACCGGCGCCAGCACGTAGAAGGTCGAATGCCCCTCGGGCGCCAGCGCGGGATCGGTGACGGTCGGGTGGTGCAGGTACAGCGAGAAATCCTGCGCCAGCACGCCATGGTCGTAGATGTCTTCCAGCAGCCCCTTATAGCGCGGGCCGAACAGGATCATGTGGTGCGGAATGCCCGGCCACGCGCCCTTGATGCCGAAATGCACCACGAACAGCGACGGCGAATAGCTCTTGCGCTCCAGCTTCGTCTTCGTCCGCTGCGCGCTGCGCGACGTCGACAGCAGGTCGCGATAGGTGTGCATGATATCGCTGTTCGCCGCGATCGCGTCCGCCTGCGCTTCCCATCCGCTTTCGCAGCGCACGCCGGTGGCGCGGTCGCCCAGCGTCTCGATCGCCGTCACCGGATCGCCCAGCCGGATCGTGCCGCCGATCCGCTGGAATTGCGCGACCAGCCCGGCGACCAGCCGGTTGGTGCCGCCCTTGGCGAACCACACGCCGCCGTCGCGCTCCAGCTTGTGGATCAGCGCATAGATCGCGCTGGTCGTCATCGG
>CAYQPM010000099.1:0-8528 GCA_964419295.1 uncultured Stakelama sp. | reverse complement strand
TGAAGTTGATCTTTTCCGGCGTCGCCATCTGCGCGGGGATGACCAGATCGCCCTCATTCTCGCGATCCTCGTCATCGACCAGGATGAACATCCGGCCGTTGCGCGCTTCGTCGATGATCTCCTCCGGCGAGGAGAGGAAGGCGTGGCGCAACCGCGCGAGGTCAGGCTTAGCGGCCACGGTAATGCTCCATACGTTGCAGGTAGCGGGCGAGCACGTCGATCTCGATATTCACCGCCTGACCCTGTCGCAGGGTGCCGAGCGTGGTGACCGCCTGGGTGTGGGGGATGATGTTGACGGCGAAATGGGTGACGTCGCCCTGATCCGCACCGCGATCCTCGACCGTGTTCACGGTGAGCGAGACGCCATCGATGGTGATCGACCCCTTTGGCGCGATGAACGGTGCGAGCGCGGCGGGCACCGCGAAGCCGACGCGGTGCGATTCGCCTTCGGCACGGATGTCGATCACCTCTGCGATGCCGTCGACATGGCCGGTGACGATATGGCCGCCCAGTTCGTCCCCCAGCTTCATTGCGCGTTCGAGGTTGAGGCGGCGCCCCTGCGTCCACTGGCCCTGCGCGGTGCGGCTGATCGTTTCGCCCGACACCTGCATGTCGAACCAGCGCGGCCCCTTGTCGATGACGGTCAGGCAGACGCCCGAACAGGCGATCGACGCGCCGAGGTCGATCGTGTCGGTGTCATAGGCGGTGGCGATCCGCACGCGGGTGTCGCCGCGGCTTTCGACCGATTCGATGGTGCCGATATCGCTGACTATGCCTGTGAACATGGGCTGCGCTCGTAGACCTCGACGCGGTCGGTGCCAAGCTGCCGCGCGTCGTGCAGCCGCCAGCGTCCATGCGCGGCGCCGAGATCGGCGAGGCCGATGTCGCCGACCGCCGGCCTGCCGCCGCCGATGAGCAGCGGCGCGCGATACAGGAGCAGGCGATCGACCAGATCGGCCTGTAGAAAAGCGGCGGCAGCGCCCGCGCCGCCCTCGACGAGCAGGTGATCGGCGGGGAGCATGGCGATGTCGGCGGGCGACGTGATCCGGACGGGATCGCCCTCATCCTGCCGCGCTCCCTCCCCCGCCGATGGGGACAGGGACGATACGCGCGGCGCCGAAGCGTGCGGATGCGAGGAAAGGACGACGCGCATCGGGCTGCGCGCGACCAGTCCGTCGAGCCGCACGTCGAGCGCGGGCGCGTCGATGTCCCACGTGCCGCGGCCGACCAGGATCGCCTCGTGCCGGCTGCGCTCCAGATGCGCATGCGCGCGCGCTTCGGGACCGGTGATCCAGCGGCTGGTCCCGTCGGCGAGCGCGATGCAACCGTCGAGCGAGGTCGCGAGCTTCAGCGTGACCGATGGCCGCCCGTGGCGCTGCCGGGTCAGGAAGCCCGCCATGCTGCGGGCCGCATCCGCCGCGCGCTGGCCGACGGCGACATGGATCTCGGCGTCGCGCAAGCGGGCGATGCCGAGACCGTCGGTACGCGGATCGGGATCGCCGAGCGCCATCACCACCCGCGCGACGCCGGCGGACATCAGGAGGTCCACGCAGGCCGGACCGCGTGTCGAGACGTGCGCGCAAGGCTCCAGCGTCGTGTAGACGGTCGCGCCGCGCGCCCCCTCCCCCGCCTGCGCCAGTGCCATCGCTTCGGCATGGGGCCGGCCGCCCGGCTGCGTCCAGCCGCGCCCGACGACGCGGCCGGCGCGGACGATCACGCAGCCGACGTTGGGATTGGGCGCGGTTCGCCCCCGCCCGCGTTCGCCCAGCGCCAGCGCGGCCCCCATCCAGCGCGCGTCGTCGGCGTCGCCGCTCAAAGCCCCCACTTGTCCATCGCCTTGTCGACCTGGCGGAACTGGCTGCGCAGCTTTTCCTCGCGCGCCTTTTGCGCGGCGATCCGCTTTTCCTGATCGATCTTGTCGATCGCCTGCTGCGCCTTGATCTGCGCATCGGTGCGATCGGCGCGGTAATTGTTGAAATAGATGATGTTCGGCGAATAGGGTTCGGCCGGAATATCGTTGCGCATGAAGGCGTAGATGAAGAAGCCGGTGATCGCCATCGCCGCGACCAGAAAGCCCAGATCGTGCGGCTGGCGCTGCGACAGGACGAAGCGCAGGTCCTTGAAGGCGCGGACCGGCGAGAAGCGGCTGAAGAACTGCATGACGGGCAAGATAGGTGGCCGGGAGCTTTTGGGCCAGCCCCCGGCGCACGCGCGTGTCAGGCGCCATCCTCCATGCGGAAGGTGAGCGTCATCGTCCGCCACGCCTCGACCGGCACGCTGCCGCGGGTGGCGGGCCTGAACCGCCACGATCGCAGCGCGCGTTCCTGCGTCACCTGCCAGAAGGCGTCGCTGGTCGCGGTGACGCGCTCGATCTGCTTCACCCGGCCGTCGGTGCCGACGAGCACGCGCACCGTGACCCGCCCGTCGTGGTTGGCGCGGCGTTCGGCGGGGGGATAGGTCGGCTGGAAATCCCCCGCGTAACGCGGATCGACCTGCGGGCCGACCAGCGGCAGCGGTGGTGGCGGCGCGGGCGGATCGACGACGACGGGGCCGGGATCGCTGCCGACGACCGGCCCGGCGATGGTCACCAGATCGCTCGCCGCGACCGTGAACGGCGTATCCGTCGCCACCGGCACGCGCGGGACGGGTGCGGCGATCGTCTCGTTCGGCACAGTGCGCGTAAGTTCGTGCGGCCTGGGTTCGGGCGGCGGCGGCGCGGGCGGCGGTGGCTCGTCGAGCGGGATATTGGTGGTTTCGAGCACGTGACCCGGATCGCTGGGCAGGATCTTCGGTCCCGCGAACATCAGCGCGGCGACGAGCGCGGCGTTGATCGCAACGGCGGCGGTCAGGCCGCCGGGGTTGAAGCGGGTCGGTTTGGTATAACGGTCGGCGTACATCATCCGTCTCCTCGGGCGTGTGATCGACTCGATTGTGTCTCCTGCAGTCCGCCGATGTTACGATGTATCGTTACGAGGTCAAGCGCGTTGTCATAATATCACATCAGAACCTCGTGCGTGGCGCGCTAGCGGGTGGCCGCGCCGTCCCCGTTCATCAGTCGCGCGATGGTCCGCTCGCGTCCGATGAGCGGCAGCAGCGCCGCCATGTCGGGCCCATGGTCCAGTCCGGTGAGCGCCTGGCGCAGCGGCAGGAACAGCGGCTTGCCCTTGCGCCCGGTCGCCGCCTTCAACGCCGCGGTCAGCGCGTGCCATGGATCGCCCGCCCAATCGATCGTCGCCGCGACCTCCGCCGCCTGCGCCAGATAGACGCGCGTATCGTCGTCGCCGGCGGGGGCGTCGATCGGCCCCTCGATCACCCGCCACCAGTCCGCCGCCTCCGCCACCCGGGCCAGGTTGGGCCGCACCGCATCCCATTCGGCCGCGCCCATGCCGTCGGGCAGGCGATCGGCGACCCGCCCGTACCACAATTGGTGGACGATGCGCGCGTTGACCTGCGCCAGCTCCGCCTCGTCGAACCGCGCCGGCGCGCGGCCGAAACGGGCAAAGTCGAAGGCATCGACCAGCGGCGCGGCATCGACCACCGGTTCGACCGGGTCGCTGGTGCCGATCCGGGCGAGCAGCGCGATCACCGCCTGCGGCTCGATCCCCTGTTCGCGGAAATGTTCGACCCCGAGCGAGCCGAGCCGCTTGGACAATTTGCCCTCCGCCCCGGTCAGCAGCGCTTCGTGCGCGAAGCGCGGCGGCGCGACCCCCATCGCGTCGAACATCTGCAATTGCAGCGCGGTGTTCGAGACATGATCCTCGCCGCGCACGACATGCGTGATGCCGAGGTCGGCATCGTCGATCGCCGAGGGCAGCATGTAGAGCCACGATCCGTCCGCACGGCGGATCACCGGGTCGCTCATCGTGCGCGCGTCGAACGCCTGCGGCCCACGGATCAGGTCGTCCCAGGCGATCGGCGTTTCGTGATCGAGCTTGAAGCGCCAGTGCGGCGCGATGCCGTCGGCAGCCAGCTTCGCCCTGTCCGCATCGTTCAGCGACAGCGCCGCGCGGTCGTAGACCGGCGGCAGGCCGCGCCCGAGCAGGATCTTGCGCTTGAGGTCGAGTTCCTGCGCGCTTTCATAGGCCGGATAGACGCGCCCGGCCGCGACCAGCGCGTCGAACCGCGCCTGATAGAGCGCGAACCGCTGCGACTGGCGCACCTCGAGGTCGGGTTGCAGCCCCAGCCAGGCGAGGTCGGCACGGATGCCGTCGACGAACCGCTCTTCCGACCGTTCAGCGTCGGTATCGTCGATCCGCAGCACGAATTGCCCGCCCTGCGCACGGGCGAACATCCAATTGTGCAGGGCCGCCCGGATGTTGCCGACGTGCAGGCTGCCGGTGGGCGAAGGCGCGAAGCGGGTGGTGACGGTCATGGGTGGTGCGGTAGCCAGCGGGGCGGATGCGGACAAGCCGGCATGGCGGTCGGCAGGCAGGACCGGCCGCAACGGAGCGTTAAGGTGTCGCCGTTAGGCGTCCGGCCAGCCCTTGGAAGGACATGCGATGAAGCGCCTCTGGTTCTGCCTCATGCTCGCGGTCACCGCCCAACCCGCCAGCGCGCGCGACGACGCGCCTTACTACGGCCCCATGAAGAAGTGGCATGGGATCGGGTACAAGGTGGGGTATGAGGATCGCATCGAAAAAGACGGGTCGTGGCGGATCGAAACGTCGGTCCACGGCCGTGGCGAGGCGATCCACATGGCGCTGTACCGCGCCGCGGAACGGGCGCGCGACGCCGGATATCCCTATATCTTCATGCTCGGCGGCCGGGGCTATACCTCGCCGGGCATCGACAGCGCGACGCTGTACGTGCGGCCCAGCAGCGAAGCGGTCGCGCCGATCGGATGTCGCTCGAAGCGCAAGACCACCTGCTACACCGCGGACGTTGCCGAAGTCCTGCGGATCCTCGGCGGCCCCGGTGGCACGCAACCGGGCGTCGCGATCGTCGATCACCGCGACGAATACGGCCGCGAGGTGTTCCTGTCGGGCTATGGCACCGGCGGCATCGCCGCGCTGAACCCGGGCGGCGCGGCGCATAGCGGCATCGTCACGATCACCGACGGCCGTGTCGTGATCCGCTCCGCCGGAGTCGCTCCGGCCGCGCGCGCACCGGTCGCAGCTACGATCGCCGTCGCCCCGCGTCAGGCAGCGGTATCGCCACCCAGGCCCACGTACGTGCCCGTTGCCGTCATGGCGTCCAGCCGTGCGGCTCCGACCGCGCAGGAGCGGTTCGAACAGGCGCTGAAGGCTGCCCGCCCGATCCGCGGCGGCGATCCCAGGCAGGGATGGACGATCAGCGACTGAGCCGGCATCGCCGCCGGCCCGCCGGTACGAGCCGGCGGGTCGGGCAATGGGCGCTTTGCGAAACCCGGGCTTCGGCACTAAGGCCCGCCGGACAGGGGTGGAGACGCAGCGCATGAAGTTGATGACCGGCAATTCGAACCTTCCGCTGGCGCGGGACGTGGCGGCCTATCTCGAGATTCCGCTGACCGACGCGCTGGTCCGTCGCTTCGCGGACGAGGAGATCTTCGTCGAGATCCAGGAAAACGTCCGCGGCGAAGACGTGTTCGTGCTCCAGTCGACCGGCTTTCCGGCCAACGACAACCTCATGGAAATGCTGATCATGATCGACGCGCTGAAGCGCGCGTCGGCGCGGCGGATCACCGCGGTGATCCCGTACATGGGCTATGCGCGGCAGGACCGGAAGCCGGGCCCGCGCACACCGATCTCGGCCAAGCTGGTCGCCAATCTGATCACCGTCGCCGGCGCCGACCGCGTCCTGTCGGTCGACCTGCATGCCGGTCAGATCCAGGGCTTTTTCGATATCCCGACCGACAACCTCTACGCCGCCCCGGTCATGTCCGCCGACATCAACGCCCGTTTCAAGGGCAAGAACATGATGGTCGTGTCGCCCGACGTCGGCGGCGTGGTGCGCGCGCGCCAGCTCGCCAAGCGACTCGACAATGCGCCGCTCGCCATCGTCGACAAGCGGCGCGAGCGCGCCGGCGAATCGGAGGTGATGAACATCATCGGCGACGTCGAGGGGCGGTTCTGCATCCTGATCGACGATATCGTCGATTCGGCCGGCACCCTGTGCAACGCCGCGGCGGCGCTGCGCGAGGCGGGGGCGGAGGATGTCGTCGCCTATGTGACGCACGGCGTGCTGTCGGGTGGTGCGGTGGCGCGGGTCCAGGGATCGGCGCTGCGCGAACTGGTGATCACCGATTCGATCGGCAACCACGAATCGATCCGGCCCAAGGATGGCAAGCCCGGCAAGATCCGCCACCTGCCGATCGCGCCGTTGCTCGGCGAGGCGGTGAAGCGCATCGCGGACGAAACGAGCGTATCGTCGCTGTTCGATTGATCGCCGACGCGGGGTAGCGCTCGTCGGGAGAGCGCGACCTACGTCCGGACGCAGGTGATGGTGACGCGCGGCAGTGCCCGCGTCGCCCGCTTACCGCTGCGACAGCGCGATGATGTGTTCGAACACCGCCGGATGCAGCGGCTTTGCGAAGGCGCAGCCGTATTTGAACTTGTCGCGCCACGCGACCACCGCCTCCAGTCCGGCGAGGCCCGGCAGCGTCAGCCAGACGACCGTGCCCGGCCATAGCGTGAAGCTCGTTTCCGCGCGGAAGCCCGACAGCGACAGGTCGGTCACCTCGATCTCGAAGCGCGTCTGCCCGCGGTCGCGCAGATGCGCGCGCATTTTGACCGACTTGCGCAGCGCCAGCCGCGAATCATCGTTCGCATCGGCCAGTTCGAAAGGCGGCGTGAAGATCGGCTGTTCCATGTCGCGACGCATGACATGCCATTGGTTACTTTTCCGCAAACACATCCGCATTCGCAGGCGTCTTCACCGGCGCGCGCACCCCCTGCCGGCCGCGCCGCTTCAGTTCGGCCTTCAGGTCATCGGGGCGCGGCGCGACGAGGAAGCCGAAGCTGACATTGCCCTCCCGCGTTTCCACCACGTGGTGCAGCCGGTGCGCCTGAACGATGCGCTTCATGTACGGGCTCTTGGGCAGATAGCGCGTCGGGATCCGTTCGTGGACGATGACGTCGTGGAACCCGAAATAGATCGCACCATAAGCCGCGATGCCCGCGCCGATCCATATGAAGCCCGGCCACCAGCCGAACTGTAGGCCGCCGAGCAGCAGCACGAACGACGGCACCGCGAAGATCGCCGCATACAGGTCGTTCCATTCCCAATGGCCGTCGTGCTTGCGGTGGTGGCTGGCGTGCAGGAACCAGCCGAAGCCGTGCATCACCCAACGGTGCGCGGCATAGGCGAACGCCTCCATGCCGATCACCGTGCCGAGGAAGAAAAGGATGCCGAGCGGCCAGGACATGCGCGTTCCATCTAATGCGATGCGTTTGCAATAACGATCCGGCCCCGGGTCAGATCGGGGTGGATTCGTCGCGCCGCCTGTGCAAAAGGCGGCTCAATCTCCTCTTAATAGCATAATGCGAGGCAGGCCATGAACATCCACGAATATCAAGCCAAGGAACTGCTCGCCAAGTTCGGCGTCCCCGTCCCCGCCGGCTTCGCCGCGCTGAGCGTCGAGGAAGCGGTCGAGGCTTCGAAGAAGCTTCCCGGACCGCTCTACGTCGTCAAGGCGCAGATCCACGCGGGTGGCCGCGGCAAGGGCAAGTTCAAGGAACTCGGCCCCGACGCCAAGGGCGGCGTCCGCCTCGCCAGGACCGAGGACGACGTGCGCGCCGCGGCGACCGACATGCTCGGCAACACGCTGGTGACGATCCAGACCGGCGACGCGGGCAAGCAGGTCAACCGCCTGTACGTCACCGACGGCGTCGACATCGCCAAGGAATTCTACCTCGCGCTGCTCGTCAACCGCGCGACCGGCCGCGTCTCGATGGTCGCCAGCACCGAAGGCGGCATGGACATCGAAACCGTCGCCCACGACACGCCCGAGAAGATCCATTCGATCGACATCGACGCCGCGACCGGGTTCATGCCGCATCACGGCCGCGCCGTCGCCGCCGCGCTGGAACTGACCGGCGACCTCGCCAAGCAGGCCGCCAACGTCGCCGCCAAGCTGTACGACGCGTTCCTCGGCACCGATGCCGAGCAGATCGAGATCAACCCGCTCGCCGTGACCGAAGACGGCAAGCTGATGGTGCTCGACGCCAAGGTCGCCTTCGACGGCAACGCCATGTTCCGTCACAAGGATCTGATGGAACTGCGCGACACCACCGAAGAGGATGCGATGGAGCTGGAGGCGTCGAAGTACGACCTCGCCTACATCAAGCTCGACGGCGACATCGGCTGCATGGTCAACGGCGCCGGCCTCGCGATGGCGACGATGGACATCATCAAGCTGAACGGCATGTTCCCGGCCAACTTCCTCGACGTCGGCGGCGGCGCCAACAAGGAGAAGGTGACCGCGGCGTTCAAGATCATCCTCGCCGATCCCGCGGTGAAGGGCATCCTCGTCAACATCTTCGGCGGCATCATGAAGTGCGACATCATCGCCGAGGGCATCGTCGCCGCGGCGAAGGAAGTGAACCTGTCGG
>CAYQPM010000098.1:0-8681 GCA_964419295.1 uncultured Stakelama sp. | reverse complement strand
AGACCTGGGGCGAGCGGATCGAGGATCGCGGCAGCCAGATCACCTTCTCCGCGCTCGGTCAGGAAGCACCGATCGCCGAGAAGGAACATTGGGACCCCAAGTTCGAAAAGCGCAAGGTCATCCAGGCGGACCTGAAGCAGCGCCTTCCGGGCCTGTCGATCAACATGGGTGGTGCGACCTCGATCGACATCACGCGCGAAGGTGTCGACAAGGCCTATGGGCTCCAGAAGCTGCGCGACGAGAGCGGGATCCCGCTTGATGCGATGATGTTCATCGGCGACGCTATCTTCCCGGGTGGCAACGATTATCCCGCCAAGGAACTGGGTCTGGACACCGTGCGCGTCCGCGATCCGGAAGAGACGATCTCGGTCGTGACCGCGATCGTCGCCTGCCAGAAATGACCGGTGCGGGGCGGCCTGTCCGGGCCGCCCCGCCGACTGCGGTCAGGACTTGCCGAACAGCCCGCCGAGAATGCTGCCCAGGCCCCCTTCGCCCGCATTCGCACCGCCAAGCAGACCGCCCAGATTGGCGAGCGCACCTTCGCCGCCGAGGTGACCGAGGATCTGCTGCAAGACGTCGGGAGACAGACCCGTCGAATCGGCCGCGCTCGCCACGGTGTCGCCGGGCTGGGTATGCGCGTTGCTCAATGCCGAGATCGCGGCGGTCAGCTGCTCCGGCGAAAGACCGATCTTTTCCGCGAGGTTGGTGATCGCGGGGTTGCCCGCCACCTGACCGAGAATACCGTCCAACAGGCCCATCGTACATCTCCTTGGTGTCGCATCACGATAACAGGTCGCGTCGGTTCCGTCGCGCGGTGATCCATGGCACAGGGCGGGCGCCGTGACCGACTTGCCGATCCTCGCCGTGCTGCCCGACCTGCTCGCCGTCCTGCGCGACCGCAGCAACGCCGTGCTGGTGGCGCCGCCCGGCGCGGGCAAGACCACGGCGGTCGCGCCGGCACTGCTGGCAGAACCGTGGTGCGACGGCGAGATCCTGCTGCTGTCGCCCCGCCGGCTGGCAGCACGGGCGGCGGCGGAGCGGATGGCGGCGTTGGCCGGCGAGCCGGTCGGCGGCACCTTCGGCTATGCGACGCGGATGGACAGCCGACGGTCGGCGGCGACGCGGGTGACCGTGGTGACGGAGGGTATCTTCGTCGCCCGCATCCAGGCCGATCCCGAACTCGCCGGCATCTCGGCGGTGCTGTTCGACGAGGTGCACGAACGCAGCCTCGACGGCGATTTCGGTCTGGCGATGGCGCTCGATGCGCAGGCGGCGCTGCGTCCCGACCTGCGGCTGGTCGCCATGTCGGCGACGCTCGACGGCGCGCGGTTCGCCGCGCTGATGGATGGCGAGGGCACTGGCGCTCCGGTGATCGAGAGCGAGGGGCGCAGCTATCCGCTCGAACTGCGCCACATCGGCCGCGCCGGAGACGGACGGATCGACGACGCGATGGTGAGTGCGATCCGCCGCGCGCTGGCCGAGGCGGACGGCGGCGTGCTCGCCTTCCTCCCCGGTGTCGCGGAAATCGAACGGGTGGCCGAGCGACTGGCCGGCCTGCCCGACGGCATCGTGCTCCACGCGCTGCACGGCAGCCTCGACCCTGCTGCGCAGCGGGCGGCGATCCGGCCCGAACCGGATGGACGGCGCAAGCTGGTGCTGGCGACGTCGATCGCGGAAACCAGCCTGACGCTGGACGGCATCCGCATCGTCGTCGATTCGGGACTGGCCCGCCGCCCGCGCTACGATCGCGCCGCGGGCATGACCCGGCTGGTCACCGAACGCGCCAGCCAGGCAGCCGTGACGCAGCGTGCCGGTCGCGCCGCGCGACTGGGACCGGGTGTCGCCTACCGCTTGTGGGAGGAGGCGGCGACTGCGGGCCTGCCGCGCTTCGATCCGCCGGAGATCCTCGAGGCGGACCTCTCCGGGCTGGTGCTCGCGGCGGCATTGTGGGGCGTCGGCGATCCGCGCGACCTGCGCTGGATCGATCCGCCGCCCGCCGCTGCGATTGCGGAGGCTCGGGAGCGTCTTTCGACACTCGACGCGATCGATGGAGACGGCCGCCCGACCTCGCATGGCCGCCGCATCGCCGCCATGCCGATGCCGCCCCGCCTCGCGCATATGCTGATCAGGGCAGGGGAGATGGGGCAGGGGCGGATCGCTGCCGAGGTTGCGGTGCTGCTGTCCGAGCGGGGGCTGGGCGGCAATGATCCCGATCTGGAGACGCGGCTGCGCCGCTGGCGCAGCGAACGCGGCACCAAGGCTGTGGCTGCGCGCAGGCTTGCCGAGCGCTGGGCGAAGCTCGCCGGCGACGCGAACGGCGCGGAAGGCGTCGAGGTGCCGATCGCGCTCGCCTTCCCCGACCGGATCGCACGGGCGCGCGACGCGAGCGGCGAACATTGGGCGTCGGCCGGCGGTCGCGGGTTCCGCCTCGACCCCAGCGTGAGCTTGGCACGTTGCGAGTGGCTCGCGGTGGCGGAGACGCAGGGCGCGGCATCGGGTGCGCGCATCCTCGCCGCCGCACCCATCACGCTCGCCACGATCGAGCGGCTGTTCGGGGACCGCATAGTTACGCAACGAACGGTGACGTTCGATCCCGCCGCGGGCGGCGTCACGGCGCTGCGCGAGCGCCGGCTCGGTGCGCTGCGGCTGTCGTCGGGCGCCGATGCGCAGGCCGATCCCGCCGCGATCGCCGCTGCGCTGCTGGAAGGCGTGCGCCAGCACGGCATGGCGCTGTTGCCGTTGAGCGCAGGCGGCGCGGCGTTGCTGCAGCGTGCCGCTTATGCAGGCGTCGCGGTGGATGCGATGATCGCCGAACGCCTCGACGAGTGGCTGCCCCCGCTGCTCGAGGGGCGCCGTCGGCTCGACGCCATTCCTTCGGGTGCGCTGACCGACGCGATCGGTCACCTGATCGGCTGGGACGACATGCGGCGGATCGACCGGCTCGCACCCGCCGATTTCACCAGCCCGGCAGGAAGCACGCACGCCATCGACTATGCGGCAGAGGGCGGTCCGAAGGTCGAACTGCGGGTGCAGGCGCTGTTCGGACTGGCCGAGCATCCGACGATCGGCGAGGCGCGGGTGCCGCTGGTCCTCAGCCTGACCTCCCCGGCCGGCCGGCCGATCCAGACGACGCGCGACCTGCCGGGCTTCTGGTCAGGTAGCTGGAGCGCGGTCGCCAAGGAGATGCGCGGCCGCTATCCCAAACATCCCTGGCCCGATGATCCTGCCGCGGCTTCGGCGACGCTGCGCACCAAAAAGGCGGATGCACGCGCCGCCGGGACGCGCTAAAGGGATGGTCATGCCTACCGCCCGTATCTTCAAGCGCCCCAAGAACGCGATGCAGTCCGGCAAAGCCCGGACCGACCATTGGAACCTCGAATTCGAGCCCGCCGAGCCGAAGCATGCCGATCCGCTCACCGGCTGGGCGGGCAGCGGCGATACACGCGAGCAGGTGCGGTTGAGCTTCCCGACGCAAGAGGCGGCCGTGGCCTATTGCGAGGCGCAGGGCTTCGCTTACGAACTGATCCCGGCGCCCGAGCGCACGCTCAAGTTGCAGGCTTACGCGGACAACTTCCGCTAGGGCCGGTCGGTCTCTGGGGGGGGGGGCGTGCTTCAGGAAAGCCGTCGTTCTCCGAGCGCTTCCGGGTCTCCCCGCGCAACACTTCCCGCCAACGCCAAGCCGCTCGGTTACGGCTCACCTTGGCATTGGCCGTCATCCGCGCGACGTGGCGGATGGCAGCCAGCGGTTAGCGCCCGGCGATATCGGTCAGCAAGCCACCGCCCAGTAACAACAGCATCTTCGCATCGATCGCCACGCCCTGGCGCCGCTTGTCCGCGATGAACCCCTCCACCGCGTCCAAAGCGACCCGGTGGACGGTGATGTTCTCCTGCGCGTCGCCCCCGCCTTCGCCGGTGCGGGTGAGGCCGGTGGCGATCACCAGCGTGAAGCTTTCCGACGTCATGCCGGGTGAGGAGAAGAACTCGCCGCGCTCCTCGACGATATCGGCGTGATAGCCGGTTTCCTCCTCCAGCTCGCGGCGGGCGGCGTCGGCGATGCTTTCACCGGCGGTTTCGTCGCCGACCAGACCCGCCGGCAGTTCCAGGCAGGCGCGTCCCAGCGGCACGCGATACTGCTCGACCAGCAGCAGCCGCCCCTCGCCGTCGATCGCGACGATCACCGCCGCGGCGATCGATCCGATCCGTTCGGCATATTCCCAGCTGCCCTGCTTGCGGACGGAGAGATACTTGCCCTCCCACATGGTCTTGATGGTCATAGTTCGATCAAACGGTCAGGCAGTTCGTTGGTGTCGTCGCTGCGCGGCGGAAAATGTTCGGCCAGAACGATACCGATCTGGCGCACCGCCTCCGCCATGCCGTCGCCCGGCCGCCCGTCGCGGGTGGCGGTGAGCAGCGCGGCCATCGCCTCGCCCCACACGGCGGGCGTGACGCGCGAATGGATTGCGGCATCGGCGATGATCTCGGCTCGATGCTCGTCGAGCGACAGATAGAGCAGCACCCCCGTCGCGTCGCGGGTGCGCGCCTCGGCGCTGGCGCGGAACAGCGCCAGCGCGCGCGCATGGACGCGCCGCGCCTCGGTGCTGCCCGGCGTCAGCGCCAGCCGCAGCGGCATATAGGCGAGCACGGCGCGCACGATCAGGAAGGCCAGCGCGAGCAGCACCAGAGCAACCGTGAACAGCCCGCCGGGCGCGGGCGCACCTTCCCAGGGATCCGCGACCAGTCCGTGCAGCCACACCGCCGCATCGGGCCGAAGCGCGAGCAGCGCGAGCACGAGCAGCATCGCCAGCACCGCCCAATGCAACGCCACGTCGTGATATTTGTCGGATCGGCGCGCGACGATCGTGACGATCTCGCCCGCGGTGTCCCGCTCCGCTTCGGTCACCGCCGCGGCAACGCGCGCGCGATCACTGTCGGTCAGCCGCATCTCACCAACTCCCCGAAGCACCGCCGCCGCCGAAATCGCCACCGCCGCCGCCCGTAAAGCCGCCGCCCCCCCAGCTGCCGTCGCTACCGCCGGAACTGTTGCTGCCACCGCCCCAGCCACCGCCGCCGCCGGACGAGCGTCCGATCTCGTTGGCGATGCCCCACAGCACGATCGGCAGCACACTGCCGCCGTCGTCCCTGCGATAACGTTGGCCCCATGGTCCTGAGCGCTTGCGCCCGCGCAGCAGCGGGATCAGCACGAACAGCAGAATGATTGCCCAGATGATGATGCCGAAGGGCACCCCGCCGCCGTTGCTGCTGCTGCGTGCGGTGGTGGAGCGCTGATGGACCTCATCGAATTGTTTGGTGGCGGCATCCAGTCGCGCCTGCGCTTCTTCCGGCGCCGCGCGCAACTGCTGCGCAATCGCGTCGGCGCCCGCGGTCACGCCGCCGGCTACGTCGCCCGCCTTCAGCCGCGGGATCATATCCTGATTGATGATGACGCTCGACAGTGCGTCGGTCAGGATCGGTTCGAGACCGCGCCCGACTTCGATACGCGGTCCCCGCCGGCCCGCCGGCTCGTTCGGAGCGATGAAGAGAATGACGCCGTTGTTGACGTCTTTCATGCCCACGCCCCAGGCGCGGCCCAGTTTGTAGCCGTATTCTTCGAGCGGATAGCCTTGCAGGTCGGCGATCGTGGCGACGACCAGCTGCCGCTTGGTTTCCTTTTGCAGCGCCTCCAGCTTCGCGGTCAGCGCCGCTTCCGTCTCCGGTGGCAGAACGTTGGCATCGTCGACGACCAGTCCGGTGAACTTGGGGAACGTCTGTGCCGCCGCCGGCGAGAGCATCAGCCCCGCCAGCATCACCAGCATGACCATTCGCCAGGCGGCGAGCGCCCGTGCCACGAGGATCATCGCCGTCAGCTCGCATTCCCGAAGTTGACGCTCGGCGCCTGTTCGGCACCCGGCGTCGTCGCGGCGAAGGGCGTGATCGGCTTCGCACCGTAGAAGATGCGCGCGCCGACCGCGTCGGGGAAGGTGCGGATCCGGGTGTTATACGCCTGCACCGCGGTGTTGTAATCCTGCCGCGCGATCGTGATGCGGTTCTCGGTGCCTTCCAGCTGGCTCATCAGCGTCGTGTAATTGCCCTGGCTCTTCAGCTCGGGATACGCCTCCTGCAACCGCTGCAGCGATAGCGTTACAGCGCCCTGTGCCCGCTCGAACGCCTGCATCTTGGCGGGATCGGTCAGGTCGTCGCCGCTCAGCTTGACCTGGTTCGCGCCGGCGCGCGCCTGCGTCACCTGGACCAGGATGTCCTTTTCCTGCGCGCCGGCGGCCTTCACCGTCGAGACGAGGTTCGGGATCAGGTCGGCCCTGCGCTGATACTGGTTCTGCACGTCGGCCCAGCGCGCCTTGGCGTTTTCCTCGGCAGTCGGAACGGAGTTGATGCCGCAGCCGGCCAGCGACATGCTCGCGGTGGCGGCAAGGGCGAAAGCGGCAATCGGGCGACGCGACGACATGAACATCCTCCTAGGTCTGTCCTATCCATATAGGACAGCCGCGGGGCTTGGCGAAGGGGAAATCGCCGCCTAACCTCCATCAAGGTGTGAGGTCGCAGATAGGGAAGGGGCGCCATGCTCAAGGAATTCAAGACTTTCATCGCGCGCGGCAACGTGCTGGATCTGGCCGTGGCGGTGATCATCGGCGCGGCGTTCGGCAAGATCGTGACGTCGCTGACCGAAGACGTGATCATGCCGGTGATCGGCAAGATCTTCGGCGGGCTCGATTTTTCCGGCTATTTCCTGCGCATGGGGCCGGTGCCTGCGACCTATACCGGGTCCCCGACCGACTATGCCGCGCTCAAGAAGGCCGGTGTGCCGCTGCTCGGCTACGGCGAGTTCGTCACGCAGGCGGCGAATTTCGTCATCGTCGCGTTCATCATCTTCCTGATCGTGCGGGCGATGAACCGCGTGATGCCGAAAGCGGAAGTCGCGGCGGCTGCCGAACCGGCGGACGTGACATTGCTGCGCGAGATCAGGGACGAATTGAAGGCGCGTCCGCGGGTCTGATCACCCGTGCCGACCTCCGAGCAGAGCGGTCAGGCGGCGACCAGCTGATCGGCGGTCGCATCCGCCAGGCTGGTGCCGTCGAGGATACGCGCAGTTTCGTCGCGCACGCGCATCATCGCGTGACGGATCGCGCAGTCCGCCTCGCTCTTGCAGTCCTTGCACGGGCGGTAGGCGGTGCGGCTGACGCAGGGAACCAGCGCCAGCGGCCCTTCGATCACGCGGATCACCTCGCCCAGCGAGATGAGATGCGCCGGACGGTTGAGGACATAGCCGCCCATCTTGCCGCGCGTGCTGCTGAGCAGGCCGGCATCGCGCAGGTCTGCGAGGATCAGTTCCAGGAACTTGCGCGGCACGTTCGCCGCGACCGCGATCCGGCCCATCGGGATAGGCGGAGTGGCTGCGGGTGCTTCGGCAAGGAACAGCATCGCGCGCAGCGCGTAGCGGGAACGCTGGGTCAACATGATATCACCGACATGGGCGTATAATGTGGCGAGCGAAAGGCATGGATTGCAGCCGCTTCGCTCGTCCCCTATATGGGGCTTGCCGGCTTCCAGCCGGCTATGGCGATAAACGGTGGCGTCGCATAGACGCAGCGGACCCGGGGGCAGTACCCGGCGGCTCCACCACCGCAGCTGAGCGATCAGATGCGATGACGGGGCCGAACTAGGATCGACGTGTGTTGAAAAGCGCTGTCTTTCGCTCGGAATGGGACCACCGCAACGGCCCATTACACAAGTGCCAACGATAACGAAGCACTCGCGATTGCGGCGTAACTGAGGGCCTAACGGCCTAAGGTTATTCCAAGATTACGCGGTTGGACCCACCGGGCAACAGAAGGGATTCCAGCGGTACGGGGAGCACCGGGCAACAGAAGCTCCCCACTTCGATTTCCACGCGCAGCTTATTGCGGCTTGCCCGCGACGGGATTGTTTCCCCACAGGCGGTCGTAAGACCAGCCCGACAGGTCCTCGACCACGCGCGCATGTTCGACATCGGCGGGTTGGCGCTCGCCGGCCCGGAACCGCTCGATCTCGTCGAGCAGGATCGCATGGGTACGGGGATCGAGGCGGAAACGGGTCGAGACCAGCACGCCGAACAGCAGCATCGCCAGCGTACCCGCACCCATGACGCCGACGATCGCGGCGATGGCCTGCGGGCTCTGCACCGTTGCCTTGGACACGAAGCCGGACCCCTGCATCACCTGTCCGACGAGGATGACGGCAAGCGCCTGGCTCATCTTGCGAACGAAGGTCATCACGCCGGCAAAAGCGCCTTCGCGGCGGCGACCGGTGACGATCTCGTCGACGTCGGCCATGTAATTGTACGTGGCCCAGGGGATGTAGTTGAGCGCGCCGCGGCCGAGGCCCGCGAATACGACCGGCAACCAGAACAGCGACGACGTGGCGCCATAGCCTGCTGCGTACATGGCGAGGAAGATCACGACACCGATCGCGAAGCTCAGCGCGGCGAAGCGATAGGCGGCGGCAGGGGACAGGCGCAGCGCGAAGTTGATCGCGAGCACCACGGCGATGAGCTGGACGATATAGGTCACGCCAACTAGGTTGGCGACGATCGCCGTCGACCCGGCCAGCGCGAAGATCACGAAATAGGTGAAGGCCGCATTGTAGATGTCCTGGCTGATATAGCCGCCGAGGTACATGCCGAGGTGCAG
>CAYQPM010000097.1:0-8817 GCA_964419295.1 uncultured Stakelama sp. | reverse complement strand
CATTGGGATGCCTATGGCGAGAACGCCTTCGATCCGCCGGCCGACCGGATCCGCAACGGGGCGATCGACAACGGCACCGGCACCGCAACCCTGCTGGAGATCGCGCGTGCGTTCGCGCAAGGGCAGCGCCCGCACCGATCGATCGTGTTTGCGCTCTGGACCGCCGAGGAAAAGGGCCTGCTCGGCGCGAGCTGGTACGCCGATCACCCGGCACTGCCGCTGGAAACGACCGCGGCGCAGTTCAACCTCGATCCGCATGTCGTGCTCGGCCGCACCCGCAATCTGGAGCTGATCGGCGTCGGGCGCACGCCGCTGGAGACGGACCTCGCGCGCGTTGCCGCAGCGCAGGGGCTGCGCGTCGATCCGGAGGAGAATACGGAGGCCGGCTGGTATTATCGATCCGATCATTACGCCTTTGCGGCCAAGGGCGTGCCTGGCGTCTATTTCCGCGCCGGCCGCGATCTGGTGACGGGCGGCATGGCCGCGGGCGAGGCGAAGCGCAGCGCCTATAACGCGCGCTGCTATCATCAGACCTGCGACGAATATGACGCCCGCTGGGACATGACCGGTGCCGCGCAGGAAGGCAGCGTCGCGTTCGCGCTGGGCCGCGAGATCGCCGGCAGTACGACATGGCCGGGGTGGAACGCCGGCGAGCCGTTCGCGGCCGTGCGCGCCGGCAGCGCCCCCGCGCGCCGGTAGCGCGTCCGCCGTAAACCGGCTAGACAGGAATGCCTAGCTAGAAGCGGTTCAACGCCAAGGATTTTTTGTTCAGGGAACACGGGTGCAGCAGCAATCGGAACACGCCTCTACGGGAATTGCCGGTCTGGACGACGTTCTCAATGGCGGGCTGACGCCGGAACGGCTGTATCTGGTCGAGGGCACGCCCGGAACCGGCAAGACCACCTTGGGCCTGGGCTTTCTGCTGGAGGGTGCCCGCGCCGGTGACAGCGGCCTGTACATCACGCTCGCTGAGACAGAGGTGGAACTGCGCGCCGTGGCGAAGACCCATGGCTGGTCGCTCGACCCGATCACGATCTTCGAAATGGTGCCCGCCGACGGCTTCGCCGGCGATCACGAACAGACGTTGCTCCACCCGAGCGAGGTCGAGCTGGGCGAGACCGTCCGCGCGATCATGGCCAAGGTCGATGCGTTGCGTCCGGCGCGGGTGATCATCGACAGCCTGTCCGAATTGCGCCTGCTCGCGCAGAGCCCGGTCCGTTACCGTCGCCAGATCCTGGCGCTGAAGCATTATTTCTCGACCCGCCAGTGCACCGTGCTGGTGCTCGACGACAAGAGCGCGTCGGGCGGCGACCTGCAATTGCACAGCATCGCGCATGGCGTGATCTCGCTGGAACAGACGCTGTCGGGGTTCGGCGCACAGCGGCGGCGCATGCACGTCGTCAAGATGCGCGGCGTGCGCTATCGCGGCGGCTATCACGATTTCGAGATCGAACGCGGCGGCCTGTGCGTCTATCCGCGCCTTGTGCCCAACGACCGTCTCGACGTTCCCGCGCTGGGGTTCACCTCCACCGGATCGGCGGAGTTCGACGCATTGCTCGGCGGCGGCCTGGTGCCCGGCACCGCCACGTTGCTGACCGGCCCGGCCGGCGTCGGCAAGACCACGGCGACGGTGCAATGCATGGTCGCGGCACTCCGTCGCGGCGAGCGTGGCTGCTATTTCCTGTTCGACGAGCGCCTGCCGACCCTGCTGGCGCGTTCGAAGGCGCTGGGCATGGACTTGCAACCGTTCATCGACAGCGGTCTGCTGACGCTGCGTGCGATCGACCCTGCGGAGCTGTCGCCGGGCGAATTCGCCGGGACCGTTCGCGCCGCTGTCAACGAGGATGAATCGCGCGTCATCGTGATCGACAGCCTCAATGCCTATATGCAATCGATGCCGAGCGAGCAGTTCCTGATCCTCCAGATGCACGAACTGCTCACCTACCTCGGCCAGCGCGGCGTCGTGACCCTGCTGATCCTGGGCATGCACGGGATCATGGGCGACGTGCGCGCCGACGTCGATTTGAGCTATCTGGCCGATACCGCGGTCCAGCTGCGCTATTTCGAGGCCTTCGGCGAGGTGCGGCAGGCGATCTCGGTCATCAAGACGCGCACCGCCCGCCATGAACGGACGATCCGGGAATTCCGCATCGCCGAGAACGGCATCCAGTTCGGCAAGCCGCTGAAGGATTTCCAGGGCGTGTTGACCGGCGTGCCGACCTTCTCGGGCGAGGGCAAGGCGCTGCTGGCGAGCGAGGCCGATACCGGCGCGGCATCGTTCGGCGGCGATGCCGCCTGAGATGGACGAACGCGTCCTGATCCTGGCGCCGCGCGGTCGCGATGCGGCGGTGGCGGCCGACCTGCTTCGCCGCGGCGGCGTCACGGCGGAGGTGGTCGTCGACCTGCCGACGCTCGCCGCCGAACTGGACCGCGGCGTCGCGGCGGTGCTGATCACCGAAGAGGCGCTGGCCGCGGGCGACCGGTCCGCGCTGGTGGCATGGGTGGCCGCGCAGCCGACCTGGTCCGACCTGCCCTTCGTCATGCTGGTCAACGGCAATCGCGCACCGCGTTCCGCCGTTGCATCGGAACGGGTCGGCGATCTCGGCAACGTCGTCATGCTCGAACGGCCGCTGCACGCCGAGGCGATGCTCGGCGCGATCCGGTCCGCGATCAAGGCGCGCAAGCGGCAATATGAGGTGCGCGCCGCGTCGGAGACGATGGAGCGCGCCGTCGCGCAGCGCACCGCGGAACTGGAGGCGGCACGCACCAACCTCGAATTCGCGCTCGAGGCGGCGGGCATGGGCAGCTGGGACCTCGACGTCGCGACCGGCGACATCCAGCGCAGCCTGCGCCACGACGAAATCTTCGGCTATACCGACCCGCAGCCCAATTGGTCGGTCGATCGCATGGTCGGCCATGTCGATCCCGTGCAGCGCGACGAGGTGGCGGCGGCGTTTCGCGACGCGCTGACCACCGGCAGCTTCGACGTCGAATGTGCGATCCAGGGTGCGGACGGCAGCCGGCGCTGGATTACCAAAAAGGGTCGGCTGCGCTTCGACGATACCGGTCGTGCGGTCCGGCTGACCGGCGTGGTGACCGATATCACCACCCGCAAGGAAGCGGATGCACAGCTCGCGCAGGCGCAGAAGATGGACGCGGTCGGCCAATTGACCGGCGGCGTCGCGCATGATTTCAACAATCTGCTGACCCCGATCGTCGGCAGCCTCGACCTCGTGCGGCGGCGGCACAAGGACGACGAGCGCACCCAGCGCATGATCGGTGGCGCCTTGCAGGCCGCCGAGCGGGCGGCGACGCTGACCCAGCGGCTGCTCGCCTTCGCCCGACGTCAGGCGCTGCAACCCAGGGCGGTCGATATCGCGGCGCTGATCGACGGCATGGTCGACCTGATCCGCCGATCGCTCGGCCCGACGATCAAGGTGGTGCTCGAGGTGCCGGAGGGGCTGCCCTCGGCGCGCGTCGATCCCAACCAGCTCGAACTCGCGCTGCTCAACCTGTCGATCAACGCGCGCGACGCGATGCCGGGCGGCGGACAGCTGACGATCACCGCCGCCGCGGCGAACGTTGAAGAACGCAACGCCGTCGGCCTTGCCGCCGGACGCTATGTCCGCGTCGTCGCGAGCGACAGCGGCGTCGGCATGGACAAGGCGACGCTGGCGCGGGCGACCGAACCGTTCTTCTCGACCAAGGGGGTCGGCAAGGGCACGGGCCTGGGCCTGTCTATGATCCATGGCCTCGCCGCCCAGTCCGGCGGCACGCTGACGCTGGCCAGCGAGCCGGGCCGCGGCACGACGGTGGAACTATGGCTGCCCGCGACGCACGAGGAACCGGCCGCGGTCGCCGACCGGCGCAGCGAACCGGTGCCGGCGCGGCGCGCCGCCCGCGTGCTGCTGGTCGACGACGAGGATATCGTCCGCTTCGCGACCGCCGACATGCTGCGCGATGTCGGTTATACCGTGGTCGAGGCGGCATCGGGTAGCCAGGCGCTGGCCGCGATCCGTGGCGGCGCCGAGGTGGACCTGATCGTCACCGACTATCTGATGCCGGGCATGACCGGGGCTGCGCTGATCGCGGAATTGCGCGGCTCGGGCCACATGCTGCCGGCGCTGCTGATCACCGGCTATGCCGCCACCGGTGCAGACGTGCCCGCCGACGTGCCGCGCCTGTCGAAGCCGTTCCGGCAGGTCGACCTCGCCGCGCGCGTCGACGAACTGCTCCATCAGCCGACCGGCACGACGCGCACCCTGCGCGTCGTGCGCTGAGGTCAGAAGAACAGCTTGCGCAGGCTCAGCCGTACGGTGCGGCCGAGCGGATCGATATAGTCGGGCTGGTAGCTGATCGGGGTCACGCCGGCGGCGTCGCGGACGCGCTGGCGGCTGTTGAGCACATTGTCCACCGACAGGGTGACGCGCGCGCCGCGCACCCAGGGATGCGCCTTCACCAGGCCAAGCTGCTGACCCAGATCGGCGAACAGCCGCAGATTCGCCGTCGCCAGCCCTGAAAAGCGCAATTGCTGCGGAGTGACGGCGGTTCCGCTGTTCACCCGGGTGCCGGTCGCGTAATTTCCCGACAGCCGTACACCGATGCCGTTGTTGGAATAGCCCGACTGCACCTCGAATTCGTGGCGCGGCTGGCCGCCGTTCGACCCGGTTGCGTCGCCGTTCAACAGATCGAGCACCGGCCCGCCGTTGGCGATCGTCAGGCGTTCGGCGAGGTGCCAGGTGTGGTAGACGGCGAACTGGACGCGGCCACCGCCCTGGCCGCCGCCGCGACCGCCGCCGCCGCCACCACCAAAGCCGCCGCCGCCGAAGCCGCGCCCGCCACCGCCACCGGGCCCGCGTCCGCCGCCTTGCCCTTCAGCGGGAGCGCCGCCAGCCTGGTCGCCCGCGGGGCGGTCACCCGCCGCGCGTGGCGCATCGCCGGGCGGCGTATCGGCGCGGTCACCCCGGGCCCCTTGTCCCTGGCCGAAGCCGCCCTGTCCGACGACTCCGCCCGGTCGCCCGTTCGCGCCGGGAAAGCGCATGCCGGCGAAGGGATTGGGCCCGGTGCCGGCACGGAATGCCTCGATCTGCTTCTGGATCTTGGACTTGATCGGTTTGGAGAAATTGATGCCCCAGCGGATTTCCTCGCTTTCCGACCTGGCGAAATTCACCGGTCGCGTGTCGAGCCGGCTGAGGTTGCCTGCCGCGTCGCGCGTGAAGCGCGACGGAAACGCCGCCTCGATCGTCGCGGTCGGCGACCCGAACCCCTGGATCGGATTGTTGGTACTCTGCTTGGTGTAATTGGCGGTCAGCGTCAGATCGGTCGCGGTCCATGGCTTCAGGTTGAGCGCCAACCGCGTGACGCGGCGGTCGCTCGATCGCAGGTCGGGGTTGCCGCCGCTGATCGTCGTGACGGTCACCGTCTGGCCGCGGGCATAGTCGAAGACGCGTACATTGGGGGTGACCAGGGTCGGGTTGCCGAGCTGCGCCGCACTGGGCGCGACATCCTGCTGGTTGATCGATCCGATCACCCGAACCCCCTCGACCGGGCCCCAGTTGAGGCCATAGCCATACGAGGTCAGCGTGCCGAAGTCCGACAGGTGGTTGACGGCCGCATTCCCGTTGACCGACAGGTTGCCGAGGAAGCCGAGAACCGCGCGGCTGCGGCTGGCGATCGGCAGGTCGACGTTGACCCGGCCATTGAAATTGTCGCGCGACACCGCGCCCGTCGTGACGAGCCCGGCCCGATACGACCGGCTGTTGAAATCGCTGGTCTGCGCGCCGACGCGGACCGCGGTGGAGACGTCGCCGGCGGGCAGCGAGAACAGCGGACCGTTGACCAGCGCCTCGACCTCGCCGGTGTTCGAGATCGAACGCGCGCGATTGGCCGCACCGGGCGCGATATCGGCAAAGGTCAGCGCGCCGTTGGGATTGGCGGTGCGATCGCCGGCGTTGAGCCGCGCCTGGAACGCAGAGGCATCGACGCCGGTGTCGGTGAAGGTCTTGCTGTCGGCGCGATCATAGGCGCCGGTAACCGTCCACATCCAGCGCGGACTGAGCCGGCCGTTCAGGCTGGTGCCGACATGCGTCGTCAGCCCTTGGTTGAGCTGCTGGAGCGCGCGGAAGTCACCGTTGTCGAGCACGCGCGTGATGCTGGTCGCGGTCGCGCCGGTGTTGAACGGATTGCCCGCCGGCACGGTCAGGCTGGTCGTCGGCAGACCGAACTGGCCGATGCTTTCGCTGGTCGCGATCTCGGCGTTGATCGATGCGGAAACGCTGCCGATCGGGCGCGCATAGGTGGCGTTGGTCGAGACGTTGCGGCTGAATGGTTGCAGGGTGCGATAGGGCCGCTGGTCGAACCCGGTGGCGCTGCCCTCGGTCGTGGCGGCGGCGATGTTGCGCTCCGATTCGGTCAACGCCGTCTGCTGCTGGAACTTGGTGTGCAGGTTGAAACGGGCACCGCTTCGGATCGTCAGCAGGTCCAGATCCGCCTGTGGCGCGTTCCGCCCGCCTTCGGTCGCGACCCGATCCGCCAGTTCGATCGTGGTCGAGCGGAAGCGGCGACGCAGGACGAAGTTCACCACCTTCTGATCCGCGGTATAGCCGTATTTCAGCGCGACCTCTTCGGGCAGGATGTCGACGCGCAGGATCGCTTCGGTCGGGATGTCGCGAATTTCCTGGAAGCCCGAGATGCGCTTGCCGTCGAGCAGCACGACGGGCGCGCCGCCCGCACCGCTGCGCGTCTGCGGCGCGAGTTCGGTGAGCAGGTCGGACACGCTGCTGACGCCATAGCTGCGCACGTCGGCGGGGCTGAGCGTCTGTTCGGGCGGAATATCGCCTACCACGGAGCCCGGCGGACGGCGGCCCTGTACGACGATGTCGCCCTCTTCGCTGTCCTCCGCTTCCGGCGCGGCGGCGGGCGTCGTGCGCGCCGGCGTCGCCTGCTGCGGGACGGCGGCGTCAGGTGTCGCCGCAGGCGGGGTCGCGACGGGCGCGGCGGTGGTGGGAGGCGACGCGGAAGGCGCGGCGGGAGCCGGGGGGGCCGCCTGCTGCGCCGCCGCCAATGCCGGCCAACTTGCCGCCATCATCATCACCACCGCCAAACGCATACCGAACCCCTTGTTTTGTCGACGAGCGCGTAACCGGCAAATGTCGCACAAATGTGCCAACGGCGTGCAGGTGCAATGAGAAGCGCGGTTGTAGCGATCGGCGGGCCACCGGTGGAGCGTGGCATGCCCTATCAACTTCCGGTGTTCGGGTAAGCGCGGCAGCACGCGATGGCTCCCCAGGCGTTCAGGCCTCCAGCGCGAGTGCGACCGCTTCGATCCGCCGCAGCATCGCCTTGAACTGCGCCACCTCGTCCGGGGCGAAGGCAGAGAAAATCCGCGCTTCCAGATCGAGCGCCTTCGGGGCGACCGCGGCATAGAGGTCGCGCCCGGCCTCGCTGAGGTCCAGCAGGTGCGAACGCCGGTCCTCCGGGTTGCCGCGTCGGGCGAGCAGGCCGCGATCGACCAGCGCGATCGCGGCACGGCTTACGGTCACCTTGTCCATCAGCGTGCGCGCGCCGATCGCCTGCTGCGTGATGCCGCCGCTTTCCGCGATCACCGCCACCATCCGCCATTCGGGGATCGTGAGGCCGAACAGCGCATGATAGGCGCGCGCGATCGAATCGCTGACCAGATTCGAGGTGACCGACAGCCGGTACGGGATGAAATCGTCGAGGACGAGACGCGCTGAGGGCATCGCGACTTCGTATCAGTTGACACCAGTTTGGCAATGACGCAGGGCGTTGGTAACAGAAGATACCACATCGGAGCCGCTGTCATGGATCATGCGCAAGACGAGCATCTCGACGTCAACCCGATGGGGCTCGACGGTTTCGAATTCTGCGAATTCACCTCGCCGGACGCCGATGCGCTCGCCGCACAGTTCGAGGCGCTGGGCTTCGTCGCCGCCGCCACGCACCCGACCAAGGCGCTGACCCGCTACAAGCAGGGGCGCATCAACCTACTGCTCAACCGCGAGAGCACCGGCCATGCCGCCGATTTCCGCGCCGCGCACGGCCCCTCGGCCAGCGCGATGGCGTTCCGTGTCCAGGACGCGCAGGCCGCCTATGACGCCGCCATCGCGCGCGGCGCGAAGCCGGCGCCGGCGGGTGCCGCGCTGGAGGGCGTCCCGGCGCTGGAGGGGATCGGCGGATCGCTGCTGTACCTGATCGACCGCCACGGGGGATCCGGCTCGTTCTACGACGACTGGAACCAGGTGCCCGGCGCCGCCGAGGCGGAGGCGCGCAACAGCGTCGGCCTCGACCTGCTCGACCATCTGACGCACAACGTCCGCCGTGGCCAGATGCGCACATGGTCGACCTTCTACGGCCAGATCTTCGGGTTCGAAGAGCAGAAGTATTTCGACATCAAGGGCAAGGCGACCGGCCTGTTCAGCCAGGCGATGATCGCCCCCGATCGGGCGATCCGCATCCCCCTGAACGAAAGCCAGGACGACCATAGCCAGATCGAGGAGTTCATCCGCGACTATAACGGCGAAGGCATCCAGCATCTCGCACTGACCACCGCCGATATCTACACGACGGTCGAGAAACTGCGCGCCCGCGGCGTCAGGTTGCAGGACACGATCGAAACCTATTACGAACTGGTCGACAAGCGCGTTCCCGATCATGGCGAAGACCTGGAGCGGCTGCGCACGAACCGGATCCTGATCGATGGCAACGTCGGCGAGGAAGGCCTGCTGCTCCAGATCTTTACGGAGACGATGGTCGGCCCGATCTTTTTCGAGATCATCCAGCGCAAGGGCAACGAAG
>CAYQPM010000096.1:0-8852 GCA_964419295.1 uncultured Stakelama sp. | reverse complement strand
CCCATCGCCGATTGCGCCGCGCCGCAGCCCGACTGGCCGTTGCCGCTGTAGAATTGCAGGCTCGGCTTCTGGAACTGCTGGCCCGATTGCTGGAACAGCGCGGTCCACGTGCGCTGCGCCGATTCGAAGGTGTTGCACGCGGCCTTGCTCTCCGCGTCGAGCGTGCAGGCCTTGGTCACCGCCGCCGGGCCTTCGACCTGCGATGCCGGGCGGCTACCGACGTTGCTGCTCCCGCCGCCGACCAGGCTGCCCAGATTGCCGAGGCCGCCGAACACCGCGAACAGCAGCAGGACGACGACGATGCCGCCGCACCCGAAGCGGCTGCCGATCAGCGGCAGCAGGCCGAACAGCAGGCCGCCGCCGCCACCGCCGCCCCCACCGCCGAATCCACCGAAGCCGCCGCCGGAGCCGCGCTGGTCGCCGACGTTGATGTCGTTGGGGTCGAAATCGTCGAGGCGCATGGCGAACTCCGTTTAGCTTGCGTCACGAAATGCGCGAACCGACCCGACGGTTGCAACGTTGAACGCAGCGACGCAAGAACGCCGCAGCCGCCATCAGGAGATCACCGTCCATGTTCCTCAAGGGCAAGACCGCCATCGTCACCGGCTCGACCTCCGGGATCGGGCTCGCTTATGCGCGCGCTTTCGCGGCCGAAGGTGCGGCGGTGGTGATCAACGGCTTCGGCGATGCGGACGCGATCGAAGCGATTCGCGCCGAACTGGCGACCGCCAGCGGTTCCGTGGCGCTCTACGATCCGGCCGACATGACCAGGCCGGACGAGATCGCGGCTATGGTCGATCGCGCCGTGCGCGAGACGGGCGGCGTCGACATCGCGGTCAACAATGCCGGTATCCAGCATGTCGCGCGGATCGAGGATTTCCCCGATGACAAGATGGAGGCGATCATCCGCATCAACCTGATGTCGGGGTGGTATATCGCCAAGGCGGCGGTGCCGCACATGAAGGCGAAGGGCTGGGGACGGATCATCACCACCGCATCGGCGCACAGCCTGGTCGCGAGCCCGAACAAGTCCGCCTATGTGATGGCGAAGCACGGCGTCGCCGGCCTCACCAAGACGCTGGCGCTGGAGACGGCGCAGCACGGCATCACGGTCAATTGCATTTCGCCGGGCTATGTGTGGACGCCGCTGGTCGAGGCGCAGATCCCGGACACGATGGCGGCGCGGGGTCTGACCCGCGAACAGGTGATGAACGACGTGCTGCTCGCGGCGCAACCGACGAAGGAATTCGTGACGCCCGAACAGGTGGCGGCGCTGGCGCTGTTCCTCTGCCGCGACGAGGCGAAGGCGATCACCGGCGCCAATCTGTCGGTGGACGGCGGCTGGACCGCGGCATGAGCACCCTGCGCAGGATGTTGCCGCTTCTGGTCGTGCCGGTGTTCGCGGGCGCGCTGCTGGCGGGCAGCGCCGCGTTGGCGAAGGATCCGATCGACACCGACTGGCGCAAGGTCGCGACGCGGCAGGATCGCGAACGCCTGCGCGAATGGCGCGACGCCTGGATGCAGGCGCTGACCAAGGTGCGCGCCACGCCCGAGGGAGCGGCGGGGCTGGCGGCGGATCCGAAGCTGTTCGATCCCGACCGTTCGATCGAGGGGGCGGCGCTCAAGCCCGGCGCCTATCGTTGCAGGGTGGTGCGCCTGGGCGGCGTCGGCGCGGGGACGCGTCCGCTGCTGAGCGGCGCCTGGGCGGATTGCCGCGTCGTCGAGGACGGGACGACCACCCGCTTCATGACCAGCGGCGAACAGCGTGCGAGCGGCAACCTGTTCGACGGCACCGATTCCCGCACCGTGTTCCTCGGCACGCTGGCGCTCGGGGACGAGGATCGGCCGATGCGCTACGGCCGCGACGGGCGGCGCGACATGGCCGGGCTGGTCGAACGGATCGGTCGCGCGCGCTGGCGGCTGGTGCTGCCGTTCCCCGGCTTTCAATCGACGCTGGACGTCATGGAGATCGTCGGGGCCTGATCGCGGCCCCGGTGCGCAGGGTCAGTGCGCGGCCATGGGCACTGGGGCCGCAGGCGCGACGGCGGCCGCGCCGCCGGCCATGGGCGGCGCGACGGCGTCGAGCGGGGGCAGCGAGGCGAGATACGCCTTGCCGTGCATGTGCACCACCGTCACGCGGCCCGGATTGGCTGCCGCCACCGCCTGGAGATACGAGCGCGGCTTCTTCATCAACTGCGGCTGGTCGAGCCCGGTCAGTCCGGTGATCCGCGCGGCTTCCTTGACGAAATGGATGCAGTTGCGATCGTTCAGATTGTAATGCGCGTCGCCAGTCTTTTCGTCCCAGGCGGCGATCAGCGCGAGCACCTGCGCGTATTGCGCATCGGTCAACACCATCGCGAACTGGGCGTCGCTGCCGGCGATGTAATGCGGCTTCGACACATCGAGCCGTCCCGACACCGTGCCCATCAGCAGCTTCGGCGAGACGGATTTGGCGGTGAAGCCATAATTGACGTCGACCGGCGCGCCGCCCGCATCGGGCACCCCACGCAGCGTGAAGAAGGCGTGCGGGAAGCTGTTGCCGAGCTCGTGGCTCCAGAAGGTGATCGTCACGGCCGCCCAGGCGGGGGCGGAACCGAAGATCGAGCCGAGCAACAGCAATGTCGCGAGAAGCGGGCGCAGGAAGGGGCGGGACATGGGTATCGCCATACCCCCGCGCCCGGCCTGGCGGCAACGGTCTTGTCGCTGCACCATCCGAACGAATTGCGCGCTTGCGCAATGCCATAGTCGATGCGTCAATCGATTCGGGCGGCCGTCTGCGACGTCAGCGACGCGGCGTTTTCCGCCTTCTCCGGCCGAATGTAGATCGAGCTGAGCATCGGCACCGCGGCGCGCAGCTGATCCTCCATCTCCTCGATCATCGCCTCGCCCTGGCCCATCGTGATGTCGTCGACGAAATCGGCGCTGACCGCGACGAAGATCGAATCGGGGGCGGTGTGGATGGTGCGGACGTGGTTGACCCCGCTTACCGCCGGATGACGGGCGATGATGCTGCGTACCGTCTCGACGACCTGCGGGTCGGCGCGCTCGCCGATCAGCAGACCCTTCGCCTCGCGGGCGAGCAGCGCCGCCACCAGGCCCAGGATGATACCGATGACGATCGAGGCGATGCCGTCGATGCGCGGATCGGCATAGGCATGGCTGGCCCAGACGCCGACGGCGGCGATGGCGAGGCCGGCGAGCGCGGCCGAATCCTCGAACAGCACGATGAAGCCGGGCGGGTCCTTGCTCTGGTGAATCGCCTGCCACCAGCCCATGTTGCCCTTCGACTTGGCGAATTCGCGCATCGCCACGAACCACGACGATCCCTCCAGCGCCGCGGAGATGGCGAGGACGATGTAATTGATCAGCGGATCGCTGAGCGGTTCGGGTTCGACGATGTGCAGATAACCTTCGTACACCGAGACGCCGGCGCCGACCGCGAAGATCAGGATCGCGACGACGAACGCCCAGAAATACAGCTCACGGCCATAGCCGAACGGGTGCACCGCATCCGGCTTCCGCTTGGCGCGATGCTGGCCGTAGAGCAGCAGGATCTGGTTGCCGCTGTCGACGCAGCTGTGCACGCCTTCGGTCAGCATCGACGAGGATCCGGTGATGCCGGCGGCGACGAACTTGGCGACCCCGATCCCGAGATTGGCCGCCAGCGCGCCGTACAGCACGATATTCTCACGGATACGGGCGGTTAGGCCTTCGCTCATGCACGCTTGTCCCTGTCGGCTGTCCGGTCGGCGCCCGTCGCGGGGAAGGACCGCCGGGAAGGCGATAGGTTCCGGCCAAACGGGAATGGCCGCCGGTGTACGAAACACCGGCGGCCACCTTTCCTCCCCAGGAAACTCTCGTGAATTCCGCTAGCTATAGATTGGAACCGGCGGCAGTAGGCCCGGCGCGCCAGCCAAGTCATGGTGTCCACCACGCAGACAATCCGTTCCGTCATGCTGTAAGGAATTGACAAGGTCCCCTGCGTACCCGAACCTCGAACGCATCAGGAGGTTCGATGGCGGAGCGTAAATTGTTTGCCGGGCATGCGGTGCGCCGGCTGCGGCGGCAGGCCGGGCTGACCCAGGCGGCGATGGCCGAGGCGCTGGCGATATCGTCGAGCTACCTCAACCTCGTCGAGCGCAATCAGCGACCGCTGTCGGCGGCACTGCTGGTCAAGCTGGCCGAATCCTACGACTTCGATCCGCGCGCGCTGACCGCCGGGGAGCCCGGCGGCGGGGATGCCGCCATGCGGCGGCGACTGGCCGATCCGATGTTCGCCGATCTGGAGATCGACCGGAACGAGGTCGGCGAATGGCTCGCCGGGGCGCCGGGCGGCGCGGAGGCCTTCGCCCGCGCCTACGACAGATTGGGTGCGGGTGGCGGCAACGGCACGCCCGACGGCGTCGATCCGGTCGCCGAGGTGCGTCGTGAGATCGAGCGCTGGCGTGGCCATTTCGCCGATCTGGACAGCGCCGCCGAAGCGCTGGCCGACGAGTTGAGGCTGGGTGCCGGCGACCTGTACGGCGCGATCGCCGAACGGCTGCGGGTCAAGCACCAGCTGACCATCCGCATCCTGCCGGTCGATGTCATGCCCGACCTGCTGCGCCGGCTGGACCTGCATGCCCGCCAGTTGCAGTTGAGCGAAACGCTCGATCCGGCATCGCGCACCTTTGCCGCCGCCTACCAGCTGGCGCAGATCGAGGCGCGGGCCGAGATCGACGCGCTCGCCAAGGGCGCGGCCTTTGCGGACCGGTCGTCCGAGCGGCTGTTCCGGCGGCATCTCGCCAGCTATTACGCCGCGGCGGTGATGATGCCCTATGCCCGGTTCCTGCGGGCGTGCGAGACGACGGGATACGACCTCGAACTGTTGCAGCGGCGGTTCGGCGCGGGGTTCGAACAGGTGGCGCATCGCCTCACGACGCTGCACCGCGTCGGCGCCCGCGGCCTGCCTTTCTTCCTCATCCGCATCGACCGCGCCGGGCAATGTTCGAAGCGTTTTTCCGGGGCGAGCGCGTCGCCGCTGGCGGAGGCGGAGGGCCGCTGCCCGTTGTGGCGGCTGCATCATGCCTTCGACCGTCCGGGCACGCTGGCGGTGCAGCTGGTCGAGCTGGAGGACGAGGCGCGGTGGCTGACGATCGCGCGCACCGTGACGCCGCAGCGGCGGCGCTATGGCGGGGTGCTCGCCGAATTCGCGGTCGGGATCGGTGTGCCCGCCGAGCTTGGCGGCGCGCTCGCGGTGGCGCGCGGCATCGACCTGAAGGGCGATGCGACGCCGATCGGCCTCGGCTGCCGTGCCTGTCACCGCACCGATTGTCCCCAGCGATCGGCACCGCCGGCGGGACGGGCATTGCTGATCAACGAGCGCGATCGTGGCGTGTCGGGCTTCACCTTCGCGGGCGACTGATACTGTAAATAGTCATACAGCAATACAGAAGAAGGACGGGAAGTTTGACAGGATAACGCCGATTTTCGCCGTTTACACCACCGTCCGGCTGTCAACTTCAGTACAGATCGTCGCATTCAGTACAGGATGGGACGAGCACATGACCTACCAGCAGCAGATCGGCACCGCCAGCCAGCTCATCGGTGGCCAGGCGACCTGGGGCGGTATCGATGCCGAGGCGGTGGCCCGCATGCGGTTGCAGAACCGGTTCCAGACCGGGCTCGACATCGCGCGCTACACCGCGGCGATCATGCGCCGCGACATGGCCGCCTATGACGCCGATCCGGCCGCCTACACCCAGTCGCTCGGCTGCTGGCACGGCTTCATCGGCCAGCAGAAGATGATCAGCATCAAGAAGCATTTCGGCACGACCGACCGCCGTTACCTGTATCTGTCCGGCTGGATGGTCGCGGCGCTGCGCAGCGATTTCGGCCCGCTGCCGGATCAGTCGATGCACGAGAAGACGAGCGTCCCCGCGCTGATCGAGGAACTCTACACGTTCCTGCGTCAGGCCGACGCGCGTGAACTGAGCCTGTTGTTCCGCGATCTGGACCATGCGCGGGACGCCGGCAACGCAGTCGAGGCGCAGCGGCTGATGCAGGCGATCGACAACCACCAGACGCACGTCGTGCCGATCATCGCCGATATCGACGCGGGCTTCGGCAATGCCGAGGCGACGTACCTGCTCGCCAAGAAGATGATCGAGGCGGGCGCCTGCGCGCTTCAGATCGAGAACCAGGTCAGCGACGAGAAGCAGTGCGGGCATCAGGACGGCAAGGTGACCGTGCCGCACGAGGACTTCCTGGCTAAGGTTCGCGCCTGTCGCTACGCCTTCCTGGAACTGGGCGTCGAGGACGGCATCATCGTGACGCGCACCGATTCGCTGGGTGCGGGGCTGACCAAGCAGATCGCCGTCAGCAAGGCGCCCGGCGACCTGGGCGATCAGTATAACAGCTACCTCGACTGCGAGGAGGTGACCGACCTTTCGACGATCAACGGCGACGTCATCATCAACCGCGACGGCAAGCTGATGAAGCCGAAGCGGCTGCCGTCGAACCTGTTCCAGTTCCGCGAGGGCACGGGGGCGGATCGTTGCGTCATGGATTGCATCGCGTCGTTGCAGAATGGCGCCGACCTGTTGTGGATCGAAACGGAGAAGCCGCACATCGAGCAGATCGCGTCGATGGTCGACCGCATCCGCGACGTCATCCCGAACGCCAAGCTGGTCTACAACAACAGCCCGAGCTTCAACTGGACGTTGAATTTCCGCCAGCAGGTTTACGATGCCTGGGTCGAGGCGGGCAAGGACGTGTCGGCGTACGACCGGGCGCGGTTGATGTCGGTGGACTATGACGGCACGGCGCTGGGCGACGAGGCGGACGAGCGGATCCGTACCTTCCAGAAGGATGCGGCGGCGCGGGCCGGCATCTTCCACCACCTGATCACGCTGCCGACCTATCACACCGCGGCGCTGTCGACCGACAATCTGGCCCGGGAATATTTCGGCGAGGCGGGCATGCTCGGCTACGTCAAGGGCGTGCAGCGCAAGGAGATCCGCGAGGGCATCGCCTGCGTGAAGCACCAGAACATGTCCGGGTCCGATATCGGCGACGATCACAAGGAGTATTTCGCGGGCGAGGCGGCACTGAAGGCCGGCGGCGCGCACAATACGATGAACCAGTTCGCGGCGTAATGTTGGGTTGGGTCGTCCGCAGCGGTGCGGACGACCCGGCCGGTTCAGGCGCCAGCGTCGGTCAGCGTCGCCAGCTGTGCCCTGGTCAGTTCCAGTTCCATCGCGGGCAGCAGGTCTTCGAGCTGTGCCACCCGCGTCGCGCTGGCGATCGGTGCGGTGACGCCTTCCTGCGCGATCAGCCAGGCGAGCGCGATCTGCGCCAGCGTCGCGCCGGTTTCCTCCGCCACGGCATCCATCGCCGCTAGCACGGCCGCGCCCTTGCCTTCGAGCAATTCGCCCATGCGGCCGCCGCGTACGCTTTGGCCCAGGTCGTCGCGCGACCGGTATTTGCCGGTGAGGAAGCCCGAGGCGAGCCCGTAATAGGGCAGCACGCCGATGTTTTCGGTGATGCAATAATCCTGCAACTCGCCTTCGAACTTGTGGCGGCTGACGAGATTATATTCCGGCTGGAGCACGTGGTAGCGGGGGAGGCCGCTCGCCTTCGCGGCATCGACCGCCGACTTCAGCCGGGCCGCGTGGAAGTTGGACGCGCCGATCACCCGCACCTTGCCCGCATCGATCAGCTTGCCGAACGCCTCCAGCACCGCATCCTGCGGGACCGCATCATCGTCCTGATGCGCGTAGTAGAGGTCGATGCGGTCGGTGCCGAGCCGCTTCAGCGACGCCTCCGCCGCCTCCGCGATCCGCGCCGGCGCCAGCTTTTCGCCGCCCTCGCCCGGCAGCATCCCGACCTTGGTCGCGATCAGCACGTCGTCGCGCTTGCCGCTCGCCTTCAGCCATTCACCGATCATGCTTTCCGATTCGCCGCCGCTGTGGCCGGGTGCCCAGGCGGAATAGACGTCGGCGGTGTCGATCATCGTGCCGCCGCCCGCGACGAAGGCATCGAGCACGGCGAAACTGGCGTCGCGATCGGCGGTCCAGCCGAACACGTTCCCGCCGAGGACGAGCGGGGCGATCTGAAGGTCGGTCGAGCCGAGGCGGCGCTTGTGGATCATGGCGCGATATCCGTGTCGTTGGCGGTGGTGGCGTTCAGATCGACGCTGTTGGCGTCGAGCATCGCGGCGGCGTCGTTCAGCTGGCGGGCTTCATCGGCGCTGACCGCGCCGGGATCGTCGCGCCCGCCGCCCGAACAGGCGACGAGCAAGGCGAGGGGGAGCGCGGCGAACAGGATCCTGCGTGACATACAGCCGAACTCCCCGGACCCGCCCCTAGTTCTTCAGGTCGCGACCGGCGCGTTCCAGCGTGTTGCCGGTTGCGTTGGCGGCGCGGTCGGCGCCCTCGTCGATCGCTGCGCCGGCCCGATCGATGCCGTTGCCGATCGCCGCGCCGGCCCGATCCGAACGCGCGTCGAGCGAGGCGCCCGCACGGTCGGCGGCGTTGCCGATGCTGTCGCCGGCATTGTCGAGGCTGCGTTCCGCCGAACCGAAGGCCTGATCGGTCGCCGCATCGACGTCGCTGACCGCATTGCGGGTCGTCGCTTCGGTATCCGCAGCGATGGCATTGCCGGCTTCCGCGGTTTCGTTCTGCGTGTTCTGGCTGCAAGCGGCGAGGCCGATCGCCAGCGGCGCGGCGAGGATCAACAGGCGCTTCATCTTAATCTCCCTTAATCTCGGTCCGACCCACGCAAACGCAGCATAGTCGCATCGGGTCCGCGTTGACCCCATATAAAGATATCTTTATATGTTGATGCGACATGACCCTCGCGCTCGATATCTT
>CAYQPM010000095.1:0-8864 GCA_964419295.1 uncultured Stakelama sp. | reverse complement strand
CGAGGAACTCCAGGATCGTGCCCCACAGATGCTCGCTGATCCCCGGTCCGGCGACCCGGTGGGTGTAGCCGGGGTAGAACATCATCTCGAACGGGGTTTCGGTCGCCTGCATCCGCGCGACGACCTTGGTCGAATTGTCGAGGAACACATTGTCGTCCGCCATCCCGTGGATCAGCAGCAGCGGATCGCGGATCTTCGACGCATCCTCGACCGCCGCCGACGAGGCATAGCTTTTCGGGTCCTTCGCCGGGTCGCCCAGATAGCGCTCGGTATAATGGGTGTCGTACAGCTGCCAGTCGGTCACCGGCGCGCCCGATACCGCCGCCGCATAGATGCCGGGCGTCTTCTCCAGCATCTTCAGCGACATATAGCCGCCGTACGACCAGCCATAGGTCGCGATCCTGCTGCCATCGACGAACGGCAGCGTCTTGAGGTAATTGGCGCCGGCCAGCTGATCCTCGACCTCCACCGTGCCCATCGCATGATAGATCTGGTCCTCGAACGCCTTGCCGCGATTGTACGAACCGCGGTTGTCGATCTTGAAATAGATATAGCCCTGATCGACCAGAAACTGCGGCAGCGCGCCCTGCCAGCCGCGCGTCACCTGCTGGCCGGTGCCCGGCCCGCCGTAATGTTCGAAGAACACCGGATAGGTCTTGCCCGCGACCAGCGGCGGCGTGATCATCTCCCAGTACAGCGTCGTGCCGTCGGCTGCCTTGATCGTGCCGAATTTGGTCGCCTGATGGCTTTGCAGGAACGGGTAATAGGGATGGCCCGGCACCACCGCATTCTCGTTGATCCAGGCGATGCGCTTGCCGGCGGTGTCGGCCATATAGACCTGCGTCGGCTGGGTCGGGTTCGACCGCGACACGATGAACCGGCTCGCCGCCGCATCCATCGTCGCGCTGTTGGTCCAGCCGAGCTCGGTCAGCCGCGTGATGACGTTCGGCCGCGCGACATCGACCGAATACAGGTGCTGCTCCAGCACGTCGTCCTTGGTGCCGAGGAAGTACAAACGCCCTTTAGCCTCGTCGACGCCGGCAAGGCCGGTCACCACCCACGGCCCCTTGGTCAGCTGCGTCCACTTGCCGCCCGGCATCCAGCGATACAGGTGCCCGTAGCCGTCGCGCTCCGATCGCCAGATCAGGCTGCCGTCCTTCATCGGCTTGTAGTCGTCGCTCAGGTTCAGCCAGCTTCTCGCGCCCGATTTCTCGGTGAACATCACGCTCGCCTTGCCCGTCTCCGGATCGACGCGCAGCATGTCGAGCGTCTTCTGATCGCGACTCTCGCGCTGCACCAGCAGCGTCCTCCCGTCCGGCGTCCAGTCGACCCGCGCCAGATAGATGTCCGGGTCGGACCCCAGGTCGACCTTCACCTGACCCGTTCCGTCCGGCCGCATCACGTACAGTTCGACCAGCACGTTGGGCGTGCCCGCGGCGGGATAGCGCTGTTCGTAGGTCTTGGTGCCGGTCGCGCCGATCGAGGCGCGGGTCGCGACATGGACCGGCGCCTCGTCGAACTTCTCGACCGCGATGTGGCGTTCGTCGGGCGACCACCAATAGCCGGTGCGGCGGTGCATTTCCTCCTGCGCGACGAACTCCGCCTCGCCGAAGTGGATCGTGCCGCCGCCGCCCTGCGTGATCGCGCGGGCGTCTCCCCCGGCCAGCGGCTGCGCGAACAGGTTCTGGTCGCGCACGAAGCTGACATAGCCGCCCTTGGGCGAGACGATCGGGTTCAGCTCGCCGCCCGGCGTCGCGGTCAGCCGGCGGACCTTGCCGTCGAGCGAGGCGAGGTACAGGTCGCCGTCCAGCGGCACCAGGATCGACCGGCCGTCGGGCGCGAAGTCATAGGCGACGATCCCCTTGGATCCGCCGATGCGCGCACGCTCGCGCTGCATCTTTTCGGCCTCGGACAGCTCGGCACCGGAGCCGACCTTCTTGCTGTCGACCAGCATCCGCTCGGCGCCGGTGCGGGTGTCGCGCGCCCACAGGTCTGTGCGCTCCTTTTCGTCGGCGCGCGGGCGCAGGAAGGTGAGCAGACTGCCGTCCGGCGACAGGCGCACGCCGCGCGGCTGCGATCCGGACAGGTCGGGGCTGCCGAACACCCGCGCCAGCGTCAGGTCGCCCGCCTTCGCCGCGACCAAGCCGCGCCGCGGCGCCGCCTGCGCGTCCGCTTCAGCGCTCAATGCCATGCCCGCCACCGACGCGAGCGCCACGCCCAGGATCCATCCCCGCATACACCTTCTCCGAACAACGTTGCGTCGTTCTTACGGCACGGTCCGGCGGCGTAAAGGTGCATTGAGACAGGGTTACCGCCTCATCAACCCCGTCTTTACGCGGTTCGGTATAGGTGCAGGCATGACAAGGGCCGTGTCGCACCGGATGGGCGGGCGACATCAGCATCCCCGGGGTAACATGTTGGACACGGCACAGACTGGCTGGCACTCGAAAGCATGGGACCTGGTGGCCCAGCTGGGTGACGCCGACGGCAGCGCCGCCCATCCCCATCTGGCGTTGCTCATCTCGCCCGCCGCGACCGCGCGCGATCTGTCGGACGCCATCCACACGCTGTGCGCCGTGCATGGCGATCATCCCGGCGTCGCGGCACAGGCGCGCATCCACTGCGTCCAGCCCGATGCCTGCGCCTGGCTCGACGCGGTCGCCGACGCCTTCGTCGCCGAACGCGCCTATATCGCGCATCTGTCCGCTGCCGCCGGCCCGCTCCCCTCCACGCCGGGTCAGGCACAGACCGACGCCGCGCTGATCGCCAGCCGCCACGCGCTCGACATGCTGGCCCGTTCCGAACGCCGCGGCTGCGCGACCGGGGCCGTCGCCGCGCTGGTGCAGGACTGGGCGACGATCCGGCTGTTCCTCGATCGTGCCGCGGTGCGCTTCGGCGTCGAACCGGTGCCTGCGACCTTCCCGGCGGAGGGCGACTCCATCAGCAGCGTCGCGACGCTGGGCGGCACGCCCGCCACCGAACGCGCCATCGGCTTCGGCGCGCAGCAATTGTTCGCCCAGCATCGTGCGATCTGGGACCTCCTCGAAGCGCGCGCCTCCGCCCGCGAAGCCTGACGCTTGCGCGCCGCGCGGCAATCGGCCAACGCAATACCCGACATTCGAAATCGGGAACGGCCATGAAGCGCTTCGAAGGTACGCAAAGCTATGTCGCCACCGACGACCTGAAGGTCGCGGTCAACGCCGCGGTCACGCTGCGCCGGCCGCTGCTGGTCAAGGGCGAACCCGGCACCGGCAAGACCGTGCTGGCCTATGAGATCGCCAAGGCGACCGGGGCCGAGCTGATCGAATGGAACGTCAAATCGACGACCAAGGCGCAACAGGGCCTGTACGAATATGACGCCGTCGCCCGGCTGCGCGACGGCCAGCTCGGCGACGAGCGGGTGCACGACATCGCCAACTACATCCGCCGCGGCAAATTGTGGGAGGCGTTCACCCGTCCGACGCCGCCCGTCCTGTTGATCGACGAGATCGACAAGGCGGATATCGAGTTTCCCAACGACCTGTTGCAGGAACTCGATCGCATGGAATTCCACGTCTACGAGACGAAGGAGACGGTGCGCGCGGTCGAACGCCCGATCGTGGTGATAACGTCGAACAACGAAAAGGAACTGCCCGACGCCTTCCTGCGCCGCTGCTTCTTCCACTACATCAAGTTCCCGGACCGCGACACGATGCAGGCGATCGTCGACGTCCATTTCCCCGGCATCCAGAAGATCCTCGTCAGCAAGGCGATGGACATCTTCTACGACGTTCGCGACGTCCCCGGCCTCAAGAAGAAACCGTCGACCAGCGAATTGCTCGACTGGCTGAAACTGCTCCTCCACGAGGATATGCCGCTCGACGTCCTCCAGAACCGCGATCCGACCAAGGCGATCCCGCCGCTTCACGGCGCGCTGCTCAAGAACGAACAGGACATCATGCTGTTCGAACGCCTCGCCTTCATGGCGAAACGCCAGAACCGATAGGCGATCTTCCGGTCATCGGAAGGACGACGGCGAGACGGTAGGGAGACCGTGCCTTCTCATCCCATTGCTATCCGCCCGTTCGCTCGACGCCCTCCGCTTCCGTCATCCCGGCGAACGCCGGGACCCATGGAGGCACCTTGGCGGCTGGTTCCCGTAGCGCCGATGGCGCGCTGTCCATGGGTGCCGGCATTCGCCGGGATGACGGACGAAAAGCGTTACGCACATCGCACAGCAGCCGCCCGGCACCTCGTTCCGCCCCCGCAACGACCGGCAACATTTTGCCGCTTTCATGTCTGTTTAACCACGTTTCCCAACCGGCTGGTCACCGCGTCGCGGTTAAGTGTTGGTCATGCGGGGCTTTCTTCCCAGATGCGGCATGTTGGCCGCTGCAACGGCAGCGGCAATACTGCTTGCCGGACCAGCGCACGCGGCGGCCGGGCTGCTCGATTACGTCGGCCAATGCGTGCCCTTCGCGCGCGCCGCCTCCGGTATCCAGATCTACGGCGATGCCTGGACCTGGTGGGATCAGGCATCGGGCCGCTACGATCGCGGCCATGCCCCGCGGGTCGGCTCGGTCATCGTCTTCGCCAAGACCGCGCGCCTGCCGATGGGCCATGTCGCCGTCGTCAGCCGCGTCGTCGAGAGCCGCGTCCTGATGCTCACCCACGCCAACTGGTCGCGCCAGAACGGCGAACGCGGCCACGCCGAACAGGACGTCACCCTGTACGATGTGTCGCCCGACAACGACTGGAGCGAGGTCAAGGTCTGGTATCGCGACGTCGACGGCCTCGGCGGCGGCATCTACCCGGTGAAGGGCTTCATCTACGGCGGACACCCCTCGCCGCAACTCACCAGCCGCAATCCGGACTATGTCGGCGCGTTGATCGACGCCTACGTTCCGCGCTAGGCTTTCGCACCCCCTATCCCGCCTTTCGCAGCTATGCCAAACCCCTGGCCGACACACGCCAAGGGAACCCATATGCGCGCCCTCCTCACCGCCTCCCTGCTCGCCCTGATCGCCGCCACCGGCGCGCCCGCGCAGCAGCTGACCTCCGACATCCCGAAGGATTTCCGCCAGTCCGACATGCACGCCGACTTCGAGCGGCGCGAGGTCGAGATCCCGATGCGCGACGGGGTCAAGCTCCACACCGTCATCGTCCAGCGCAAGGGGCTGACCGGCGCCCCGATCATCCTGCAACGCACGCCCTATGGCGCGGACGGCGCCAGCAAGCGCGGCGCCAGCCCGACGCTGGCGATGAACGTCCGCCCCGCCGACCTGATGCTGCTCGACGCCGGCTATATCCGCGTCTGGCAGGATGTGCGCGGGAAGTATGGATCGCAGGGCGTCTACGTCAACGAACGCCCGCTGATCGGCCCGCTCAACGGCACCGGGGTCGATCACAGCACCGATGCCTATGACACGATCGACTGGCTGGTGAAGAACCTCAAGAACAGTAATGGCCGGGTCGGCATCACCGGCACCAGCTACGACGGCATGATGGCGGCGATGGCGCTGGTGAAACCGCACCCTGCGCTGAAGGCGGCGGTGCCGATGAACCCGGTGATCAACACCTGGATGGGCGACGACGATTTCCACGGCGGCGCCTACCGCATGGTCGGCTACGATTATTACTACAGCCAGGATACCGCCAAGGGCAGCAACGGCGACCTGTGGCGCGACGATTACGACGATTACAACACCTTCCTGAAAGCCGGCTCCGCGAGCGGGTTCGTGAAGAGTCGCGGGCTCGAACAATTGCCTGTCGCGCAGCGGCTGCACGACCATCCGACCTACGACGCCTATTGGCAGGCGCAGGCGCTCGAAACGATCCTCGCCAAACAGCCGCAGACGGTGCCCACCTTGTGGGTCGCCTCGCAATGGGATCAGGAGGACATGTACGGCGCGGTGGCCGCATATGAGGCGGTGAGCAAGGTCGATCCAAACCACGTCAACCACCTCGCGATCGGCCCCTGGGCGCATGGCGGCGCCAACGGCGACGGATCGACGCTGGGGGCGATCCGCTTCGATGCCGACACCGCCTTGTGGTTCCGGCGCAACGTGCTGCTGCCCTTCTGGGACGCGGCGCTCAAGACCGACATGCAGGCGGTTACCGCCCCGCTCGCCCCGGTCACCGCGTTCCAGACCGGCACCAATCGCTGGCAGAGCCTGCCCGGCTGGCCGCTCGCCTGCGCCACCGGGTGCGCTGCGCCGATGCAGCGCCTGTACCTCGCCGGCGGCGGCGGCCTCACCCGATCGGCGCCCACCGTCGCGGGCAGCGACAGCTATGTCAGCGACCCGGCGAAACCCGTGCCCTATCGCCTGCGTCCGATCCGCCCCACCTATGCCTCGGGCTCGACATGGCGGCAGTGGCTGGTCGACGATCAGCGTCCCTTCTCCGACCGCACCGATGTGCTCGTCTACCAGACCGAACCGCTGACGCAGGCGGTCGCGATCTCCGGCGCGGCGGCGGTCGATCTCGTCGCCAGCACCACCGGGACCGACGGTGACTTCGTCGCCAAGCTGATCGACGTCTACCCGGCCGAATATGGCGAAAAGCCGGAACTGTCGGGCTATCAGCTGCCGGTCGCGATGGACGTGCTGCGCGGTCGCTATCGCAACAGCTTCTCTCAGCCCGAACCGATCCCCGCGGGGCAGATGACCGGCTATCGCATCGTCCTGCCCAACGCCAACCACGTCTTCCTGCCCGGTCACCGTATCATGGTGCAGGTGCAGTCGAGCTGGTTCCCGCTCTACGATCGCAACCCGCAGACCTACGTCCCCAATATCTTCGACGCCAAGGCCGCGGACTTCCGGAAGGCGACCGTCGCGGTCGCCCACGGCGGCGCGCAGCCGAGCTACGTCGAACTCCCGGTGGTGGACGCGCGCTAGGCGCCCCTCCACCCGGAGCCACGCACCCCCTGTCCTACAAGGCCGGACAGGCGTACCATCCCCGCATGACCGCCACCGCGCCCTCGCCCCGCACCTTCGCGACAGCCGCGTCGGGGGCGCGATTCCGAACCGGACGTAGTGGCAACTTCGGCAACTTCCGGGGCGCGAATCGATGTTCCTGAACTTCCTCGACGCGCTGCGCGCCGCCGGCATCCCCGCCAGCCTCAAGGAGCATCTGATCCTGCTGGAGGCGCTCGACGCCGACGTGATCGACCGGACACCCGAATCCTTCTACTATCTCGCCCGCGCCACCTACGTGAAGGACGAGGGGCTGCTGGACCGGTTCGACCAGGTCTTCGCCAAGGTCTTCCACGGCATCGCCACGACCTTCGGCACGCAGGCGGCCGACATTCCCGCCGACTGGCTGAAGGCGGTCGCCGAAAAATACCTGACCGCGGAAGAGATGGAGCAGATCAAGTCGCTCGGCTCCTGGGACGAGATCATGGAGACGCTCAAGAAGCGCCTCGAGGAACAGCACGGCCGGCATCAGGGCGGCAACAAGTGGATCGGCACCGGCGGCACCAGCCCTTATGGCAACGGCGGCTACAATCCCGAAGGCGTCCGCATCGGCGGCGAGAGCAAGCACGGCCGCGCGCTGAAGGTGTGGGACCAGCGCGAATTCAAGAACCTCGATTCGACGCGCGAACTCGGCACCCGCAACATCAAGGTGGCGCTGCGCCGCCTGCGCCGCTTCGCCCGCGAAGGCGCGGCGGACGAACTCGACATCGACGGGACGATCGACGGCACCGCGCGGCAGGGCTGGCTCGACGTGCGCATGCGGCCGGAACGCCGCAATGCGGTGAAGCTGCTGCTGTTCCTCGACGTCGGCGGCTCGATGGACCCATGGGTGAAGCTCTGCGAGGAACTGTTCAGCGCCGCGACCGCCGAATTCAAGAACCTCGAATTCTTCTACTTCCACAACTGCCCCTATGAAGGCGTGTGGAAGGACAACCGCCGCCGCTTCGCCGAACGCACGCCCTTATGGGACGTGCTCCATAAATTCGGCCATGACTACAAACTGGTGTTCGTCGGCGATGCGTCGATGAGTCCCTATGAGATCACCCATCCCGGCGGCTCGGTCGAACATTCGAACGAGGAAGCGGGCGCGGTGTGGATGCAGCGGCTGACCAACACCTACCCCGCCGCCGTCTGGCTCAACCCCGTGCCCGACACGCAATGGGGCTACAGCCAGTCGATCCGGATCCTGCGCGAACTGATGACCGACCGCATGTACCCGCTGACGCTGGCGGGGCTCGACGATGCGATGCGCGAACTCACCCGCAAACGCTAAAGGGAGAATGACGATGCGTTACCTGATCCTGTGTGCCGCGCTGCTGCCCGCCATCGCTGCGGCGCAGCCGGCGACGAAATCCACCAAGCCGCCGAAGGCGAAGTGCGAGGCCCCCGGCGTACGCCAGGTCGACGGCGTGCAACGCCCCGGCCTCCATAAACTGGGCGATCTGCCCCCGGCGAAACCGATCTACACCGTCCTGCGCGAAATCGACGGCTGCCCCAAACCGGTGAGCGTGCCGGTGCGTTGAGAGCGCTGACTTCCTGCGGCTCTTTCCGTCATCCCGGCGAACGCCGGGACCCATGGTTACGAGCGGCGGCTGATGCGCGCTCCATCCAAATCACGCTTCCATGGATTCCGGCGTTCGCCGGGATGACGGGCAGGGCAATGGGATTGGTGACGGGGAAGCGATCAAACCCGGCTCACCACCCCGCCCGCCATCGGCTCGCCAACCCCCGTCGTCCCCGGAAAGCTGATCGGCAGCCCCTGCAACGTCCGCACCGCCATATAGGCGAACCCTTCCGCCTCCATCGCATCGCCGTTCCAGCCCAATGCATCGCTCGGTTCGGGCACCAGCCCGGTACGCTCGCCGATCATCCGCAGCAGCGTCGGATTGTGCCGCCCGCCGCCCGCGACGA
>CAYQPM010000094.1:0-8989 GCA_964419295.1 uncultured Stakelama sp. | reverse complement strand
TCGTCGCCAGATGGTCGAGCGTGATGTAGGACGAGGTTTCGGTGTTGTAGAGCCGGCGGTTGGCGTATTTCTTGATGATGACGACGCCATCGGCCCTGGACTGTTTCTTCATACGGCTCCCCTGTCCCGTGACCCTGCCGACGACACCGGCGGCGGCCCCGGATCGGGTGCCGGCCATATGGTGTCCTGCCCGTGACTGATGCATGTGATACGCCTGAATTTTTCGCACCGCAACACGGGCCGAGGCCGCTGCCCCTGTTCCTCGACATGCTGCGCAGCGAAACCGCAGCACGACCGGACAGGATGGCCGCCGCCCTCGTCGGGCTCACCGCCTATCAGGCCGCGGTTCGCCCTGCCCCGCCCCCGCCGATGCCGGCGCTCGCCAGCGTCGGTCGGGCGACGCTGCGCTATTACGGCGGGCGCGGGCGGATGGTGGTGTTCGTGCCGTCGCTGATCAATCCGCCCGCGATCCTCGACCTCGGCGATACGTCGCTGGTGCGGTGGATGGCGGCGCAGGGTTTTCGCGTGGCGCTGGTCGATTGGGGTACGCCGGGTCCCGCCGATCGCGCGATGGACATGACCGGCCATGTCGAGCGGCTGCTGATCCCGCTGATCGAGCAGCTGGACGAGCCGCCCGTCCTTGTCGGTTACTGCCTGGGCGGCACGCTGGCGCTGGCCGCCGCCTGCGCCACGCCGGTCGCGGGCATCGCGACGATCGCCGCGCCGTGGCACTTTGCCGGCTATGGCGCGGCGGCGGCGACGATGATCGAGATGTGGCGCGCCGCCGAACCGGCATGCGAGGCGCTCGGCGTGCTGCCGATGGAGGTGCTGCAAGCCGGGTTCTGGCGGCTCGACCCGGCCCGCACGATCGGCAAGTACGAGAATTTCGGCCGGCTCGATCCGGAGGCCGCCGCGGCGCGGGCGTTCGTCCGGCTGGAGGATTGGGCGAACGCCGGGGAGCCGTTGCCGCTCGCCGGTGCGCGCGACCTGTTCGAACGCTTCCTGGCGCAGGACCTGCCCGGCAGCGGCGGCTGGACCGTGCGGGGCGCGGCGGCGTCGCCCGGGCGGCTGACCTGCCCCGCGGTCGAGTTCGTTTCCCTGACCGACCGGATCGTTCCCGCCGCCACCGCCGCCGGCCTCGCCGCGCGGCGCGACCTGGCGCTGGGTCACGTCGGCATGATCGTCGGCGGCCGCGCGCGCGCGATGCTGTGGGAACCGCTCGCCCACTGGATCGCGGCCCTGCCGTCCGGTAGAGCCCATCACGAAACTGGAGTAGGAACGTCATGACCGAGATCGTCATCACCGCCGCCAAGCGCACGCCCGTCGGCAGCTTCCTCGGTGCGTTCGCCACCACCCCCGCGCACGAACTCGGCCGCGTCGCGATCGAGGCTGCGCTGGCGCAGGCCGGCGTCGACGGCGCCGACGTGTCCGAGGTGATCCTGGGGCAGGTGCTGACCGCGGCGCAGGGGCAGAATCCCGCCCGCCAGGCATCGATGGCGGCGGGCATTCCGAAGGAGGTGCCCGCATGGGGCGTCAACCAGGTCTGCGGATCGGGGCTGCGCGCGGTCGCGCTGGCGTGCCAGGCGATCCAGACGGGCGATGCGACCATCGTCGTCGCCGGCGGACAGGAGAGCATGTCGCTGAGCGCGCATGCGCAGACCATGCGCGGCGGCACCAAGATGGGCACCGTCAGCCTGGTCGACACGATGGTCAGCGACGGCCTGACTGACGTGTTCAACGGCTATCACATGGGCATCACGGCGGAGAACCTCGCCGAGCAATATCAGGTGACGCGCGCCGACCAGGATGCCTTCTCGGTCGGATCGCAGAACAAGGCCGAGGCGGCGCGCGGCAGCGGCCGCTTCAAGGACGAGATCGCGGCGGTCACGATCAAGGGCCGCAAGGGCGACACCGTCGTCGCGGACGACGAATATATCCGCGCCGGCGCGACGATCGACAGCGTCAGCGGCGTGCGTCCGGCATTTAAGAAGGACGGCACCGTCACCGCCGCCAATGCGAGCGGCCTCAACGACGGCGCCGCCGCGCTGGTGCTGATGAGCCGCGAAGAGGCCGAGAAGCGGGGCACGCCGGTGCTGGCGACGATCCGGAGCTGGGCGAGCGCCGGGGTCGATCCGTCGATCATGGGCATCGGCCCCGTCCCCGCCAGCCGCAGGGCGCTGGAGAAGGCCGGCTGGACGATCGGCGACCTCGACCTGATCGAGGCCAACGAGGCCTTTGCCGCGCAGGCGCTGTCGGTCGGCAAGGAACTCGGCTGGGACGCCGACAAGGTCAACGTCAACGGCGGCGCGATCGCGATCGGCCACCCGATCGGCGCCAGCGGCGCCCGCGTCCTGACGACCCTGATCTACGAGATGCAGAAGCGGGATGCGAAGAAGGGGCTGGCGACGCTGTGCATCGGCGGCGGCATGGGCATCGCGATGTGCGTGGAGCGCGGGTGAAGGGCCAAATGCCTATATGTCAGTAAGGCTACATTAATGTTGCAGAGCTGCAACACGAAATGCCTAAATGGTGATTTCGCGTTGCTCCAGCACGTTAGATCATTGCGATCAGCGGGTTAGCCGGTTCAAATACGCCCCACACGCACGCACACAACAATCGTGTGCCCAAGGGGGAATTGATGATTTACAGGTATCTGACGGCGACGGCGCTTGCTTCCGCGGCGCTCATGGCAGTGCCGGCCTATGGCCAGACGGCGACCCCGGAAGCGGGCACTGCGCAGACGTCGCCTACGTCGCCGGACGCTGCCGTCGATCAGGCCGAGGCTGACGAGTCGAAGACGAACGACAAGGACATCGTCATCACGGGCACCCGCCTGCGCGTCAGCAACAAGCTGGACGCTGCGGTGCCGATCGAGACGGTGACCGCGGCTGAGCTACTCGGTACGCGGGGCGACATCTCGCTTGGCGACGCGGTCAGCCAGCTTCCGCAGCTGCGCACCACGTTCACCCAGGCCAACTCGACCGGAAGCATCGGTACGGCCGGCATCAACCTGCTCGACCTTCGCGGCCTCGGCACCTCGCGCACGCTGACGCTCGTCAACGGTCGTCGCGTCGTTACCGCTGTCCCGGGCAGCTATACGCCGGACGTCAACACCTTGCCGTTCGATCTCGTCGACCGAGTGGAAGTCGTCACCGGTGGCCAGTCGGCTATCTACGGATCGGATGCGATCGCGGGCGTGGTGAACTTCATCACGAAGCGTGACTTCGAAGGCACTCGCATTCGCGCGCAGGGCGGCGTCACGGGCTATGGTGATCGCGGCACGTACCTCGTCAGCGGTGTCACGGGCAGCAATTTTGCAGACGGTCGTTTGAACTTGACCGTGTCCGCTGAATATTCGCGCTCGAACCCGGTGTTTTATGAGGATCGGCCCTATCTCGGTTCGCAGGGCGGAACCCCTGGATTTATCACCAGCCAGATCACGACCGCACCCAATCGCAACTTCGACGGTGTGCCCAACACCGCCTTTGTCAACCGTGGCATCGTCTTCGGTAACAGGTCGATCGGCGGCACCGTCGTAACGAGCTGCCCTGCAACATCGACGACGGCCAATGCGGCGCAGCGAGCGGCAGTCTGCACCGGCCAATTGTCGCCAACCGGCAGCCCCATTGCCTACAATTACCTGTTCCAGCCCGATGGTTCACTGCTGAAGGATTCGCCTACCACGACCGGTCTGGTCGATAACCGCGCGATCGGTGGCGGCGTGCTGTTCGGCGGCACGGCAACGGGTGTAGAAGGCGCGATGCTGATGCCGGGCCTCGACCGCTTCCTGGCGAACATCCTGCTCAACGGCGACTTCGGCCGTGGCTTCAAGCCGTTCGTCGAGTTCAGCTTCGCCAACGTGAAGGCGGAACAGCAATCAACCCAGCCGAGCTTCACGGGCGGCACGCTGACCAGCACGTTCAGCATCAACAATCCGTTCCTTAGCCCCTCGACGCGTTCGACGCTCAGCACGATCCTGGCGCCCGGCGCGACCAGCTTCACGCTGAACCGCTTCAACAACGATCTTGGCACCCGCGCCGAATATCACACCCGCCGCACGTACCGCGGTGTGATCGGCGCCCGCGGCGACCTGACGGAATCAGGCAACTTCTTCTACGAAGTCGCGGGCAATTACGGGCGTACGGAGAACTTCTACCGTACCGGCGGCAACGTCCTCGTCGCCAATTACGGCCGTGCGGTAAACGCAGCGCTGGCGCCGACCGGTTATGCGGGCAGCAACTTCGTGTTGAACTCGCAGGGGCAGCGCGTCGTCTGCGCTGTCAATGCCAATGCGAGCACGGCGGATGATGACGCAGGCTGCGTGCCATTGAACCTGTTCGGCCAGAGCGCTGCCGATCCCCGTGCGACGAAATACATCCTGTATACGTCGACCCGCAACCAGTGGGCCGAGGAAATCGATGCGACGGCCTTCGTCTCGGGCGACACCAGCGGTTTCCTGAGGTTGCCGGGGGGTCCGATCCAGTTCTCGGTCGGCGGCGAATATCGTCGTGAAGACGCCTTCTCGGGTCAGGATCCGGTGACGGCTTCCGGCGCCACCTTCCTGAACCCGGCAGCGACCTTCGATCCGCCAGCGGTCGAGATCAAAGAGGCCTATGCCGAAGGCCGCATTCCGTTGCTCGCGAAGCTTCCGTTCATCTACGAACTGTCGCTCGAAGGCGCCGCACGCGTATCGGACTATGGCGGCACGACGGGGTCGGTCTGGGCGTGGAACGCCGGCGGCGTCTGGGCACCGTTCCGCGATCTGCGCTTCAAGGGGACGTTCTCGCGATCGGTGCGTGCACCGAACCTGAGCAACCTGTATGCAACGGCAGCAACGACGTTCGCCAGCATCACGGATCCTTGCGATCAGCCAGGCGGCACCAACGCGAGCAACAACATCAGCTCCGGTCCGAACCGTGCCAAGAACTGCGCCGCGGCGGGTATTCCGACGACGATCACGTTCACGGACCCGGCTTCGGGTGCCACGCTGATCCGTCCGTGGACGAACGTATCGCCATCCACGCTGCCCGGCGTGAACCAGGGCAATCCCAACCTGGTGCCGGAAGTCGGATACAGCTTCACCCTGGGCACGAGCTACCAGCCGCATCAGATCCCCGGCCTGACCATCAAGGTGGATTATTATAACATCCGCGTGAAGAACGTCATCTCGGGTCTTACGGGGCAGGCGATCGTCAATCGCTGCTACGACGATGCGGGCGGACTGAGCAACCCGTTCTGCGCGGCCGTCTTCCGTCGTGCGTCATCGGATCCGGTGCAGAACAATACCTTCCTCGGTCAGACCGGACGCACCATCGATCAGTCGCAGTTCACTTTCGCACAGGCCGGCAACGGCATCAGCTTCGTCAATCAGCCGTTCAACTTTGCTGCATTGAAGAATAAGGGTATCGACTTCGATACGAACTATTCGCATCGTTTCAACGAAAGCGCGTCGCTGAATGTCAACCTGACGGTCAGCTATGTCATGGATCGTTTGAGCTATAGCTACATCACGGAGCCGGACCGCTACGATCGGATCGAAAGCACTTTGGGTGATCCCAAATGGCAGGGTCGGTTCAACGTGAACGGAAAGTTCGGCATCTTCGACCTGGGCTATACAGCGCGCTATGTCGGCAAGCAGATCGTTTCCGGACTGTCGTACGAAACGTTCTTTGCTTCGCAAGGACGGCCGGCGCTCAATCCTGATGCGCGCCCCTTCGTCTACTATAAGCCTGTGGTCTACCATGATGCTCGCATCGGCATCAACGCGACCGATAAGTTCCGCTTCTACGTAGGCGTGGACAATATCGGTAACGAACTGCCGTCCTACGACTTGACCGGCACCGGCGCAGACGCAATCTACCCGAACATCGGCCGGTTCTTCTATGGTGGTGTGGAAGCTCGCTTCTAACCAAAGGATCCGCCAAATTCCGGGCCCGCTTCTGCAGAGAGGCGGGCCTTTTTTTAGTTTGAGGACCACCGACGGTCATAACGTCGGCCCAGAGTGGTCAGCAATTCATATTGGGAAAGGCCGGTCGCCTCGCTTGCAACGGGCAGGGCGAAATCGATAGCGATCCAATCGCCTTCCCGCAGACCCGCAGCTGGCGTGACCTCCAAAGTAACCAAGTCCATCGACACGCGACCGATCACCGGAAACAGGCCGCCCTCCGCGCTGCCCCGGTCCGAAAACGCACGGAAATACCCGTCCGCATAGCCCAGGTTGACGATCGCCACCTCGGTATCGCGCGTGGCGGTCCAGGTGGCGTTGTAGCCGACCGTTTCGCCGGCGGGGACGCGGCGGCGCTGGAGGATCTGGGCTTCGGGGCGGACGACCTGGCGGATCGCGTCCCGCAGGTCCGCGCGCGGTACGCCGCCATAGAGCGCGAGGCCCGGGCGGGTCAGGTCGAACGCATAATCCTTGCCGAGCGCGACGCCTGCGGAGTTGGCGAGGCTCATCCGCCGCGCACCCGTGACGCCGCGCAGCGCCGCGAATGCGGCGCGCTGGCGCTCGTTCATCGCGCTGTCCTCGTCCGCGCAGGCGAGGTGGCTCATCAGCGTTTCGATGGGCAATCCGTCGAGCAGGCCGCCGCGCACCGCGTCGGGCGAAACGCCCAGCCGGTTCATGCCGGTATCGACCATCACGTCGCAGGCGCCGCCGCCGGCCGCCTTCCACCGCGCGACCTGCGCGTCGGTGTTGAGCACGGGGCGGGCGATGCCGCCGAGCGCGACGGCCATGTCCTCGTCGCGCACGCCGTGCAGCACGGACAGCGGCAGCCGCAGGTCGGCGAGCCGCTCCGCCTCCGCCCAGGTGGCGACGAAGAAATCGCGGCAGCCCGCCGCCGTCAGCTGCCGGGCGACCTCGGCGGCGCCGAGGCCGTAGCCATCGGCCTTGATCGCCGCACCCGCCGCGGCATCGCCGCTCAGGCGGTCCATCGTGCGCCAATTGTGGATGAGCGCGGCAGTGTCGATGCGGAGGCGGAGTGGGTCGGTCACGACGCTGCGCATAGAGCCGCCGCGGCGCGGCGTCGATGCCGGGTAGGCGGGATCAGTCGCCGGCGCGACCGATCGGCACCATCATACGGCTGCCCGCCAGCGTCGCGACCCGGACGTCGAACACGGCGGCGACGCTCGCGGGGGTAAGCACATCCGCCACCGGGCCGGCGGCGACGATCCGCCCGTCCTTGACGAGCAGGACATCGTCGGCGACCCGCGCCGCCTGGGCGAGATCGTGCAGGACCAGCACCACGCCCCTGCCCTCGGCCGCCACGCCGCGCAGACGGTCGAGGATGTCGACCTGATGCGCCGGATCGAGGCTGGCGAGCGGTTCGTCGGCGAGCAGCCATTCCGGTTCGCCGGCGAGCACGCGCGCCAGCAGCACGCGCGCGCGCTCGCCGCCCGATAGTTCAGTGACGGGGCGATCGGCCAGTGCGACGGTCTCGGTGGCCAGCATCGCCGCCGCGATCGCCGTGCGATCTGCCGGCGAAGGTGCCGCGAACGGTGCGCGGTGCGGCACGCGGCCCAGCGCGACGACATCGTGTGCCGTGACGTTCCAGTGAAGCGCCGCCTCCTGCGGCAGATAGCCGATCCGACGCGCGCGTTCGCGCGGGCGCAGCGACGAGATCGCCGCGCCGTCGATCGCGACGGCGCCCGCGCTCGGGCGCACCAGTCCGGCAAGCGCCCGCAGCAGCGTGCTCTTGCCCGCGCCATTGGGGCCGAGGATCACGGCGACGCGTCCCGTCGCCAGATCGAGGTCGACGTCGGACAGCACCGCGCGTCCGCCGAGCGTCACCGACAGGCCGCGGGCGCTCATGCCAGGGCCTAGCGTCAGATCCATGCCCGGCTCCGGCGGCGCAACAGCAGGCCGAGGAAGAACGGCGCGCCGATCAGCGCCATCGCAACACCCAGCCGCACCTCGGCAGCACCGGGTACGAAACGGCAGAGGCTGTCGGCGAACAGCACCAGCGCCGCGCCACCCAGCGCGCTCGGCAGGAGCAGGGCCGATGGCCTGTGCCCGAACAGGGGACGCAGCACGTGCGGCACGACGAGCCCGACGAAGCCGATCACCCCGGTCACGGCGACGCCCGCCCCGACGCCGAGGCCCGTGCCGAGCACCACCAGCGCCTGGATGCGGCCGATGCGGATGCCGAGCGAGCGCGCGGCGCCCTCGCCCAGCGTCAGCGCATCGAGCGCGGGACCGGCGAGGGCGAGCAACACGCAGCCGCCGATCAGCAACGGCGCCGCCCGCGCGACATCGGCAAGGCTGCGGTCGGTGAGCGCGCCCATCAGCCAGTCGAGCACGCTCGCCACCGCATAGGGATTGGGAGCGATCGAGATCAGGAAGGCGGTGAGCGCCCCCGCGAGGCTCGACAATACCGTGCCCGCCAGGATGAAGGCGACCGGATCGGCACCGCGCCAGGTCAGCGCGACGAGCAGCAGCATCGCAGCCAAGGCGCCGGTCATCGCCGCCGCGAACAGGCCGAGGCTGCCGGCGCCCGCGTACAGGATCGCCGCCACCGCACCGAGCGCGGCGGAGGAGGATACGCCGACCACCGCAGGGTCGGCGAGCGGATTGCGCAGGAAACCCTGCAGCACCGCCCCGCTCAATCCGAGCATCGCGCCGAGCAGCAGCCCGAGGATCGCGCGCGGCAAGCGCAATTCGACGAAGACCGCGGTTGCCGCATCGCTGCCCCAGGGCAGCCATTGCTTGCCCGCCGCAAGCGACAGCGCGAAGCCGGCGACGACGAGCGAGGCCAGCAGCACGAGGCGCAGCGTCCGGTTCACGAGACCAGCTTCGCGCGGATCGCGGCGAGCCGCTGCAAGGCGGGGACGATCGTCGGCCCGCCGCAGTTCATCAGCCGGCGGGGGAAATGCGCGTCGACCGTGGCGGCGCCGCTGCGCACCAGCACGCGGCGGCGCAGGTCGGCGGTACGGCCGTCACCGTCGCTCAGGATCGCGCGCGGCGGGTGCGCGACGATCGTCTCGATCGGCAGCG
>CAYQPM010000093.1:0-9147 GCA_964419295.1 uncultured Stakelama sp. | reverse complement strand
GATATAGCTGCTGCGCATCACTGCCTCATAACGATATAAAGATGCCTTTATATGTAGCTCCTATCGAACGACGCGCCGGATGGCAATCGCGCCGATCAGCATGACCAGGGCGACGATCGACGCCATCCAATTTCCCCAGCGACTGAACGGCGTTGGCGGCAATGCGCCCGGCATCGGCATGACGATCGCCCCTGCCGTTTCGTGCGGGACGGTCGCGAGCAGCGTGCCGTCGGCAGCGATTACGGCGGATATGCCGGTCGGAGTCGCGCGCACGATCGGCAGCCCTTCCTCGATCGCCCGCATCCGCGCCTGCGCCAGATGCTGCGGCGGCCCCCAACGCCCGAACCAGGCATCCGTAGAGGGGTTGAAGAGCATGCGCGGGCGATGCGCACCGTCCACCACCTGCCCCGAAAAGATGATTTCGTAGCAGATCTGCACCCCGATCGCGCCGAAGCCGGGGACGTTCAGCGTACGCGGGCCGGGGCCGTCGTCGAAGTCGATGTCGCCGGGCACCAGCCGGGCGAGCCCCAGCGGCCGCAGCAGCCATGGCATCGGCAGATATTCGCCATAAGGCACCAGATGCGCCTTGTCGTAGCGGCCGACGATCCGCGCCCGCGCGTCGATGGCGAACACCGAATTGGACGCGCCAGCCACGTCCCCCGACGCATCGAAGCGGAGCGGCGTGTGCCCGGTCAGCAGGATGTCGCGCGGCCCGAGCAATCGCGCCAGTCGCCAGCGGTTGAACAGCGGGCTCTGGCCGTCGTAGATCCAGCGCGGATAGCCGCTTTCCAGATAGTCGCGCATCACGCCCTCGGGCCAGAGCACCAGTCGCGGGCGCGCGCCGGGGCGACCGGACCAGCGCGACAAGGCGGCCAGCATCCGCTCCTGATCGTCCTGCCCGCGCGCATCCTGCCCGATGTTCGGCTGCACGACCTGGAGCAGCGGCGCACCCGCGACAGGCGGCGGGGCTTGCGTCCACGAAGCCGAAACGGCCGCGAACGCCAGCGCGGCCGTCATCGCCGCGGACAGTCGCCAACGCCGGTGGAGCAACGCCGGCAGCGACGCCGCCGCCAGCATCGTCACGCCGGACAGCGCATAGGTGCCGATCCACGCGGACAGGCGCGCGACGCCGATCACCGGCAGCCAGACGACGCCGATCGGGTCCCAGGCATAACCGGTGAACAGCACGCTGCGCAGATATTCCACGCCGATCCACGCCGCCGCCCAGACAAGCGCATAGCCCGCATCGGGTTCACCCCGCCGGCTGAACCGCCAGGACAGGCCCGACGCCAGCATCGGGAACACCGCGAGGTACAGCGCAAGCCCGACCGCGGCGAAATAGCCCAGCGCCGGCGGCATCTTGTCCTGAAAGTCGAACGCGTGCTGGAACCAGTTGTTGTTGATCGTGAAATGCCCGACGCCCCAGCACCAGCCGATCCATGCCGCTCGCCGCCACGTCGGCGCGGCATGGACCAGCGCGGCCAGCCCGGCGAGCCCCAGCACCGTCAGCGGCCACAATTGCAGCGGCGCGAAGCCGGTTGCCGCGACGGCGCCGAGCGACAGGGCGGCGAGCGCAGGATAGCGGGACAGGATCATAGGCATCGCGCCGCCATGTAGGGCCTGCATCGGTAAAAGTCCTCCCCGACCGCCGGCACTGGCAACCGTCCGCACCCTCCCCTATCTTCGGCACATGACGTTACGGCCTTTCCACCTCGCCTTTCCGGTGCACGACCTCGCCGCCGCACGCGCCTTTTACGGCGGCACGCTCGGCTGTCCGGAAGGGCGGTCGAGCGATCAGTGGATCGACTTCGACCTGTTCGGGCATCAGATCGTCGCGCACCTCGATCCCTCGGCCAAGGCGGTCGTCACGGCGAACGCGGTCGACGGCCACGACGTGCCCGTGCCCCATTTCGGCGTCGTGCTGACGATGACCGACTGGTCGGCGCTGAGCGAACGGGTCGCCGCAGCCGGTGTCGCGTTCGGAATTGCCCCCCATGTCCGCTTCGCCGGGCAGGCGGGCGAGCAGGCAACGATGTTCTTCCACGATCCGTCCGGCAATGCCCTGGAATTCAAGGCGTTCGCCGACGATGCGATGCTGTTCGCGACCACGAAGGATCCCCGATGAGCGCTCCGATCGAGATCAACGTTCCCCACCAGCTCGGCAAGGACGCGGTGCGGCAGCGGCTGGACGGCGGCATCGGCAAGATCGGGCGGATGATCCCCGGCGGCGCGCAGGTGGATCATCGGTGGGAGGGCGACACGATGCACTTCACCGTCGGCGCGATGGGCCAATCGATCGGCTGTCGTGCGACGGTGTCGGACACCAACGTCCATGCGGTCGTGGACCTGCCGGGGTTCCTCGGGCTGTTCGCCGGCAAGATCCGCGACGTGATCCAGCAGGAAGCCCCCAAGCTGTTGAAGTAACGCTATAGTCCCCGAAACGGGGAAAGTCCGGTCATCCCATGTGCCGCTTGTCGAGCTTTCGCGCCAGCGTCCGCCGATGCATGCCGAGCCGCCGCGCCGCTTCCGAAATGTTGAAGTCGGCGTCCGCCAGCGTCTGGTGGATATGCTCCCATTCCAGCGTCTTGATCGATGTCGGCGGAGCGGGCGCGATGGTCGCGTCGGCATCGCCGTCGACGCGGGCGAACGCCGCTTCGATGTCGTCGGTGTTCGCGGGCTTGGTCAGGTAGTTGGTCGCGCCCAGCTTGATCGCCTCCACCGCGGTCGCGATGCTGGCGAACCCGGTCAGCACGACGATCTTCATCGCCGGGTCGAGCCCGTGCAGCGCCGCGACGCAGGCGAGCCCCGACGCGCCGCCCAGCCGCAGGTCGACCACGGCGTGATCCGGACGGAACGCCGCCACCGTCGCTTCCAGCCCGTCGGGGCCGGGCAGCATCGTCACCGCATAACCCCGCCGTTCGAACGAGCGGCCGAGCGTTCGGGCGAAACTCGCATCGTCCTCCACGATCAGCAGCCGGCGCGGCAGGCGTTCGCCGCTCATGCCGAACGATCCAGCGCCAGGCTCGCGATCGGCAGCCTCAGTTCGATCTCCGCGCCCCCGGCGGGACGGTTGTGCGCGGTCAGCGTGCCGCCGAGCGTCCGCAGCACGTTGGTGGCGAGGAACAGCCCGAGCCCCGCACCCTGTCGCGGCTTGCTCGACGTATAAGGCCGGCCGAGGGCGGCGAGCACATGCGGGGGAAAGCCGCTGCCGTCGTCGGACACGGTCAGCACCAGCGTCGCATCCTCCACGCACGCGACCAGCCTGATCGCCGACGCATCGGCCTCGGCGGCGTTGTCGAGCAGGTTGGTCAGCGCCTGCCCCAGCGCGCGATCGGCGACGATCGGTCGATCCTCGCCCAGCGCATCCTCGAATGCCACCTCGCCCGGCCAGGTATCGACGATCCCGGTGACGAAGCGCCGCAGCGTGGTGCGCTCGGGTGCCTCGCCGGTCACCTCGCCCGCCGCGAACAGGATGCCCGACACGATCGCCTTGCACCGCATCACCTCCGCCTGCATCTCGTCCACCTCCGCCGCCAGCCGCGGGTGACGGCGGATCGCCACCTCGCCTTTCCAGTCGCCGAGCAGCACCGATATCGATGACAGCGGCGTGCCGAGTTCATGCGCCGCGCCGCTGGCGAGCAGGCCCATGCGGACGATATGATCCTCCTCCGCGGCACGCTGGCGCATCGCGGCGAGGTGCGCGTCGCGACTGCGCAGGTTCGCCGCGATCCGCGTCACGAACAGGACGAGCAGCACCGCGGCAAGCACGAAGTTGAACCACAGGCCCAGCACATAGGCCGGCGACAGATGCGTCTCCAGCCACGGCGGCAGGGCCAGCGGCGGACTGGCGAACGCCACGATCGCCAGCGCGACCGACGTCAGTCCGACGAGCGCCCAGCTCGACCATGCCTGAAGCAGGACCGATCCCATCACCACCTGCAACAGGTACAAAGAGACGAAGGGATTGTTCGCGCCGCCGCTGAGGTAAAGCTGGACTGACAGCGCCGCGACGTCGCAGGCGAGCGAGCCGAACAGCTGGAAATTGGTCACCGGCCAATGCGGATGCCCCAGCCAGGTCATGACGTTGAGCATGACCAGCCCGGCGAGCACGACGATCATCGGCGCGATCGGCAGCGCGATGCCGAAACCATAACGGACCGTCAGGATCGTCGCGAGCTGGCCGCCGACCGCGAGCCAGCGCAGCTGCACCAGTAGTCGCATGTTGCGCGCGGCGGCATCCTCGGGCGCCGGGGGTGGCAGGCGGGGTGAGGCGGTCGGCATCGCCGCCGATGTACGCCGGATCGGAGCCGAGCGCGAGTGCCACGCGCGGCACGCGCGGCGGCGCTAGCCTGCGGTGCGCCTCGCGTCCTGCTTCGCCGCCAGCTCCGCTTTCCAGCCGCGCGCGCGCCACCACATGATGATCCCGGTCACCGCCAGCCCGGCCGGCAGCATGCCGCCGAGGAAGATGATGACCTGCCAGACGATACCCATGCCCTCGCCGTCATGGATATGGCGCATCAGCATCGCGACGCCGCCACGCTGGCGCGACGGTGCGGCGACCGCGATGCCGCTGTCGTCCGCCACCTTGACGGTCGCACCCCCGGCGAAGCCGACCGTCCAGTCCGCCGACAGCGTCGTCGGCCAGGCCACGCTGCGCAATTCCCCACGGCCGACCGCGCTGGCGCGCGCGACGACCAGGTCGAGCGGTTGTGCCGGCGTCTCCAGCGGCTTGGCCCGCATCATCGCGGCCCGATCCGGTCCGCGCGGCGCGGCGGCGCCGCCGCCGCCGCCCGCCAGCGCGCCGAAGAACGCGGGGAAGCTGATCCACGCGCCGGTCAGCGACAGCACGAACAGCGGCAGCGCGATCCAGAACCCAATGAGATAGTGCAGGTTGGTGTCGGTGTTGCGATGGCGGCGATAGCGCAGGCCGCGCACCCACCGGCCGACCGTCGGCCACCACAGCCACAGCCCGGTGAAGCTGGAGATCATCATCGCCACGCCGATCCAGCCGACGATCTGCCGCCCGACTCCCGGCACCTGCAGACTGCCGTGCAGCACGTGAAGAAAGCGGACGAGACCCGCGTTGCTCGGCGCGACCTGCAACACGTGCGCGGTCGGCGGATCGAGATAGACCATCGTCCGCACCGGCGGGCCGCCGCGCGACGGTGGCGTCGCGCCGGGTGTGGCGGCGACGGTGACCGGGCCCTCGTCATCGGGCATCGTGACCTGCGCGATGCGATCGTCCGGCCCCAATGCCGCGCGCGCGGCGGCGGCATAGGCGGCGGGCGCGAGCAAGGCGTCGCCGGTCACCGCATAGCGTGCCGGGTTGACGATCCCGTCGAGCTGGTCGTGCCAGACGAGGGCGGCCCCCGAAATCGACAACGGGATGATCAGGATCGCAAGGATCAGGCCGATCCATTTATGGACCTGAAACCACGTCCTCCGCCACGCCAGCTTGTTCATCGATCGCTCCAACCCTTTGTCCCGCGCGTCGCATGCACGCTATTGCAAGTCAATCGCATTGCCATGTCGCCCGCATACCGCGGTCACACCTCGGCCCAGCGACGCAGCAGATTATGATAGACTCCGGTCAGGCGTATGACGGCAGGCGTATCCGCGCCCATCGCCGCCGCCGCATCCTGCACGCCCCGATCCAGCTCGAACAACATGCGCCGCGCTCCGTCGTCGCGCACCATCGACTGGATCCAGAAGAATGACGCGACGCGGCGTCCCCGCGTGACCGGGGTGACGCGATGCACGCTCGATGCCGGATACAGAACCATGTGACCGGCGGGCAGCCTGACCGTCTGCGCACCGAACTGATCCTCGATCACCAGTTCGCCGCCGTCGTAATCCGCCGGGTCGCTGAGGAACACTGTCGCCGACAGGTCCGCGCGAACACGAAAGTCGCTGCCGCGGCGGATGCGGATCGCGCTGTCGACGTGCGTGTCGAACGTCGCACCGGCAGCATAGCGATTGAACAGCGGCGGGAAGACCTTGAGCGGCAGCGCCGCCGCGACGAACAGCGGCGATGCGGCGAGTGCGTCGAGCACCATCGCGCCCCCTGCCCGGGCCGCCTCGCCATCCTCGGGCAGTTGCTCGTTGCGCTTCGCCAGCGCCGATTGGTGGCCGGAGGTGGCGTTGCCGTCGATCCAGTCGGCCGCATCGATCCGCGCACGCAGCGCGTTAACCTGCTCCGCCGACAGGACATCGGGGATCGCGATCAGCATGGCCGGCCTTCCGTCAACGCGGCGGGTCCACGGCTGCGCAGGCCGGGGTAAGGACAGGCCGCGAGCCAGTCGCGCACCTGGCCGACGAACCGTGTATTGCCCAGCGCGCCGGCGCGACCGATCCAGTGCAGCGCCTCGTCGATCCGTCCCTCCGCCGCCAGCATCCGCGCGTGATTGAAACAGCCGCGGAAATCGCCCCCTGCCGCGGCGCGGGCATAGCAATGCGCCGCCCTGGCCATGTCGCGCGGGTGGACCCAGCCATCCTCGGCGAAGCTGCCGACGAAATTCACCGCCTTGGCATTGCCCATCGCCGCCGCCTTCTCCAGCCAGTCCAACGCGCCGGCCTTGTCCTCCGCCACGCCCTCACCCAATGCCAGCAGCGTAGCGTAATTGTACATCGCCCAGTCGAGCCCGCTCGCGGCCGCGACGCGGTAGCAGGCCGCCGCCCGCGCCTTGTCGATCGGCGTCCCCCAGCCAAGGTCATAGCAGCGCCCGACCATGTTGAGCGCCATCATGTCGTGCTGTGCCGCCGCTCGGGTGAACCATGCGAGCGCGCCACGGGGATCGGCCACGGTTTCCACCCCGTCGAGCAGCATCTGGCCATAGACCAGTTGCGCAGCTGCGACCCCCCGCACCGCCGCCGCGCGCATCGCTGCGGCGCGCGCGGGGCCGGGGGTGGCATGCGCCGCGACGGACACCATGTCGTCGGCGTCGGTCAGAACGACACCGCGACGGTGCCGAACACGGTGCGGGCCGGCGCCAGCGTCGCATAATGGCTCGCATAGGTCTGACTGAAATAGGTCTTGTTCGTCAGGTTCTGCGCATTGACGCTGACTTCGACATGGCTTGCCAGTTGATAGCTCGCCCGCGCATCGAACCGCCAGTAACTCGGCGCCTCGCGGGTGAGCACCTTCGTTGCCGGCACGATCGTCACCGCGCCCCCGGTCGTCTGCACCGCCGCGCGATTGTCGGCATAACCGCCGATCTGCGTATCCATGAAGATTGCCGTGCCGCCGACCTGCAGCCGCCTGGTAAGCGCGACGTTGGTCGAAAGGCTGACGTTGTTCCGCGACGTCTGCGGGATCTGCTTGCCGGTGTTGACCGAGGGTACGTAGACCACCTGCGCGGCTGCGGGTCCGTTGGCGGGCGCGGTCAACGCGCTGTTCCCGGCATCGAGGATCCTGGGATCGAGGTAGGTGTAGCCGCCGAACACCGTCCAGCCGGGCAGGATCGTGCCGCTGGCGCTGAATTCGATGCCCCGGATTCGCGTCCGCCCGAGGAACGCGACGGTGTTCGCGTCCACCTGCGTCCGGGCGTTGCGGATGTCGGTCTGGAAGCCCGCCAGCCCGAGTTGCAGCCGTTCGTGGAACAGGCTGGCCTTGGCGCCGATCTCGTAGCTCCGGGTCTTCTGCGGGCGCAGCGTAGCCAGGATCGCCTGGTTCACGACCGTATCGGTGGTCGGGATCGCATTGTCTTCACGCCCCTCACCCAACAGGCTGTTCGGCGGCGTCGCCGAAGTCGCGTAGCTCGCGTAGATGCTGGTCTCGCTGGTCGGCTTGACGATGACGCCCGCTTGCCAGTTGAACAGCTCGTCGATGCGTGACGATCGATATTGCGGCGCACCGGCCGCAACCGGCAGCGTGACCGTGGACTTGAACCGGTCATACCGCGCACCGAGGTTGACGATCAGTTGCGGCAACAACGTGATCGAATCGAAGGCGTAGAGCGAGCGCGTGTTCGCATCGTTCTGCGTTTCGGTGTTGATCGCGCCCTTCACGATCGGCGTCGCGACGGTCGACGTATCGCTGGCGTAATTGACCCAGGGATCGCTCGGGTTGGGATCGAACAGGCTGGTGCAATAATAACGCGTGATCGTCGCCGCGTTGCAGCGCGGGCTGATCGTCGATCCGTTGGCGGATACGAAGGCGCCGCGCCGCGTCTTCTCCCAGGCCAGTTCCGCGCCGAGTGCGAAACTGTGCTCGACGCTGCCCGTCCGCACCTTGCCGTACAGGTCGGTCTGATTGATGATGCTTTCGCTATAGCCGTAGCGCGTATTGCCCCGGCGCCAGACATAGCCGCCGGTGACCACGTCGCCGCGCGCGCCGGCCGCTCCCGTCGTGGGATTGGCCGCCGCCGTGCCGTAGACGTTCCCCTGGCTGTCGTCCGGCAGCAGGAAGATGTAGGATTGATCGCTGCGGGTGTAGCGCGCCGTGTTGCGCAGCGTCACCTTGCCGAAATCGTGTTCGGCGCGCAGCATCGCCTGATGCGTCGTCGTGTCGCGGAAGTCGCGGTCCTTCAGGCCGTAGAACGTCGACCGCGAGACATAGCCGGTCTGCCCCCCGGCGGTCGTAATCGTACCGAGGGCCGGCGTGGTGACGACGTTGCCCGTGCCGGGATGGTTGCCGATCGTATAGAGGTACGGGATGCCGCTGTCGGGCAGTTCGTGCGATTCCAGATAGTAATAGCTGGCGGTCAGCCGCGTCGGCGTGCCCAGCCCCAGCGTCACCGACGGCGCCACGCCCCAGCGCCGCGCATAGATCGCATCGCGGCCCGCGACGTCCTGGTCGTGCCACAGGCCCTCGATCCGGAACGCCGCCATCTCGCCCAGCCGCAGGTTGACGTCGGCGGTGACGCGCTTGAAATCGGCGTTGCCATAGCTGCCGGTGACCCGTCCGAAGTCTTCCAGCTGTGGCTGGCGCGAGATGATGTTGATCGTGCCACCCGCCGATCCGCGGCCGCCCAGCGTCGAATCCGACCCGCGCACGATCTGGATCGTCTCGGTCGCGAACACCTCGCGGCTCTGCGACGCGAGGTCGCGGACCCCGTCGACATAGATGCTGCCCTGGCTGTCGAAGCCGCGGATGAACGGGCGGTCGCCGATCGGATTGCCGCCCTCGGCCGCGCCGAAGGTGATGCC
>CAYQPM010000092.1:0-9205 GCA_964419295.1 uncultured Stakelama sp. | reverse complement strand
AGCAGCAGCATCCACATCGACGTGCCCTCGTCGGGCTTGGCGGCGATCACGACGCTCTTCTCGCGCAGATGCGGCACCAGCGTGGGGTCCTGGATCGGATAGGTCCGGAACTTCTCACCGCTCGAATAGGTGCCAGTGATGACGTCGCGGCTGATCGCGACATCCTTCACGGTGCCTTCGTCCACCTGATCGAGGAACTTGGAATAGGCGACGGTGTTGCTCGCGCCGGCATTGGTCTGGCCGCCGAACATCGTCACGAACAGCGCAAGCGCGAGGAAAATACCGACCCAGATGAGCAAGCTCTTCATCCAGGGGTTTCCGCCGCTGCCACCATCATTGCCGCCGTCGTCTTTCCGGGGCTGCTTGTCGTTGTCGTTCATGGGGAACCTTTCACCGCACAAGATAGGCGCATGCAGGTTAATGGCAATGGAACGCCGGCGCGGATTCGGTTGGCCCGGCGACAAATCCGGGCCGTTGGCCGTGCGCGCTCCCGACCGGCCGCCGCGGACGGTGGCGCATCGCCGAAGGCTGCCCTCGCTCACAGGGGATCGGCGCGATCAGCCGCCGCTCATCCGGTCCGCCGCGCCGGCGCCGGCCGAAAGCGCCACTGGTCCTGCTGACGGCTGACGACCACCCCTGCCTGGGTCGATCGCTTGCCCGCGCCGAGTGCGTCGAGCAGCGGTTCGATATTGGCCGAATCGCTCCATTTGGGCGACGCGATCCCCGCCGCATCGATCACGGCGCCTATCGCCCGCCGCGCCAGGCGCCGCACGAGTTCGCGCGGCAGGCCCGCCATGTCGATCCGCACCGCCGCATCGCCGACCGTAGCGCGGCTCGCCCAAAGCCAGTCGACGATCGCCCGGACGTCGCCGTCGGCCTCCGCCAGCGCCGCGGCCGAGCGGGCCAGCTGCGCCGGCCCGAGCCATTCGTTCGCGTCCAGCAGCCGGCGAAAGCGGGTCCGGTCATGCGCGGGATCGTTGTTCGACGGATCGTCCACGAACGGCACGTCCTGCCGTCGCACGATCGCCCGCAATTCCGCGCGTCGCCAGTCGAGCAGCGGGCGGACCACGGTGACCTCGTCGATCGCCGTGCGCATCCGGACCCCGGCCAGCCCGGCGATGCCCGAACCGCGCGCGGCCCGCATCAGGAACGTCTCGGCCTGGTCGTCGACGTGATGCGCCGTCGTCAGCGCCTCCGCCCCGATGCGGCGGGCGTGGCCGGCGAGCAGCGCGTATCGGGCGTGGCGTGCCGCCGCCTGGATGCTGGCGCCGACGATCGGCGCATCGGGCGAGAGGATTGCGTGCGGCACGTCGATTCCCGCACAATGATCCGCGACCATCGCCGCTTCCGCCGCGGCTTCGGCACGCAGGCGGTGATCGATCGTCGCGGCCGCGATCCGTCCCGGGAACGCCACCGCCGCGAGCGTCAGCATCGCCATGCTGTCGGGGCCTCCCGATACGGCAAGCAACAACGGCCCGCCGGGCTCATGCCCAAGCGCGCGGATCAGATCGCGACGGAACCGTTCGCCTTCGGCGACGATCGGCTCACTTGCATTTGGCGGCGGTACGGCCCTTCTCGACATCGGCCTTCATCTGCGCGGAAACTTTCGTCCCGTAAACATCCGTCAGCTCGCCATAGACCTTGCATGCATCGGCAGGCTTGTTGAGCTTCATCAGCGACTGGGCGAGATAGTAGAGGCTGTCGGGCGCGCGTTCCCCGTCCGGCATCTTCTTGTAATTGTCGTAGAAAGCCATCGAGGCGAGGCTCGGCTTGCCCTCGTCCAGATACGTCCGGCCGAGCAGGTTCTGCGCGAAGCTGGCGCGGCGATGCTTGGGATAGGTGGCGACCACCTTCTTCAGCTGCGCCTCCGCCTCGGGATATTGCTTCGCCGCCCACAGGCGATAACCGTAGAGATATTCGTCCTCGGGCGTATCGCCGGACGCCGGTTTGTCGACCTTGACGCCCGTCGCGGGCGCCGATGCGTCGTCATCGCTCGTTGCCAATCTTGCCGCTGCGGCTGGCTTGGCGGGCGTGCGCGGCGGCCGTACGGTGGAGCCGGTCGCCGCCGCATCGTCCCCGAGCGGGGTCGATGCCGGCGTGGTCGCCAGCGCCGGGGTCGCCGACAAGGTCTTCAGCCGGGCATCGGTGCCGCGCTTGTAGGCGTCGAACTGGTCCTGCAGCTGACGGAGCTTGTAGCCGTTCTGTTCGATCTGGTCGGTCATCGACGCCATCTGCTGCTCCAGCGCGCCGACGCGGCTGGACAGGTCGGCGACGGCGCTGGTAGCGGGAATCCCGCCGGCGGCCTGCGGCAGGTCGGGACGGGTGATTTCCGGCTGAAGGTACTGGCCGGCCCCGCCGGGAAATACCTTGCGCTGCACGGCGCGCATCTCGCTTTCGAGCTTGCCTACGCGGCCTTCGACATTGCTCTGCGCCACCGCGGCCACGGGGACCAGAGCGGTGGTAGCGGCGGCAAGCGCCCAAATGATCGTACGCATGGTAGTGGCCCCCCCCGGCGCTTTGGCAGAATTACAAAGCGCATTTAGCAGCTATTCACCATAGCTGCACCCATCATCCTGTCGCCAGCCTTAAGGTGCCGAGGAATTTCCGGTGGTTGCGACACTTTGCGCCGAGGACAGATTGGCGCGCTGCGTTTCGTCGGACGCCGATCGCCGCGCGGCGCGGCCGCTGCGGTTCGGTGCAGCCGCATTCCGACGCGGGGACGAAGTGGGCGTCGCGGCAGGCTGCGACGGCGCCGACGACTGCGCCGAACTGCGCGCGGCGATCGCCTCGCCGCTGACGCGCACGTCCTTGATCGCGCGCGACCCATCGCCCAGCGGCGGGATCGCCGATCCGTTCAGCGTAACGCTCAGCTTGTCGGGACGCCCAACGTTGATCATCGGATCCTTGGCGCCCGCAGGCACCTCGAACCGCTCACCCGGCTTCATCGTGCCGAGATACAGCGTCTTGTTGTCGGCATCGTAGACGCGCAGCCACACCTCGTCGTTCGCGGTCAGCACCACCTGTCCGCCGGACGGCGCGGCGGCCGTCGGCGTCGCGGCCGGTGTCGGTGCGATCGTCTGGGCGACGACGCCCTTGTCCTCGCCGGCGGTCGCAGAGCCGCGCGACTGGAACAGGCCGGTGCCATACCACAAGGCGACGAGGATCAGCACCGCCAGCGCGATGCCGGCACCGATCACCGCGATGCCGCGCGACGGAACGCGCGTCGGATCGGCGGTTTCGTACGGCACATATTCGGGCTGGCGCGGTCCGAGCTTGTCGAGATCGCGCCGTACGTCCTGCGCGATCACGACCTCATCGGCACCCACCGCACGGGCATAGGCCTTGGAAAAACCCACCGCATAGGTCGGCGACGGCAATGCGGTGTAATCCCCCGCCTCCAGCGCCTCCAGATGGCGCTGTGGCACGCGCGTGCGCGCGGCGATCTCAGCCAAGCTGAGGCCCCGGTCCTCTCGCGCGACACGCAACCGTTCCCCCGGCCGTGCCGGTGATACGGGGTTCGGTGAGAGCTGGCCGGAATCGACCTCGTCCATTCGTGTCTCCAAGGGAGGGGCTGCGGATCGGTGACGGCGCGACATTCCCCGATGCCTTGCCGCAAGTCAACGGAAGCGGCGCCCGGTTCGCCGGTCGTTTAGGCCAGATCGACGCCGCTTTGCCCCGCCCAGTCGGTCAATGCGCCGCGCATGTCGCGCGGCGGGTGCGCCAGCAGCGTCCCCATAAAGCTTCGCAGCGCCGCGGCATCGAGGCTGCGGACCATCGCTTTGATCGGTCCGATCGCCGCCGGCGTGATCGACAGCCGATCGATCCCCAGCCCGATCAACGCCATGGCTTCGACCGGCCGCCCCCCCATCTCGCCACAGACGCCCAGGTCGACCCCGGCCTCACGGCACGGGCCGACAACGCGCGCCAGGAAACGCAGGATCGACGGGCTCAGCCAGTCATAGCGCTCGGCGAGCCTCGGGTTCGCGCGATCGGCCGCAAAAAGAAATTGCGTCAGGTCGTTCGTGCCGACCGACAGAAAGTCGATGTCCGGCAGCAGCAGGTCGAGCTGTTCGGCAAGAGCCGGCACTTCCAGCATCGCGCCATAGCGAATCTCCAGCGGCAGGCGACGGCCGCGCGCGCCGATCCACGCACGCTGCGCCTCGAACAGCGCTTTCGCCTCGGCGAACTCCCACGCCTCGGACACCATCGGGAACATGACGTTGAGCGTGCGGCCTGCCGCTGCCTCGATAAGCGCGCGCGCCTGGACCTTCATCAGGCCGTCGCGGTCGAGCGCGAGGCGCAGGGCGCGCCAGCCCATCGCCGGATTCTCTTCGTCCGCATCCTCTTTGTTGAGGTAGGGCAATGCCTTGTCACCACCGATATCGACGGTCCGGAAGATGACGGGGCGGCTGCCGGCGGCGTCGAGCACTTCCTTGTACAGCCGCTGCTGGCGCTCGCGCTGCGGCAGGGTCGCCGACACGAGGAACTGGAATTCGGTGCGGAACAGGCCGATGCCATCGGCGCCGGTGATATCGAGCGCGGCGACGTCGTCGCGCAAACCGGCATTGACCATCAGCGTGACGCGATGGCCGTCCCTGGTTTCCGGCGGGACGTCACGCAGCGCGGCGAAGGCGGCCTTGCGCTTCTGGCGCATCGCCAGCTTCGCCTCGAACGCCTCGTCCATCGCGGACGAGGGCCGCACGAAGACGTTGCCCGCAACCGAATCGAGCAGCAGCAGGTCGCCGTCCGCGATCAGGCGGCGCACGTCGCGTACCCGGCCCAGCACCGGCACGCCCATCGCGCGGGCGACGATGGTGACGTGTGCGGTCAACGATCCCTCTTCCAGGATCACGCCCTTCAGCCGGCGCTTGTCATATTCCAGCAGTTCGGCAGGCCCAAGGTTGCGCGCGATCAGGATGGTATCCTGCCGCAGGCCCATTTGCGCCGCCGTGCCCATCTGACCCGACACGATGCGGAGCAGGCGATTGGCGAGATCCTCCAGATCGTGCATCCGGTCGGCAAGCAGCGGGTCGTCGATCTGCCGCATGCGCTGGCGCGTGCGCTGCTGGACGCGCTCGATCGCGGCTTCCGCGGTCAAGCCGCTGTCGATCGCCTCGTTGATCCGCCGCGCCCAGCCTTCGTCATAGGCGAACATCTTGTAGGTCTGGAGGACCTCCTCATGCTCGCCGCCGACGCCGAACTCCGCCTCGCGCGTCATGCGGTCGATCTGTTCGCGCATCTTGTCGAACGCCGCATAGACACGGTGGCGCTCTGCGTCGGTATCCTCGGCGACGGTGTGTTCGACGATGATCCGCGGCTGATGGAACACGGCATAGCCCGCGCCCATGCCCTCGACCAGCTTCTGTCCCGGCAGGCGCACCGCCGCGGTGGACTGCGGCCGGTTGTCGCCCGTCCCCGCGGTGTCGATCAGCCCGGCATTGGCGATCAGTTCGGACAGCACCATCGCGACCGTCTGCAACGCCTCGATCTCGACATCCTGGTATTTGCGCTGTTCGCTGTGCTGCACGGCGAGCACGCCGACCGCGCGCTCGCGGCGGATGATCGGCACGCCGGCGAAGCTGTGATAGCGCTCCTCACCGGTTTCCGGTTTGTAGGCGAAATCGGGATGGCTCGCGGCTTCGTCGAGGTTGAGCACCTCGACATCCTCGGCGATCGAACCGACCAGCCCCTCGCCGAGGGCCAGCTTGGTGACGTGCACGGCCGCCTGATCCAGTCCGCGGGTCGCGAAAAGCTCCAGCACGCCTTCACGCAGCAGGTAGACCGAGCACACCTCGCTATCCATCGCCTCGGCGATGATCCCGACGACGGCGTTCAGCTTGGCCTGAGCCGGGTTGCGGCCGGCCATGACGTCATGGAGACGGGTGAGGATTTCGCGGGCGGAGGCGGCGGCCGAGCTGGGCATGCCAAGGGGCTAACAGATCGCCTCGCCCGGTGCCACGCAACATTGTGTTTGGCGCGGCATGTCATTCGCCGGAATTGGAGCCGCTTGCCTCCTGCGGCCATTCAGGGCTTCCGGGGCGGAATGGCATCGGCGCCGCTGCGCGTCAGGGCGCGTCGAACAGACCGTCCTGCGATCCCGCCGGCGGGTTGAGGCCAAGATGCTTCCAGCCGCCGGCGTTGAGGACGCGCCCTCGCGCCGTGCGCGCGACCAGCCCGAGCTGGATCAGATACGGCTCGATCACCTCCTCGATCGTGTCGCGCGGTTCGCTGAGGCCGGCCGCCAGCGTTTCCACGCCGACCGGGCCGCCGCGATAGATGTCGGCGATCATGTGCAGGTATCGCCGGTCCATCGCGTCGAGGCCCAGGCCGTCCACCTCCAGCCGGTTGAGCGCCCGATCGGCGGCGATCCGGTCTACTGTGACGGTGCCGGCGACGTTGGCGAAGTCGCGAACGCGCCGCAGCAGCCGCCCCGCAATCCGCGGCGTTCCGCGCGCGCGCCGGGCGATTTCGCTCGCGCCTTCGGGGGCGATACCCAGCTCCAGCAACCCCGCAGCGCGCGTCACCACCCGGGTAAGCTCCTCCACCGTATAGAATTGCAGGCGAACCGGAATGCCGAATCGGTCGCGCAGCGGTGTCGTCAGCAGGCCCTGGCGCGTCGTGGCGCCGACGAGCGTGAATTTTGGCAGATCGATTCGGACGCTGCGTGCCGAAGGCCCCTCGCCGATCATCAGGTCGAGCGCGCGATCCTCCATCGCCGGATACAGCACCTCCTCGACTGCGGGCTGCAACCGGTGGATTTCGTCGATGAACAGCACGTCGCCGTCCTCGAGGTTGGTGAGCAGCGCGGCGAGATCGCCCGATTTTGCGATCACCGGGCCGGAGGTGGCGCGAAAGCCGACGCCCATTTCGCGCGCGATGATCTGCGCGAGCGTCGTCTTGCCGAGGCCCGGCGGGCCGAAGAACAGCACATGGTCCAGCGCATCGCCGCGGCTGCGCGCCGCCTCGATGAACACGCGCAGGTTTTCGCGCGCCGCCTGCTGCCCGACGAACTCGTCGAGACTGCGCGGACGCAGCGCCGCGTCGACATCCTCGGGACGGCGGCTAGCGGAAAGAATGCGGTCGTCGGTCAATTGGATACCGCCATCGGCAGCTCAGGCATGGATAGCAACGTCGAAGGTGGCGAAGAGCGGGGCAGAGCGAAAACGCATCGGTATCCCCTTGAGGTACAGTTCCACGGCTCGGCGCAGGTTGGTCAGGACATTGTCGAGCGATTCTCTCTGGGTGGTCGTGCCGGTGCCAGGATCGAAGGCGACGAAACCTCCCTCATCCGCATGGCTCAGGATCGCGGTCACGTTCATCAAACTCTCCCTGGAACGCGCGTCGATCGGCCCGGCACTCCATCTGATCACGCCCGGCCAAAGGCCTGTGGATCTGCGCCATGTTCCCGATATAGTCCCGTTGCACGGAAGCGTCCAGACAGCCGCTACTTCGCCGCCTTGCGCAGTGCCAGCCGCACCAGTGCATCCAGCGTCGCCGCCGGCCCGAGGTCTTCCTCCGCCGCGCCGACCGCATTCGCGGCTTCGGCAGGGCGAAAGCCGAGGTTGAGCAGGGCGGACACCGCATCCGCCGCCGCCCCGACGGGTACGACCTGCGCGGCCGCGGCGGGTCCGAGGGCGATCGTGCCGACCTTGTCCTTCAGTTCGCGGACGATACGCTCGGCGAGCTTCGGACCCACGCCATTGGCCCGCGCCACCATCGCCTTGTCCTGCGCCGACACCGCCCGCGCGATCTCCTGCGTGTCGAGCGCCGACAGGATCGCGAGCGCGACCCGCGATCCCACGCCCTGCACCCCGGTCAACAGGCGGAACCAGTCGCGCTCTTCCGCGCGGGCGAAGCCGACCAGGCGGATCGAATCCTCGGCGACGAGCATCTCGGTGTGCAGCATCGCCGCCTCACCCACCGGACCGATCGCGGCGAGCGTGCGCGCCGAGGCCCCGACGAAATAGCCGACTCCGCCGACGTCGATCACGGCATAGTCCACGCCCGTCGAATCGAGGCGTCCTTTAAGGTGTGCGATCATGCCGTCACCCTAGCACGCCGCGCCATGCCCTGTGCGGAGGCGAGATGATGGGCGTGCGTGATCGCCACCGCGAGCGCGTCGGCGGCATCGGGGCCGGCGAGCTTCGCGCCGGGCAGCAGGACCGCCATCATCGCCTGGATCTGCCGCTTTTCCGCGCCGCCGGTGCCGACCACCGCCTTCTTGACGGTGGACGGGTGATATTCGCCGATGTGCAGCCCGTTCGACGCCGCGGCGAGCAGCACCACGCCGCGCGCCTGCCCCAGCTTCAGCGTCGATTGCGCATTGGTGTTGCCGAGCACCTCCTCGACCGCAGCGCCGTCGGGGCGTTCGGCGAGGATGACGTCGATCAACGCCGCATGCAGGTTGGACAGGCGGCGCGGCAAAGCCATCGACGGATCGGTCTTGATCTGGCCGTTCGCGATATGGCTCAGCCGGTTACCATCGGCGTGGATGACGCCCCAGCCGGTGGTGCCAAGTCCCGGATCGAGGCCGAGGATGATCAGCGCGACGCTCCGGCGAGCGCCATAGTCACAGAAGCGTCGTCACGATCCGGGATCATCACGCTGGCCAGCCCTGACAGCCCCCAGCCGAAGGACCATCGACGACCATCGACCATCCCGCGGGCCGGACAGGAGAGCGCCGCAGCGCCGCCGAACCAGACGCAAAGGCTCAACCGAGCTTCTCCATCACCTCGTCGGAAATCTCGTAATTGCCCCACACCGTCTGCACGTCGTCGTCGTCGTCCAGCACGTCGATCAGCCTGAACAGGGTCGCGGCATCCGCCTCGTCCACGGCGACCATCACCTGGGGGCGCCAGGCGAGCTTCGCGCCCTCGAATTCGCCCAACACCGGCTCCAGCGCCTTGGCGACTTCGTGCAGGTCGCCGACCGCGGTCCAGATTTCGTGACCGTCCTCGGACGAGGTGACGTCTTCCGCGCCCGCCTCCAGCGCCGCCTCGAACACCGTTTCCGCATCGCCGGCCGACGCCGGATAGTTGATCAGGCCCATCCGGTCGAATGCATGGCTGACCGATCCGCTCGCGCCGAGGTTACCGCCGTTCTTGGCGACGGCGGTGCGAACGTTGGTTGCGGTACGATTGCGGTTGTCGCTCAGCGCCTCGATGATCAGCGACACGCCGCCGGGACCGAAGCCCTCGTAGCGGAT
>CAYQPM010000091.1:0-9373 GCA_964419295.1 uncultured Stakelama sp. | reverse complement strand
CCATCCCGTTCGACAAGCGAATGTGGCGGCAGGACATCGCCGGATCGAAGGCGCACGTCGCGATGCTCGCGCGACAGGGGATCGTTTCCGCCCCCGACGCGGCGGCGATCGACGCCGGGCTCGACACCGTCGCCGCCGATTATGCGGCGAACGGCGTGCCCGAGGATCTGGCGCTCGAAGACATCCATATGCTGACCGAGGCGAAGCTTGCCGATGCGATCGGACCCGTCGCGGGCCGGCTGCACACCGCGCGATCCCGCAACGACCAGGTCGCGACCGATTTCCGCCTGTGGGTGCGCGACGCGATCGACCAGGTGCTCGCCGCGCTGGGCGACCTGACCCACGGCCTGCTGGAGCGGGCGGACGAACATGCCGATGCGGTGATGCCGGGCTTCACCCACCTGCAATCGGCGCAGCCGGTGACGCTGGGCCACCATCTGATGGCCTATGTCGAGATGGTCGCGCGGGATGTGTCGCGCTTTCGCGATGCGCGCGCGCGCATGAACCTGTGCCCGCTGGGATCGGCGGCGCTGGCGGGGACGAGCTTTCCGCTCGATCGGGGGATGACCGCGGCGGCGCTGGGCTTCGACGGGCCGACCCGCAACAGCCTGGACGCGGTCAGCGACCGCGACTTCGCCCTCGACTACCTGACCGCCGCGACGCAGACCGCGCTGCATCTGTCGCGGCTGGCGGAGGAATTCGTACTCTGGGCCTCGCAGCCGTTCGGCTTCGTCGCGCTGTCGGATCAATGGTCGACCGGCAGTTCGATCATGCCGCAGAAGCGCAATCCCGACGCGGCCGAGCTGGTGCGCGGCCATTCGGGTCGCATCCTCGGCTGCATGACGAGCCTGATGGTGACGATGAAGGGCCTGCCGCTCGCCTATTCCAAGGACATGCAGGACGACAAGCCGCCGGTGTTCGAGGCGCACGACCTGCTCGGCCTGTCGATCGCGGCGATGACCGGGATGATCCGGAGCGCGACGTTCCGCACCGACCGGATGCGCGGGCTCGCCGAATCCGGCTTCGCCACCGCGACCGACTTCGCCGACTGGCTGGTCCGCGAAGCCGGGCTGCCGTTCCGCGAGGCGCATCACGTCACGGGTCGCGCGGTGAAACGCGCCGAGGAACTGGGCGTCCGGCTCGACCAATTGCCCTATGCGGACTTCGTCGCGATCGATGCGCGGGTGAACGAATCGCTGTACGATGTGCTGTCGGTCGATGCCTCGGTCGCCAGCCGCACCAGCTTCGGCGGGACGGCCCCCGCCAATGTGCGCGCCGCGATCCGCGCCGCGCGGGAGACGCTGTGATGAAGCGCGTGACGATCGTCGGTCTGGCGCTGGCGCTCGCCGGCTGCGGTGCGGCGAAGGAACTGCAACCCGCGCCGGGCAAAGCGCTGCCGGTCGCGCCCTATGGCGCGAAAACCGCGCCGACCGCCGCGGAGCTGCTGACGCCGACGACGCAGCAGCGGCCGCAGCGCAGCGACGAACTGCTCAAGAATTCCGAACAGCGGCGCAGCGACGATTTCGATCTGCCCCCCAATTGATGCGATCCCGATGAACCATTTCGATTACCGCGACGGCGTGCTCCATTGCGAGGACGTCGCCATGACGCGCATCGCCGAAGAGGTGGGCACCCCCGTCTACGTCTATTCCACCGCCACCTTCCGCCGCCATGCGCAGGTGTTTCGCGACGGGCTGAAGGCGCTGGACCGCGTCCACCTCGCCTATGCGATCAAGGCCAATCCGAACGTCGCGGTGCTGCGCGTGCTGGCCGACGAGGGCTATGGCGCCGATGTCGTGTCGGGCGGCGAGATGGCGCGCGCGCTGGCGGCCGGCATCCCCGCCGCGGACATCGTCTTTTCGGGCGTCGGCAAGACGCGCGCCGAACTCGCCCGCGGCCTCGACGAAGGCATCGGCCAGTTCAACCTCGAGCTGGAGGAAGAGGGCGTCGTCCTCGCGCAGATCGCGCATGCCCGCGGCCAGCGCGCGCCGGCGACGCTGCGGGTCAACCCCGACGTCGATGCCGGCACGCATGCCAAGATCTCGACCGGGCGCGCGGAGAACAAGTTCGGCGTGCCGATCGACCAGGCGCCCGCGATGTTCGACCGGCTGGCGCCGCTCGACGGCCTCGACCTGCGCGGTGTCGCCTGCCACATCGGCAGCCAGCTGTCCGACCTGTCGCGCCTCGAGGAGGCCTATCGCCGCATCGGCGAACTCGTCGCCGAGCTGCGCGGCGCCGGGCACAGGATCACCCGCGTCGATCTCGGCGGCGGCCTCGGCGTGCCGTACAAGCAGGGCGACGTGCTGCCGACGCCCGCCGATTATGGCGCGATGGTCGCGCGCGTTACCGAAGGCTGGGATGTCGAACTGATGTTCGAACCCGGTCGCGTGATCGCCGGCAATGCCGGCGTGCTGCTGACCGAGGTCATCTGGGTGAAGCCAGGCGTCACCAATCCCTATGTCATCGTCGATGCCGCGATGAACGACCTGGCCCGTCCGGCGCTGTACGACGCGTGGCACGATTTCGCCGCGGTCCGGCCGACCGGCGAGCGGATGACCGCCAATATCGCCGGCCCGGTGTGCGAAAGCGGCGACACGTTCGCGATGGGCCGCGATATCGACAGCGTGAAAAGCGGCGACCTGGGCGTGTTCCGCACCGCCGGGGCCTATGGCGCGACCATGGCATCGACCTACAACAGCCGCGCGCTGGTGCCCGAGGTGCTGGTCGACGGCGATCGCTTCGCGGTGGTCGCCGACCGCATCGTGCCGGAAACGATCCTGGCAGCCGAACGCGTGCCGGAATGGCTGGGCAGCGGAAAGCGGCCCGCGTGACGCTGCACAGCCTGCCGCTGTTCGTGCGGCTGGCGGGCCGCCCGGTGATCCTGCTGGGCGAGGGTGAGGCGGCGGAGGCGAAGCGTCGCCTGCTGGAACGCGCCGGCGCGGTCATCGTCGGCGAGGATGCGGCCGCGGCGCTCGCGATCGTCGCGATCGACGATGCGGATGCGGCGCTCGCGGCGGTCGCCCGGCTGAAGGCGCGCGGGCTGCTGGTCAATGCGGTCGATCGGCCCGAACATTGCGATTTCACCACGCCGGCGATCGTCGACCGGGCGCCGGTGCTCGTCGCGATCGGCACCGGCGGCGTGTCCGCCGGCCTGGCCGCGGCGCTGCGGCAGCGGCTGGAGGCGCTGTTGCCGGGGACCCTGGGCCTGCTGGCGGAACGGCTGCACGCGGCGCGTCCCGCGCTGCGCCGTCGGTATCCGGATGGCGGCGAGCGGCGGCGCGCGCTCGGCGCCGCGCTCGCGGTGGGGGCGATGCTCGATCCGCTGGGCGAAGGCGTGGATGTGGACGGCTGGCTGGCGGCGGACCAGCCGCGGCCGAGCGGCCGTGTGCGGCTGGTGCTGACCTCCGCCGACCCCGACGACCTGACGTTGCGCCAGGCGCGCCTGCTCGCCAACGCCGATCGCGTGGTGCACGGCGCGGACGTGCCCGCAGCTGTGCTCGACCGCGCCCGCGCCGATGCGATACGGCAGCCGCAGGGCGCGGCGACGGCGGTGGACGAGGGTCTGACGGTCGAGTTGGAGATGGCATGAGCGGATTCGGATATCGCATCGTCGGCGGCAAGGTGGATCGCGTCGAGGTGAAGGAGGCGCTGTCCTGCACCGCCGACTTCGTCTGGGTGCATCTCAACACCAACGAGGAACAGGCGCAGGCATGGCTGCGCGACGCCGCGAAGCTCGACGATTACGTCGTCGATGCGCTGACCGCGACCGAAACGCGACCGCGCTGCGAGAAGTTCGAAAGCGGGGCGCTGGTCAACCTGCGCGGCCGATCATCCGAAGAGATGTCGTCGGGCGATCCGCTCGCGTCGATCCGCATCTGGGCGATCCGCGGCCGGGTCTATTCGGTCAGCCGCCGCCCGTTGATCGGGGTCGCCGAAGTCGAAAAGCAGGTCCAGGCCGGCGGGATCGTCGATCCGGGCGATCTGATCGCCGCCTTCGCCACCGCGATCACCAGCGACCTCGACCCGCAGGTCGCCGACCTGGGCGACGAGCTGGACGATTGCGAGGAACGGCTCGACGCCAATCGGGTGTTCGACCTGCGCCGCGTGGTGACGCGCGTCCGGGTGGCGGCGATCGGCTATCGTCGCTTTCTCGCGCCGCAGCGCGCCGCGCTCGAAAACCTCGGCGCCTTGCCCGGCGAATGGCTGGCCGAGGATGATCGCCGCCATCTTGCCGCCGCGGCGGATCGTGCGGCGCGGATGGTCGAGGAACTGGAATCGATCCGCGAACGCGCGTCGCTGATGCATGAGGCGCTGACCGACCTGCGCAGCGAACAGATCGACAGCCGCTCGCTGGTGATCTCGATCGTCGCGATGGTGTTCCTGCCGCTGACGTTCATTACCGGTCTGTACGGCATGAACGTCGCGCACCTGCCCTATGCGCAGGAGCCGTGGGCGTTCGATGCGATCATGGGCCTGTGCGGCGTGATCACCGTCGGCGTCATCGGCTATTTCGTCCAGCAGCACTGGTTCCAGCGCTAGGCCGGAGCCGTTGCCGCGTCAGGCGGCGCGTGCCGATCGCCATGCCTCGGCGATTTCGCTGAGGCTCGTCGCGGCGTCGCGGAACGGCCGGGGATCGCCGCCGATCGAGGCGTCGATCACCGAACGGCGGATGCCGCCGTACAACCGCGCGAGCGTGTTGGACACTTCGCCGCCGCGCTCGAAATCGAGGCCCGCTTCCAGCGCGAACAGGATCGCGGTGGCGCGGGTGACGCGCTCGCTCTTGGTGCGCAGCTGGTTGTTTTCGCAGGCCCATGCGGCGGCCCGCAATGCCGAGACCAGTTCCTCGTACAACAGCTGGACCAGGCCCGGACCCTGCGCCTCGGCGGTGCGGCCGACGACGTCGATCTGGCGATAGGTGGCGTAGGGGTCGCCGGCGAGAACGGTTGCGTATGCCATCAATTGTCGCTCTTGTTCCACGCCTTGATCTGGTTATCCAGAAACGTCTGCGTCGCCTTGTACGCGGTGACCTTGCTGTTCATCGACGAAAACTGCTGCGTCAGCCGCGTGTTGAGCGCGTCCGACTGGCTGTCGATCTTGCCCTGTTCGACGGACAGGTCCGTCTGGGCCTTGGTGTAGCGCGACGCCGATGCGCCCAGGCCGTACAGGCTGCTGGATGCGGCGATCTGGATCGCGTTGATCTTGCTGTCGAGCGACAGCGCGTTGCCCGCCTTGGCCGCGAACATCGATTCGACTTCGTCGGGATAGGCGGCGAGCATCTTGTTCAGCGTGTCGGCGTTGACCGTCAGCGTGCCGTCGCGATTGGTGGCGACGCCGATCTGCGCCAGCGTGGTGGGCACGCCCGTGGCCGTCGTCGACACCAGCGTCTTGGTGGTGAGGCCCTGGAGCGACGTCAGCAGTGTCTTGGCGGCGGAATCGGACTTCAGGTCGCCCTTGGCGGCATCGGTCACGTCCCTGACGCTCGCATAGACCTGGTTGTAGGTGTCGATGAAGTCGGTCACCGCCTGCGTCAGCGCGGTGGTGGGGCGACTGCTGCTCAGCGCGACCGGTGCGGTGGTGGTCGCATTGAGCTGGAGCTTCACGCCTGCCACCACGTCGGTGACGGTGTTGCTGCTGCGCTGGACGGTGATGCCGTCGACGGTCAGCTCGGCGTTGCCGGCGGTGCTGGTCAGCGTCGTGCTGGCGCCGGGACCGACGTTGAATTGCGCCAGTCCGCCCGCCGGATCGTTCGCCTGCAGGCTGAACGCCTGGGTGGTTCCCGTCGCGCCCTTCAGCGACAGCACGGCCTTGCCGTTCTGGTCGGCGATGACGCTGGCGGTGATGCCGGCGCGGGCGTTGTTGATCGCGCTGGCGATGCCGTCGAGGCTGCCGTCGGTGATGTCGATCCTGACCGGCGCGACGCTGCCCGCGGCGACGCCGGTCATCACGCCATCGGCATCATATTGGCCCGTGCCCAGCGTCAGCGTGAAGCTGCCGGTGCCGTTCGAGGCGGCGCGATCGTCGATCAACGCCGAACGGGCGCTCTGCGCGGTGGCGAGCCTGGTGACCGAAACGCTGGAGGTGAGGTTGCCGACGCGGGCGCCGCTGATCGCCGAGGCCGATACGGCGCTGCTCGAACTGACCGGCTGCGTCTGGAGCGTGCCGCCCGACGACAGGCCGCCGAGCGCGGTGGAAAAGGTGGTGATCGTGTTCTTGAGCGTGCTGGTCGCCGAGATCTGCGTCGTGAGCGTGCTGTTCTTCGCGGCGAGCGCGGCGGTCTTGGCGGCGAATTGCGCCTGGACCAGCTGGGTCACCAGCGACGCCGTGTCGATGCCCGAACCGGAGTTGAGCGAGGTCAGCAGCTGCTGCGTCGCGGACTTGACCACGCTGTTGGTCGTCGCGGTCGCGCTTGTCGCCGTCGGTGTCGGCGTGCTCGTCGTGGCAGTCGTGGTGGTCATCGTCGAACTCCGCGCGCTTCATCCCTCTAAACGGCCGGAGCCGCCCGACGTTTAGGGCGATTTCCTGACGATCTTGATGCCGTGCTCGTCGAAACGCGCGGTTTCGGGGACGTCGATCGGCGGCTGCGCGGAGCCGCCCGCGGCGGCGTTGAGGTTGAAGACGAAGGCGAGCACGGTGGCGATCGCATGGTACAGGTCGTCGCGCACCTCCTGCCCTTCGCGGCTGGTGTAATAGACCGCGCGGGCGAGCATCGGATATTCGAGGATGGGCACGCGCACCTCGCCGGCCACCTCGCGGATCGCCAGCGCGGTGGCGCCGCGGCCCTTGGCCACGACCACCGGCACCTGATCCTTGCCACGCTCGTAGCGGAGCGCGACGGCGAAGTGCGTCGGGTTGGTCAGCACGACATGGGCCTCGGCCACGGCCTTGCGCACGCCGCCCTTGGCCATGGCGCGCTGCATCGCGCGCTGGTGGCCCTTGGCCTCCGGCGAACCTTCCATCTCCTTGTGTTCGTCGCGGACTTCCTGCTTGGTCATGCGCAGCTTGCCGAACAGCTGGACGATCTGCAGCGGCACGTCGAACAGCGCGATCGCCATCAGCCCGGCGGCCATCGTGATCATGATGCTGGTGAAGGTGCCGCCCAGCGCCGCGATCGCGTCGCCAAGGCTCGAAGAGGACAGGCCAAGGGTCGATCGGCTCGACTTCCACAGCATATAGGCGCCGATCACGCCGAGCAGCACGACCTTCAGCAGCGACTTGGCGAGTTCGATCCACCCCTGCGGGCCGAGGATGCGCTTCAGGCCCGAGGCGGGGTTGATGCGGTTGCCCTTGAAGGCGATGAGCTTGTTGTTCCAGCTGAGCGAGCCAAGGCCCGCCGAACTGACGATCGTCGCGATCACGCTGACGGCGAACAGGGTGATGAGCGACGGCACCAGCTTCCACCCCGCCTCCGCGAGCGGGCGCCAGGGCGAAAAATCCTCGACGTCGCCGCGATCGAACTGGAAGCTGGCCGCCATCACCGCCTTGCACGCCGCGATCAGCGACGGGCCGGCGAAGACCAGCCAGGCGACGCCGGCCATCACCACCAACGCGGTGGCGAAGTCCTTCGACTTGAGGATGTTGCCTTCCTCCGCCGCTTTTTCCTTGCGGCGGCGGGTTGGGGCTTCTGTCTTGTCGCCACCCTCGGACATCAGGCGCCGACCAGGCTTTGCGTGGCGGCGAGGCCTTCGCGGATGATGACGAGCATGTAATCGCCCATCGCCGGGAAGGCGACGGCGAGCGCGAGGACGCCGACCGCGGTGCTGGCAGGCAGGCCGATCGAGAACAGGTTGAGCGCGGGCGCCGCACGGCTGACCATGCCGACGATCAGGTTCAGGCACAGCAGCAGGAAGCCGACGGGCAGCGCGAGCAGCAGGCCGGCGAGAAAGGCATAGCCGCCGAAGAAGGCGATCTGCTTCAACCGGTCCGGCGCGATCCAGGTCCCGGGCGGCATCGTCTCATAGCTTTTGACGAGCAGCTCGACGAGCACGAGGTGGCCGTTCACCGACAGGAACAGCAGCGTCAGCATGATCGAGAAGAACTGGCCGAGCGCGGGCGACGAGCGGCCGTTCTGCGGATCGATCGACGACGCGAAGCCGATGCCCATCGATCCGCCGATCAGTTCCGACGCGATCATCGGCGCGGCGAAGGCGATCTGGAGGATGAAGCCGATCGCGGCGCCGACCAGCGCCTCCGCCACGATGGCGAGGATGGTGGACACGGCGAAGATCTGCGCCGGCGGCACGATCGGATGAACCGCCAGCACGAACACGCCGATCGCGCCCGACAGGCCGACGCGCACCGGCAGGGGGATCGCCACCGCGCCGAACACGGGTGCGACGATGAACGCCGCACCGATCCGCACCATGACGAAGATCAGCGCCCAAAGCCTGGGCTCGATGGCAAGGCCGAAGCCTAGCATGGCGCAGCCTGCGAGCGCGCGCGCGCCGCGCGCGGCGCAGGCAAGCCCGGCCGACGCGTCGGCACCGCCGAACCCGATCGACGCGGCTTCGCCGCGGCGCTCCACCCGTCACCCCGGACGCGTGCCCGGGTCCGTTCCGCGGCGCCGGTCATCCTACTTCACCAGGTCCGGGATGCGTTCGAACATTCCGACCGTGAAGTCGCTCAGCAGCCCGAGGATCAGACTTCCGAAGATCATGATCGAAAACGCGACGACCAGCAGCTTGGGCACGAAGCTCAGCGTCTGTTCGTTGATCGACGTCGCCGCCTGGATCATGCCCAGGATCAGCCCGGCGAGCAGGGCGGGGATCAGGATCGGCGCGCTGGCCAGCGCCAGCACCCACATCGTCTGGTTCGCGACCGTCAGAAAGTAATCGGCGTCCATGGGTCGGTCCTAGGTTCGCGGTGCCGTTCCTTCCCGCTCCCGTGCGGGAGGAGGAGGGGCACCGCCGTCACATTATGTCGCGAACGAATTGGCGAGGCTGCCCATCGTCAGGGCCCAGCCGTCGACCAGCACGAACAGCAGCAGCTTGAACGGCAGCGAGATGATCGTCGGCGACAGCATCGCCATGCCCAGCGCCATCAGCACCGTCGCGACGACGAGGTCGATGACGATGAACGGCAGGAACATCAGGAAACCGATCTGGAATGCCGTCTTCAGCTCCGACGTGACGAATGCCGGCAGCAGCACGGCGAAGGGGATGTCGGCGGACGACGCATAGGGGCCCGACTTCGCCATGTCGGCGAACATCGTGACGTCCTTCACCCGCGTCTGCTTGACCATGAAGGCGTGCAGCGGTGCGCCGGCGCGCTCGATCATCTGCGTGCCCGCCAGCTGGCCGGCGGCATAGGGCTGGATCGCCTGGGTGTTCATCTGGCTGATCGTCGGCGCCATGATGAACAGCGACAGGAACAGCGC
>CAYQPM010000090.1:0-9447 GCA_964419295.1 uncultured Stakelama sp. | reverse complement strand
GGGTGTTCATCTGGCTGATCGTCGGCGCCATGATGAACAGCGACAGGAACAGCGCCAGGCCGATCAGCACCTGGTTCGGCGGCGTCTGTTGCAGGCCGAGCGCCTGGCGCAGCACCGCGAGCACGATGACGATCCGGGTGAAGCTGGTCATCATCAACAGGATGCCCGGCAGGATCGTCAGCAGGCCCATGATGATGAGCACTTGCAGCGACAGCGACAGCGGCGCGGATTGCGCACCGCCGCCCGATGCCGCGCCCGCGCTCAGCTGGCCGAGCGCGCGGTCCACCGCATCGCCCACGCCGGGGGCGGGGGCGGCGGCCGGGGCTGCCGGTGCGGCCTGCGCGAAGGCGGGCATGGCGATCAGCAGGGCGAGCACGATGGCGAGCACCGCCCACACCCATTTGTGACTGGCAGGGCGGGCAGGGGCGACCCGCGACGCCCTGAACAGCGACGGGCCGGAACCCTGACGCGTGACGGTGACGCTCACTGGTCCACCTTGTCGATCAGGGTGACGCCGCCGCGCCCGACCGAGACGAGCAGCCGCTTGCCTTCGAAATCGAGCACCGCGAGGCGCAGGCCGGGCGAGATCATCATGGTTTCCTTGATGGCGATCAGCCGGTTGCTGGGCTTGCCCGGCATCCGCGTCTCCAGCCGGCGCCACAGGTACAGGCACCCGATCATCAGGCCGCAGACCAGCGGCAGCAGGATGACGAGCTTTAGGATATAGGACCAGAGCATCGGATCAGCCGCGCGCCGGGGTGGATTTGTCGGGGGTGACCAGCTCGGTCATCCGCACGCCGAAGCGATCGCCCACCGTCACCACTTCGCCGCGCCCGATCAGCGTGCCGTTGACGAACACGTCGAGCAGCTCGTTGGCCTGGCGGTCGAGCTCGATGACGCTCGATTCGCCCAGTGCCAGCAACTCGCGCAGCGTCAGCTGGGTCGAGCCGATCTCCACGGTCAGTTTGACGTCGACGTCCTGGAGCAGCCGGAAATTGGCGGCCACGCCGGAGTCCAGCGGAAACCCGCCGGTCATGTCGTTCATGCTTCAGGTCCTTCGTCGTCGAAACGGGCGATATGGGTAAGGCGGACGGCGGCATGGCCGTTGGAGGTGCCGACGGTGCCGCGGCCCAGGCAGTCGGTGCCGACCATCACCGGCACTTCCGGGCCGAAGGCGATCGGGATCACGTCGCCGGGCTTGAGGTTCATCAGCATCGACAGGCGCACGACCGGTTCGGCGAGGACCGAGCGGATCGGGAAGCGCACGTTCATCGCCGCGCGGGTCAGCGACGTGCGCCAGGCGGGGTCAGCCTCCTGCTTGTCGAGCACCTTGCCGGTCAGCGTCGGCGCGTGCGGCTTCAGCGCGGTCACCGGATAGATCAGGTCGATGAAGACCGGCTTGTCGTCGCCCGCGGCGAGGCCGAACCGCGTGACGATCATCGCGTCTTCGGCGTCGGTCGCCAGCATCGCGGCATTCACCTCGACCCGCGTGGGCGTGAAATCGATGCGGGCGAGCGGTTCCCAGGCGGCGCGCAGCGGTGCGGCGATGCTCTGGCCGATCCGCGCGACCATCGCTTCGGCGGCGGGCGAGAATTCCGAAGGGATGACCGCCGGGACCGTCCCGGTGCCGCCGAAGAACAGATCGAGCAGTTCGAGCACGAGGACGCCGTCGAGCACGCACAGGCCGGTCGCGCCCTGCGGCGACATGATCATCGGCAGCCAGGCGGTCAGGCCGTCGGGGCGTTCCGCGCGGTAATCGCCGAAGCGCTGGACGACCAGCGGTTCGGCCCAGGTGCGCAGCTCGCGCCGCAGCAACGGTTCAAACACGCCGCGCAGCGACCGCGCCAGCCGCGCGGACAGATGCTGCAGCGTGTGCAGGTCGCCGAACGGATTAAGCTTGCTCGCGCCCAGCCCCGCCGCATGCGCGGCGGGTGCGCGATCCCGCGTCCGTCTGTTGGAAGTTGCCTCGGCGTTAACCATGCCTCACTGAACAACGAAATTGGTAAAGTAGACGTTACTAACGCCGCCGAATCCCTCTTTTTGCTGCAAAGTATCGTTAATCGCCTTCACCAGCCGCCGTTGCAGCTGCTCCTTGCCGGCCGAGGTGAACACCTGGTCCTCCGGCGTGTCGCCCAGCGTCAGCAGCACCGCCGAGCGGACGGCGATGTCGTTGGTCTTCAGATTCTCGATGACCGTGTCGTCATAGGGCGTCGACACGGCGATGCCGATCTGGACGACGTGCACCGAATTCTGCAGGTTCGACGTGAATTGCGGGTCCATCGTGTAATAGTTGGACGCATAGCGGTCGCCGTCGCCGCCCGTCGGCGGATGCTTGCCGCCGCCGCCGGACGCTTCGCCGCCATGTCCCTCGCCGCCTTCGCCGCCCGCGGCCGGGCGCTTCTGTTCGGATTTGGGGACCAGCTTGGGGCCATGATCCTCGGCGGCGGCGGCGTGGCCGCCACCGATCATGCCGCTGCTCGCGGCATAGACGCCGGCGCCGACGCCGCCGCCGACCAGGGCGAGCAGCGCGACCGCCATGATGACGATCTTCATCTTGCCGCCCTTCTTCTTGGGCGCGGCGTCTTCGGGTTTGTCGCTCATCGAATCGGGTCCTTACGAATATCAGGCGACGCGGCCGTTGGTGCCGGCGTCGGGTTCGGGGGAGGGCGCGCGGGCGGGACGGTCCGGCTGGCGACCCGGCTGCGCCTGCTGCTGGCGCGGTTGCTGCTGGCCGGTCTGGGCCTGCGACGCATTCTGCTGCTGACCGCCGGCGGAGGCGTTCTGCGATTGGGTCTGAGGCTGGGACTGGGACTGGGATTGGGATTGCGGCTGCGACTGCTGGCCACCCTGCTGCTGCCCGGCATTCGCCGGCGACAGTTCGACCACCGACTGCCCGATCCGCAGCCCGCGTTCCAGCGCGATCGCGGTGAGTTCGGGCCGCGCATCCTCGATCATCGCGCGCGTCGTCGCGTCGTCGGCGGTGAAGCGCACGTGGATGGCGTCACCCACCGTCTTCACCGCGATGTCGATCCCGCCGAGCGCGTCGGGCACCAGCCGGATGCGGGTGTCGTTGGCGTTGGCGGCGTCGCGCAGCTGTTCGATATGGTCGATCATCGCGTTCGGCCAATTCGCCTGCCGCATGTCGAGGGTCGGCGCGGCGGAGTCGGTCGTCGCGGCGATCGGAGCCAGCGTCGCGGGCGCGGCGACCACTCCGACCTGGGGCTCGGCCGCAGCCGTGCGCAGCGGATCGTCGCTTGCGCTCGCGGCATGCATCGCGGCCCCGAACACCTGCGCCGCCGATGCGGTGGTCCCGGCGGTCGGCTGGAGCGGCGCGGCGGCCTGCGGGCGGAGCGCTACGGTCTGGCGCGTCGTGCCGCCGACCTCGCGGACGAAGCTCTGGCGGCGCGGCTGCGGCACGGTGGACAGGGCGCCCGCTACCGGCGCCGCTGCCGCGGCGGCGATCACGGGCGTGTCGCTGGCGGGGGCGGGGGCTGCGGCTGGCGGCACAGGCGTGCCGGTCCGCGTTGCGGCCGGTGTGCTGCCGAGCGCGGCGGGCGCGACCTGCACGCGCGCCGCCGCCTCGGGTGTCGGCGTGCGTGCCGGCGCTTGGTCGCGATCCTGCGGGCTCGCGGCAATGTCGTCGGGTGCCGACCGGGGTTCGAGCGTACCGCGCTCCGCCGCCGGCGGCTGCGCCGTGCCGAGTGGTTGCGGCTGCGCCTCCGGCGCGCGCGACGCATCGGACGCGATCGAAACGCGAGTCTCGGGCGACGGGGCATCGGCGATCGTCGGCGGTGCGATCGGCACCGGCTGCACCGGAACCGCGGTCACGACCGCGGCCGCATCGGGACGCGGCGCGGCGGGCTGATCCGCCATGAACGGCGCCGCGGCGTCGCGGCTGTCGTCGTCATCCCCGGCTATGGCGGCGACCGGCGTCTCGCCGGCATCGGCGGGTGGGACGGTGACGACGAGCGGCCCTTCGGTGCGCTTGGCCGATTGCCGGTCGTGCTTCGCAGCGGAGGTGTCGCGCCGCGGCTTGGCCGGCGCGGCATCGGCCTCCACCGGTGTCGCGGCAGGAGGCGACGACGGCGCAGGTCGCGCCGCCACCGAGCCGTCGCGAGCCGGTTGACCGGCGACGTCCGGCACCGCTTGCCCGTCGGCGACCGGCCGCTCGATCGCCGGGGCCGTGGTGAGCACCGGCAGTTCGCCGGCGGTTGAAGCGGGAGGCGCCTCGTCGGCCGTCACCACGGACGGCGGCACCGATGCGTGCGGATCGGCTACGGGCGTCCGGGCCGGCAGATCAGCGTCGTCGAGCGGGAGCGCCGCCGCCCCGGCCGGCGGCTGCACGGCCTGAGCGCCGTTGCCGATCGGCGCGCGCGCAGGCTGGAGTGCGGGATCGACCGCCGGCGTTTCGCGCGACATGACACGTGCCGGCTCGGCCGGACGTGGAGTGGCGGCGTCCGCGGGCACATCGACCGTCGTTCGCCCGGTCGGGGCGAGCGGCAGCGGAGCCGCGACCGCGACGGCCGGCTGGGTCGCCGGGATCGTCGGGATCGGCTGAACAGGCACCGCCAAGGCTTCTGCGGGCGTAACGGGGGACGTTGCCTGACTCTGCTCGGGCGACCCCATCGATGCGCTGCCGTTCCGGGCAACTGACGGAGCGAACGCAGGCGTCGCGGGCGCTTCGAGCGGCACCGGTGCTGGCGCAAGTGTCTCAGCGTCCGGTGCAGACCGTTGACCGAATGGCCCCGCCGCCGGTGTCGGCAGCGAGGCGACCGTCGCCGTCGCGGCTGCGGCGCCGGCCTCCGCTTGGACGGCCATGACGGGCTTGGCGGTTCCGCTGGTCGGCGTCGCCGCCGATTTCGTCGCGGCGATCTCCGTCAGGCCTGCCGCCAGCGCTACGCCGGAGGTCGCGCCGCGCAACGCGCGCGTCGCCGGCTGGAACGCGCGCGGCGCGGTGGCGATCGCCGGCTGCCGCCGGTTCGCGACCGGGGCCGGATCGGGGTTCGCCGGCATCGTCTGCGGAGTGATCGCGGCCGGAACGGGCACCGGCGCATCGCCATCCGGCGTCGGAGCCGTCGGCGGGGCATAGGCCGGGCCCGAACCCGTCATCACCTGTGCAATATTGCCCTCGGGTGTCGAGGCACCAGGGTTGCCGTCCGATCCGGGCAGCACCGCCGGGATGTTCACCACCGGCAGCCGGGCGACCGCCGGATCGCTGTCGTGGGCGGCGGCCGGCGTCGGATCGGCCGGGCGAGAGATACGCGCGAAGGCAGCCTCCGGTGCACCTTCGGGTGCCGAGGCAGCGGGGCCGCCGTCCAGCCCGGACAGCATCGTCATCGGTTCGGGAACGGGGATATTCACCGCCGGCAACCAGGTCAGCGCCGGATCGACTGCACCTTCGGCGACGCCGTTCGGCAATGGGGTGCCGGGTGCGGCAAACGCTTGCCGCACCGGATCGGCGGGCGCGGCGGCCATCAGGTCGGTGATCGCCGCATCGCCCGCCGTCGCGGCGCTCATCATCGACAGGGCGAACATGTCTCCGCCGGCCGGCGACGCGCCCTTGGCCGTTTGGCCGGGGCTGGTCGGGGCGAGGGCGGAGGCGGCGTTGATCATCGGGATCTCTCGTTGCGAAACGGGTGTCCCATGACGATCAGCAAGGATCGTGCCGTTTTGCCTTCAGCGGAGAGATCGGCGGCGTCTCCTCCAGCGCGCGCATCTCCTTCGCCACCGCATCCCGGCGTGCGCGATCGAGCAGCTTCTCGATCGCGCTCTGGTCGCGCTTGGCGGACCTTGTCGCCTCGGCGGCGCGGTGGACGAACATTTCGGCCGACTGGACGCGCATCTGCGCCGCGGCGGAGGATTGGTGCAGACGCTCGCGAAAATGCGCCTGCGCGCCGAGCGACGCGGCGGTCGCGGTCGTCGCCGCGGCGGGCGACACCGCTTCCGCCAGCGCCTGAATCCGGTTGGCGAGGTTGGTTTCGCTCGCGAACTTGTCATGCGCACGCATTTCGTCGGCGCGCGTCAGGCCCAGTTGCAGCGTTCGCACGCGGTGGATGCGCGCTAGCTTGCGGGCGTCAGGCACCGAACACGCCGGTCAGTTCGGCGATGGCATCGCTCAGCGAGACGGTCTCGTCGCTGCCCTGCCTGATATATTCCATCACCGCGGGATGCGCCGCGATGGCGGCATCGATCGCCGGATCGGCGCCGGGGCGATACGCGCCCATCAGCACCAGGTCGCGGTTTTCCTCGTACGTCGCCAGGTGGCGGCGCAGGATGCGCGCGGCATGGACGTGATCGGGGTGCGCGATGTCGGTCATCACGCGGCTGACCGACGGGCCGATGTCGATCGCCGGATAGACGCCGCGCTCGGCCAGATGGCGGTTGAGCACGATGTGCCCGTCGAGGATCGATCGCGCGGAATCGACGACCGGATCGTTGCCGTCGTCGCCATCGGCCAGCACGGTGTAGATCGCGGTGATCGACCCGCCGGTATGCACGTCGGTGCCCGCGCGCTCGATCAGATTGGGCAGCATCGCGATCGCCGACGGCGGATAGCCGCGCGCGGAGGCGGGCTCGCCCAGCGCCAGCCCGATCTCGCGGCCCGCATGCGCGACGCGGGTCAGGCTGTCCATGATCAGCAGCACCTGCTTGCCCTCGGCGCGAAACGCCTCGGCGATGGCGGTGGCGCGCAGCGCGCCGCGGATGCGCAGCACCGGCGAATGGTTGGCCGGCACCGCGACGACGACCGCGCGCTTGCGTGCCTCGCCTGCCACCTTGGTTTCCAGGAAGTCCGCGACCTCGCGGCTCCGTTCGCCGATCAGGCCGATGACGATCACGTCGGCCTGCGCCGCGCGGACCATCATGCCGAGCAGCACCGACTTGCCGACGCCCGATCCGGCCATGATGCCGACCCGCTGGCCCTGGCCGATGGTCAGCAAACCGTTGATCGCGCGCACGCCGACATCCATCGGCTTCAGCACGCGCCCGCGGTCGAGCGGCGATTGCAGCTTGCCGGCGAGCGGCCATTTGCGGGCGCCGCGGATCGGCCCCAGCCCGTCGATCGGGCGACCGGCGCCATCGACCACGCGGCCGAGCAGCGCCGCGCCCACTTCGGCTTCGCCCGGAGGGCCCACCGGGCGCACCGGCGCGCGCGGCAGCAGCGCCGCGGGACCGCCGAGATTCATCAACAGCGTGCGGCCGTTGCGAAAACCGATCACCTCCGCCTCGACCTTGGTGTCGCCATGGCCGCCGATCTCGCAGATCGTGCCGACCGGCAGCGACAGGCCGACCGCCTCCATCAACAGCCCGTCGTACGACGACAGGCGACCCGACACCTTGGGCGCCGGCCGGAAATCGGCGATGCCCAGCGTCTCCAGATAATCGTTGGTGAACCGGTTGAGCATCACCGCGGCTCCAGCGCGGGCACGGGCACGCGGTCGATGGCTTCGGCCAATTGGCCCAGCCACAATTCCGGCCCGTCCTCGACCAGCGTCGATGCGCTTTCCAGCACGAAGCTGCCGCGCGCGAGCGATGCGTCCCCGGCTGCGAAGATCGTCTTGGGCAGCGATCCGTCGACCAGCGGCAGGTCGTCGGGGTGCAGCCGCAGCAGCGCCGATTCGCTCGCCTCCGCCAGCAATTCGGCCGCCGCCGCGATCCGCCCGTTCAGCACCCCGGCGGTCACGCCGCATTCGCCGACCAGCTTGTTGACCAGCAACAACACGGTCTGGCGCAGCTGCGTCGCGATCCGGTCCCGATCCAGCTGGTGGCCATTGGCCAGCGCCGCCGCCAGTTCGGTCAGCAGCGCGCGGTCGCGATCGCCGGTTTCGCGCGTGGCCGCCGCCGCCGCGGCGAGCCCCTCGGCATAGCCTGCGGCATGGGCCGTTTCGACCGGGTCGATGAAGCCGGTCGGTTCGGCTTGCGCGTCGAGCGGGTCCCAGCCGTGCGTCGGCTTCTCGCCGGCGGGATCGGCCGGGCTGAAATGCCTCGGCCCCGCCGGCGCGTCGGACCGGGCATCGCCGGCCATGGCGCGTTCCAGGGTCGCCCACATCTCCCGCGGGGTGAAGCCCTGCGGCGGGGCGAACGCCGCCTGGAGCAGGTGAGCGGCGGTGTCGTGGCGCGCGGCGAATCCGGCGATGAAGCCGGCATCGGCCGCACGGGCGAAGGCGTCAGACATAATCGTCGTCGCTCGCGCCCATCACGATCGTGCCGTCCTTGGCAAGGTTACGGGCGATGGCGATCATCGCCTTCTGCGCATCCAGCACTTCGGCGAGCTTCATCGGCCCGCGCGCCTCCATCTCGTCGCGGATGCCGTCGGCGGCGCGCGCCGACATGCAGCCGAGGAAGCGGCCACGGGCATTCTCGTCCACGCCCTTCAGGGCGCGCGACAGGATGTCGCCGTCGATGTTGCGGATCAGCGTGCCGAGGTTCTTGTCGTCCATGTCGAGCAGGTTGTCGAAGACGAACATCGCCTCCTCGATCGCCTTCGCCACGTCCTTGTCGATCTTGAACAGCTTGGGCATCACCCGCTGCTCGGTCACCTTGCGCGCGCCCTGCAGGATCTTCGCCGCTTCGCGCGTGCCGCCCAGCGTCATGCCGCTGGCGGACGATCCCGTCCCGCTGCTGCGACGATTGGCCAGCACCGCCTTCAGCGTCAGCACCGCGTCGGGACTGATCGGCCCCAGCCGCGCGATGCGATGCAGGATGTCGGGCTGCACCGCATCGGGCAACAGCTCCAGCACCTGTCCGCCGACGGCGGGGTTCAGGTTGGCGATCATCACCGCCGCGATCTGCGGATGTTCCTTTTCGATCATCTGCGCGATCTCGCTCGCGTCCAGCCAGTCGAGCAGTTCGAGTTCGCACGACGCCTCGGGCGGGGTGATCCGCGCCAGCACGCTCTCCGCCTTTTCGGGTCCGAGCGCGCGGTTCATCACCGCCTCGATCCGCGGACGCGGTTCGAAGGTGATGCCGGTCCGCTCGCGCGCCTTGCCGACGAAATCGTCGAGCACGTCCTCCATCTCCTGTTCGGAGACGTCGGCGACCGCAAACATCGCCGAACCGAGCTGCCGCACCTCGTCCGGGTCCAGCTTCTGGAGGATGGCCGCGGCCTCCTCCTCGCCGACCAGCATCATCAGCACCGCGGCGCGTTCGACGCCGGTGTACGTCCGCGTGGACGTGATCGCGTTCACTTGGCGTCGGCCTTGATCATGTCGCGGATCGCAAGCGCGGCCCGCGCCGGATTGTCACGGGTGAAGCCGCGGACCGCGCCAATCCGGTCGTCGACCGATTGCGACGCTTCCAGCCGATCGAGGCTGACCGCTTCGTGCACCGTGATGCCGTCGGCATTCTCGCCGCCGATCGCATCGCCCGGCGCGGCGAGCGCCGGCACCGCCGCGTCCTCGCGCTTCTTCATCAGCCCCTTGGCGAGCGGACGCACGCCGAGCAGCAGGA
>CAYQPM010000089.1:0-9642 GCA_964419295.1 uncultured Stakelama sp. | reverse complement strand
GGGCGCGTGGCGATCCCGATGCGCTGGCGCGCGAGATGAACGACGAGCTGAAGAGTTCGCCCGAGGTGGCCAAGGTGCTGCTCACCGATCGCAACGCGCGCTGGGCGACGTGGATCAAGGGGCGGATGGCGAAGCCGGGGACGGTGTTCATCGCGGTGGGTGCCGGGCATCTGGCGGGGCCGGATTCGGTGCAGGCGCATCTGGCGAAGCTGGGCGTGAAGGCGACGCGGGTCCGGTATTGAGCGGGTCGCACTCACCCTCACCCCGCGTCGGCTTCGCCGCCTTGTCCCCTCTCCCGCCGGGAGAGGGGAGAGGTGCGCAGCACCGATAGGGTGAGGGTGAGGGTGAGCGGGGCCGCCCCATTTGCTTTTTCCCCGCCCGTCCGCTATGCGCGCCCGCTTCCGGTCATGGTCATCCCTGGAGGCGTGGCGCGGAAACACACTTAAGCACGTTTCGGAAGGTTATCTGCATGAGCGACACCATTACGCTCGCAGCCGAGACGCGCGACCGGGTTGGCAAGGGAGCCTCCCGGGCGCTGCGTCGTGACGGCCGCGTCCCCGCCGTGATCTACGGCCAGAACAAGGAACCGTCCTCGATCCATCTCGAGGAAAAGGCGCTGATGAAGGCGCTGATGTCGGGCCATTTCATGAATTCCGTGGTGATGATCGACGGCCAGCGCACGCTGCCGAAGGACGTCGCCTTCCACCCGGTCACCGATCGTCCGATCCACGTCGACTTCCTGCGCATCGGTGAGCACACCGAAGTGACCGTGGCCGTCCCCGTCGTGTTCGCCGACGAAGACGAATGCCGCGGCATCAAGCAGGGCGGCGTGCTGAACGTCACCCGGCACGAGATCGAGCTGGTCGTCGATGCGGCCGACATCCCGTCGGAGATCACCATCTCGCTGAAGGGCCGCGAAGTCGGCGATTCGATCCACATCAGCGACGTGACGCTGCCCAAGGGCGCGAAGCCGGCGATCGAGGATCGCGATTTCGCGATCGCCACGATCGTGCCGCCGACGGTGCCGACCGCGCAGGACGAAGCGCTCGAGGCGGAAGTCGCCGAGACGCAGGCTGCCGAAGCGGCTGCCGAGACCGAGAGCGAAACCGACGGCGAGGACACCGCGGAGGGCTGATCCCCTTCGACGGCCGATATGCAAGGGGCAGGAGAGCGGCGACGCTCCCCTGCCCTTTTTCGTGTGGGCGGGGCCGGCGACGCCCCTTCCTCCCCTTCCCCCTTCGTCATCCCGGCGAAAGCCGGGACCTATGGACACGGGCGGCTCATGGTGTCCGCACCACCAGCGTCCCGAAACCATGGGTCCCGGCGTTCGCCGGGATGACGAGGGTGGGTTAGCCGCCTATCTCCGCCAAGAGCAAACAAGGACCACACGTCATGCAGATCTGGGCCGGGCTCGGCAATCCGGGGCCGCAATATGCGATGCACCGGCACAATGTCGGCTTCATGGCGCTCGACCTGATCGCCGACATGCACGGATTCGGGGCTGCGAAGAAGCAGTTCCAGGGCTGGACGCAAGAGGGCCGGGTCGGCAGCGAGAAGGTGCTGCTGCTCAAGCCGGCGACGTTCATGAACGAAAGCGGCCGGGCGATCGGCGAGGCGCTGCGCTTCTACAAGCTGGGGCCGGACGCGCTCACCGTGTTTCACGACGAGCTCGACCTCGCGCCGTTCAAGGTGAAGGTGAAGCGCGGCGGCGGCACCGCCGGCCATAACGGGCTGCGTTCGACCGACCAGCATCTGGGGCCGGAGTTTCGCCGCGTGCGGATCGGCATCGGCCATCCGGGGCACAAGGATCGCGTCACCGGCCATGTGCTGGGCAATTACCCGAAGGCCGAACTCGACCCGCTCGCCGACATGCTCGGTGCGATCGGGGCGGAGGCACCGTGGCTGGCCGCGGGCGACGACGTGAGGTTCATGAACGACGTGGCGATGAGGCTGGCCGCATGACGATCCGTACGCTGTTCGCAACGCGCTTCTACGAGGACGATCTGGGCGATGCGACGCTGCTCGACGAGCTGGAGGAGGCGTGCCTCGACCTGGCGCGGCAGGATCGCGCGGGCGTCGCCTGGTCGAAGGCGCACGGCTATCGGGGCTATACCTCCTACGCCTCGCTCAACGACCTGCCGTCACGCGATCCGCGCTTCGCCGACCTGGTCAAGCTGCTCAACAAGCATGTCGCGCGCTTTGCCGAGGCATGTGCGTTCGACCTGGGCGGCCGCAAGCTGAAGCTCGACAGCCTGTGGGTCAACGTATTGAAACCCGGCGGCACCCATTCCGGCCACATCCATCCGCACAGCGCGGTCAGCGGCACGATCTATATCGCGACCCCGCCCGGCGCCGGCGCGCTGAAGCTGGAGGATCCGCGGCTGCCGATGATGATGGCCGCCCCCACCCGCCGCGCCGATGCCGACGAAAGCCACGCGACCTTCGTCTATGCCGAACCCACACCGGGCAGCGTGTTCCTGTGGGAAAGCTGGTTGCGGCACGAGGTGGTGCCCAATGCCGCCAAGGGCGAACGGATCAGCATCAGCTTCAACTATCGCTGATCCGCCTTCCCGCCGCCGCAATCACCGGTCAGGATCGCACCGATCGGGAGGCGCGACTATGCGGATGGCGTTGATGATGGCGATGCAGACCGCGCAGGTCGCGGGGCCGCCGCTGCCGGCGGAACTGCGGCCGGTAAAGCCGCTGCCGGTGGAGACGCCGTGCGACCAGCCCGACGCGGACGGCACGATCGTCGTCTGCGCGCGCCGTTCCGATGCCGACCGGCTGGCGGCGGTGGATCCTGATCGCTACGCGCAGAAGCCGATCCGCGCGGCGACCCGGATCGGCAACGTCCGCCTGTCCGGCGAGGCGGAACAGGGAGTGTTGCCCAACGGGATGAGCAGCCCGCGCGCGATGATCCGGTTGAAGATGCCGTTCTGATCCGCACGGGCCGCAAGGCTCCGTTCACCGGCGCGTGATAGGCGGACGCATGCGTATCACTCCCCGCCAGATCGGCGTCGCCGCCGTCGTCCTGCTCGCACCGGGCGGCTTCATCCTCGGCGCCACGCTGGTCGCCGCGCACTACCGCAATCGCAAGGCCGCCGACCCCGGCGATCCCCCGCCGGAGCCGCAGAAGTCCTGACTCGTTTCCTGAACGGAACGTTGTTTGGCGTTCATGCAACCGGGCGTATTGAGCAACGTTAGTGCAACACGAAATCAGAACGGGAGTAAGACACATGCGTAAATTGATGCTCGCTATGGGCTGTGCCGCGATGGTCCTGCCGGCCACGATGGTGGTTCCGGTGTCGCAGGCGACGGCGCAGAAGTACAAGTATCGCGAATGGCGCGACAACCGCGGCCGCGTGCGTTGCCGCAAGCCCGATGGCACGACCGGTGCCGTCGTCGGCGCGATCGGTGGTGCGCTGCTCGGCCGCACGGTCGACACCCGCGGTGACCGCACCGTCGGCACGCTGGGCGGCGCCGTCGCCGGTGGCCTGCTGGGCCGCGAGATCGACCGCGGTGGCAGCCGTCGCTGCCGCTAAGCCGACCGGCTGGTGAAAAGAAGGGCGTCGCGAGGCAACTCGCGGCGCCCTTCTGGTGTTTGGGATCGGTTCGGACGCAATTTCAGGAGAATGGACAGATGGTGACCCGCAGCGCTTCGGCGAGCTACGCAGGCCTCGGCAAGGACGGCAAGGGCAAGATCACGACCCAATCGGGCGTGCTGTCCGACACGCAATACGGCTTCAACACCCGGTTCGAAGATGGCGCGGGCACCAATCCGGAGGAACTGATCGCCGCGGCGCACGCGGGTTGCTTCACGATGGCGCTCGCTTTCGCGCTGGCCAGTGCGGGGCATAGCCAGGGCAACCTCAAGACGGATGCCAAGGTGACGCTGGACAAGGACGGCGACGGCTTCACGATCACCCGGTCGGCGCTGACGCTGTCGGGGCATGTCGAGGGGATCGACCGGGCCGAGTTCGAACGGATCGCCAACGAAGCCAAGGCCGGGTGTCCGGTATCGAAGGTGCTGACCTGCGACATCACGCTGGACACGACGTTCGGCTGACGATGGGGCCGGCGGACGCGCGTGCGCCCGTCGGCTGTCGGCTGTCGGCTGTCGGCTGTCGGCTGTCGGCTGTCAGGACGATGAACCGGACGTAGTTTGCCGTTCACGCAACCGCCTGGCCCCTCCGCTGGTTCTCGTGCCACATGGATCAAGGAGCCATAACATGCGTATCGCCTTTCTGACCGCCGCGCTGGCGGCGACCACCCTGGCGGCGATCCCCGCCGGCGCGCAGGACACCCGCCGCGACGCCAATCGCGAATATCGCGACGAGGTGCGCGATGCGCGCCAGGATTATCGCAAGGACGTGCGCAACGCCGATTCCCGCCGCGACGTGCGCGACGCGCGCCGCGAATATGCCGATCAGGTGCGCGACGCGCGGCAGGATCGCCGGGGCGATATGCGGGATATCCGCCAGGACCGCCGCGACGATTGGCAGCAATATCGCAACTACGACTATAATCGTCCGCAGCGTGGGCAGCGCGCCTATTATGCCGAGAATTATTATCGCGACGGTCGCTATTACCAGCCGCGTCGGCTGAGCCGCAACGACCGGATCTATCGCGGCAACAACGGTCGCTATTATTGCCGGCGGAGCGACGGGACGACCGGCCTGATCGTCGGCGGCCTCGCGGGCGGTGCACTCGGAAACGTCATCGCGGGCGGCGGTTCGCGGTTGCTCGGGACGCTGATCGGTGCGGGTGGCGGTGCGCTGCTCGGCCAGTCGGTGGATCGCGGCCAGGTCGTCTGCCGCTAAGCGATACCAGACGTCAGTGACGCGGAATCGGGGCCCGGCGGCGACGCCGGGCCCCATGCCTGTCGGTCGATCAGAAGATGCCGCCGCCGAGGCTGAGGCGGATCGCGAAGATCACGATCAGCACCAGGTTGAGGTTGCGTCCGCCGTTCGACGAGGACAATGCGCCGATCGCCGCGCCGACGATACCGATCGGAATGACGAGCCAGTTCATCCAGCCGAGCAGCGGAACGAACGCGACGAGACCCAGGACCAGAGTGACCAGGCCGACCGCGACGGAGAGAATGTTCAGCATACTTGGAACATGGCCCCTGCCCTGCGCGAGGACAAGCAGGGCTGTCCTCAAAGAGGATGAGCAGGGTTTGTCCTCTTTGAGGACGGGCAGGATTTGTCCTCTTTGAGGACGGGCAGGGTAAATATGGCGTTAGGTTAACCATGAACGCCGATGGCACCTTAAGGCGGCTTGCTGCATGCCGGTGTCGTGCAAGCGAATCATAGCCTTTTGCTGTCCGTCCTGTTGCTCGCCGCGTGCAGCAAGCAGCCGTCGTCGCAGCAGGATCTCGACAGCCTCGACGAGGAGCTGACCGCGTCGGTCGGCAACCAGCGTGATCCGGCGCTGACCACGGCGCTGCGCGACCAGATCATGGTCGATCCCGCGCTGACGCAAACCGCCAACACCAATGTGGTGCGCCCGCCGAGCCGACCCGATCCGCTGTCAGTGCCGCCGGACCTGCCGGCGCGCGCAGATGGCGTGACCGCCGCCGACCTGAAGCCGACGCCCTTGGCCAAACCCGATTGCCCCCAGTGCCGCAAGGCGGACGGCGCGCTGACGCTCGGCGAGCTTGCCGCGCGCCAATCGCGCGACGGCAGTGCATGCGCGCAGCGCGTAAGTTATTCCGCCGTGTGGTCGACGCGGCTACCCGCCGCCGTTCCCCTATACCCCGACGCGCAGGTGCGCGAGGCGGCGGGCAACGATGCCTGCGGCCTGCGGGTGGTCAGCTTCACCAGCGGTGCGCCGGTCGGGCGTATCCTCGACTGGTACAATGCCCGCGTCACCCGCGCCGGCTATTCGGCGGAGCATCAGGCGGCGGGCGCCCGCCACGTGCTGGGCGGCACGCGGGGCGACGCGGCCTATGTGGTCTATGTCACCGCCAATCCGGCGGGCGGCAGCGCGGTCGACCTGCTCGTCCGCTGATCCGCCGGCCAAGCTTGCCGGCACCGCGTCGCTAGACGATTGTCAGCGCGCCTGCTTCGACCGCGATGGCGCCCGCGACGATGCGGTCCGCCAGCGCCGCGCCGTCGGCATAGCCCGCGCGCCAGCGGCGACCGACCGATTCCGGGGAGAAATCCAGCGCCTTGCCAGCCACCTCCAGCTGCTGATCGGCATAGGCGCGGCGGGCGAGGGCAACGCCCGCATTGGGCGCCTCGAGGACAAAGACCTGCTGCCATCGCTCGATCGTGCGGCGCGACTGGATCGCGAGCGCCAGATCCTGCGCACGGCCCATCGTCTCGCCGAGCGTCGTCGGCCGCGCGGCGTGCAGCGGCAACAGGTCGAGCGCGATGCAGAGCGTCGGCGGCGCACCGGGTTCGCCCAACACGGGGTCGAGCGGCAGGTTCTGCGACAGGCCGCCGTCGCCGAGCAACCGGCCATCGATCTCCACCGCGGGAAAGGCGGGCGGCAGGGCGCCGCTGGCGCGGACGTGCCGCGCCGTGACGGTGGCGGACAGGGTATCGAACGGGCGGTCGTCGCCGCTTTCCAGATCGACGGCCAGCGCGGTGTAGCGCGGCGCGCCGCCGTTCAGCCGCTGCCAGTCGACCGCCTGCGCGAGCGTGTCCTCCAGCGGCGCCTGGTCGAACAGGGCGGGCGCGGTCGCCGCGGCATCGGAACGCCACCAGGACCCGAGCGGCCCGATCGGGTCGAACGCGCCGCGCCGTCCCGCCATCGTCGTCCAGTGGACGGCGGCGGTGCGGCGCATCGTCTCCCATGTCCGGTCGGTCGCCTCACCATCCGCGGCGGGCCGCCAGAAATCGCGAAGGACGGCGATGCGGCGATCGGGCGGGTTGCCCGCGATGAGCGCGCCGTTGACCGCCCCGATCGAGGTGCCGACGATCCAGTCCGGCGCGACGCCGCGTTCGTGCAATGCGTCGTAAGCGCCCGCCTGATAGCTGCCCAACGCGTTGCCGCCGCCGAGCACCAGCGCGATGCGAAAGGGTCGGTCGGATCCGTTCATCCGCCTAGAACGCAGAGATTACGTAAACGACGCAGAGTGTTGCGCGTCGGCGGCGCGGTCGAGGGCAAACCGCCGGCAACGCGGTTCGGCGCTTGCCATCGGCATGCCCGACCCCATATTGTGCAACGCAGCATTACACGTCTGCCGGCGATTTTGCCCCATTGCGGAGAGCGCGCATGCGACGTCTGTCTGACACCATTGCCCGGCTTGCCGCGTCCCGCGCCATGCCCGGAAGCGTCGGGGAAGCGACGGCCGATCGGCTGACCGATCTCACCGGCTTCGGCCGCAATCCCGGCAATCTGCGCGGTCGCATCTATGTGCCCCGCAGCCTGGCGCGCGGGGCGGCGCTGGTCGTCGTGCTGCACGGCTGTACGCAGAACGCCGCCGGTTACGACCAGGGCGCGGGCTGGTCGCGGCTGGCGGACGAACAGGGGTTCGCCCTGCTGTTCCCGGAGCAGCAGCGGGCCAACAACCCCAATCTCTGCTTCAACTGGTTCGCCCCCGAAGACGTCAGCCGGGATCACGGCGAGGCGGCATCGATCCGCGAGATGATCGCAGCCATGATCGCGGAACACGCGATCGATCCGGCGCGGGTGTTCGTCAACGGCCTGTCGGCCGGCGGCGCGATGACCGCGGTGATGCTGGCGACCTATCCCGACGTGTTCGCCGGCGGGGCGATCATCGGCGGCCTGCCCTATGGCACCGCGATGGGCGTGGTGCAGGCGCTCGACCGGATGCGGGGCCACAACATGCCGTCCGACGGCGAGCTCGGCACGCTGGCGCGCGGCGCGTCCGCGCATGACGGAGGCTGGCCGACGCTGTCGGTGTGGCACGGCGGCGCGGATGCCACGGTGCACCCGGACAATGCCGACGCGATACTGACGCAATGGCAGGCGCTGCATGGCGTCGCCGAGGCTCCGGACGCGGTGGACAGCGTCGCCGGCCATCCCCATCGGACGTGGCGCGACGAGCGCGGGCGGGCGGTGATCGAGGATTACCGGATCGCCGGCATGGGCCACGGCACGCCGATCGCGACCCAGGGCGCCGAGGCGTGCGGGGTGGCGGGTCCGTTCATGCTCGACGTCGGGGTGTCGTCGACGCGCCGCATCGCCGCCTTCTGGGGCATCGCTCCGGCGGTCGTGGCCCGACCGGGGGCACAGCGCCTGCACGTCGTACCGCCGCGATCCGAGGGCGCGGGCGTGGCGAGCGTGATCAACGATGCCTTGCGCGCGGCGGGCCTGCTGCGCTGACGGCAGTGCGCGGCCGACGGCGGTGCGCAGGTCGCGCATCGCGCCGCATTCCCTCCGCCGCGTTCTTCCTCTAGGACGGGGCCATGCCTCTTTTCCTCGTCATGGCCGGCGGTGCGTTGGGCGCCGGCGCGCGCTATCTCACCGGCAGCGCGGCAGCTGCCGTGTTCGGCTCCGCTTTTCCGTTCGGCACGCTGGCCGTCAACCTGTTCGGCGGGCTGCTGATGGGTGTGCTGGCGGCCGTCGTCGCCCGGTCCGGTGGCCATGCCGAACCATGGCGGCTGTTGCTGGGGGTCGGCGTGCTCGGCGGCTTCACGACATTTTCCGCGTTCAGCCTGGATGCTGCGATGATGATCGAACGGGGTGCGATCGGTAGCGCGCTCGGCTATGTCCTGCTGTCCGTCGCCGGATCGATCCTGGCGCTGTTCGCCGGCCTTTGGCTGGCGCGAAGCTGGACCGGGGGAGCGCTCGCATGACCGATGCCAAGATGCCCAAGGATATCGGCATCCGCCAGTTCAACGTCGGCTATGACGATGACGGCATCCGCCTGGACCGCTGGTTCAAGCGGCATCTGCCCGAGACGAGCTTTACCACCGTCGCCAAATGGGCGCGCACCGGGCAGCTGCGCGTCGATGGATCTCGCGCGACGCCGGGCGACCGGATCAAGGCGGGCCAGACGCTGCGGGTGCCCCCGCCCGAACCCGAAGTGAAGGACGAGGCGGGCGCCCCCCGCCCCAAGCGCGAGCGGGCGCCGCTGAGCCAGGAACAGATCGACCTGGCGCGCGGGATGGTGATCCACAAGGACCTGCAGGCGCTGGTGCTCAACAAGCCGCCGGGCCTCGCGACGCAGGGCGGCACCAAGACGTCCGAACATGTCGACGGCCTGCTCGACGCGCTGCAATATGACGCCGAGGGACGGCCGAAGCTGGTCCACCGGCTGGACAAGGATACGTCGGGCGCGCTGCTCGTCGCGCGGACGACGCGGGCGGCCGGCTTCTTCGCCAAGGCGTTTTCCGGCCGCACCGCGCGCAAGGTCTATTGGGCGCTGGTGGTCGGCGTGCCGTCGATCGACGACGGCATGGTCGACCTGCCGATCGGCAAGCAGCCGGGCACGGGCGGCGAGAAGATGCACGTCGACGAAGAGAACGGCCAGGCGGCGCGCAGCCGCTATCGCGTCGTCGAGCGGGCCGGCAACCGCTGCGCCTGGGTCGAGCTGCAACCCTTTACCGGGCGCACGCACCAGTTGCGCGTCCACATGGCGGCGATCGGCCACCCGATCGTCGGCGACGGTAAGTACGGCGGCGCGGCGGCGTTCCTGACCGGCGGGATCAGCCGCAAGATGCACCT
>CAYQPM010000088.1:0-9649 GCA_964419295.1 uncultured Stakelama sp. | reverse complement strand
TGCAGATGAGCGACGACGTGCTGCAGGGCTATCGCAAGAGCATCGACAATATCGATGCGGCACTCGTCCACCTGCTCGCCGAGCGGTTCAAGGTGACGCAGGCGGTGGGCCGTCACAAGGCGACGTCGGGCCTGCCGGCCGCGGATCCGGGGCGCGAGGAGCGGCAGATCGCGCGGCTGCGCCATCTGGCCGAAGCGGCGGAGCTCGATCCCGAATTCAGCGAGAAGTTCCTGCGCTTCATCATCGACGAGGTCATCCGCCACCACGAGCGGCTGCGCGGCTGAGCACGCCCGGTGTTCGTCGCCCTTCTGCTCGTCGCCGCCGTTCGCGACCTTCCCCCGCGGGAGGCGATCCTGGGCACCTGGCACAATCCGAAGAACAGCGTCGCGGTCCGCACCGGGCATTGCGGCGACCTGCTGTGCGGCTGGGTGGTGCGCGCCACCGACAAGGCGAGGGACGACGTCGCGCGCAAGGGCTATCCGCCGCTGATCGGCACCGCGCTGCTGCGCGGCTACAAGGCGGACGGGCGCGCGCGCTGGGCCGGGCAGATCTACGTTCCCGACATGGGCCGGACGTTCGGATCGACGGTGACGATGGTCGACGCCGATACGCTGAACGTGCGCGGCTGCCTGATCGGGGGCTTCATCTGCAAGTCGCAGATCTGGCGGCGGGAGTAGCGGCATGGCGGGAGCGTTCATCGCCGTCGAGGGCGTCGACGGATCGGGCAAGAGCGGCGTCGTCCGCCACCTGATCGCGGCATTGCAGGCGGCGGGCCGGGACGTGCTCGGCACGCGCGAGCCGGGCGGAACGCCGCAGGGCGAGGCGCTGCGCGGGCTGCTGCTCGCCGGGCATGACGATGCGTGGGAGCCGCGCGCCGAACTGCTGCTGATGACCGCCGCACGGGTCCAGCATGTCGCGCGCGTGGTGCGGCCGGCGGTGGCGGCGGGCCGCGTGGTCGTGTCCGACCGCTATGCCGGATCGACGCTCGCCTATCAGGGCGCCGGGCGCGGCATGGCGCAAGCGCTGATCCGCGATCTGCACGCGGCGATGGTCGACGACCTGTGGCCGGACCTGACGCTGGTGCTCGACCTCGACCCCGTCGTCGGGCTGGCGCGGAGCCGCCGGCGGCTGGCGATCGATGCGGTCGACGAGGGGCGGTTCGAAAGCCTCGACCTTGCCTTCCACCAGCGCATCCGCGCGGCCTTTCTGGCGCAGGCGGCGGCCGCGCCGGAGCGGCATATGGTCGTGGACGCGAGCGGTTCGCCAGAAACGGTGCAGGCCGAGGCGCTGCGGGCGGTAGAGCGGTTCCTGGCCCTTTAGCGTCGCCCCGATGGAAGGTCGGACACGAAATCCGAGGCTTCAGGTCGGCTAAGTGGCTTTCCGGCCATCATGGCCTGGATCGTTTTGAGACGATCTGCAAGCCATTCTCTCACGAAGTCTCGATCATCCACGGACATCTGTTCGTTTCCCAGATCAAAGGCCACCTTGTCCAAGAAAAGACATGTTCCCTCGAGCGTAACGCTGATTGCAACGAGCCGTCTTGCCTTCGAGTTAGCTCCCTGATCGTCAAGCTCGTAGATTGGAAACTTATTTAGTTCGTTTATTATACTCCTTAGCGCAATCGTGGCTGCATTGATATTTATCGAAGAGGGAAAGAAGAGCCCAAAGGTACGGCGGGCGCTCTCTAAAGCTTCATAGCCATGAGACACCAAGCGGTCACTTGCACTGGCAAGCTGGCGTTTGCGCCGCCAATGAGGTGCAAACGCAGTCACATATGTCACGGCAAGCGCAATAAATGCACCAAAAAACTGCGCCCACCCAGCGAGCTTATCATGCGCTTCCAGCCAACCAATAAGACTGCTCATGGAGCCAAGACCTTACCGAAGCTCTGCAAGTAATTTCGAATGCTCCGGTAAGCGGGCTTCATAAGACATTTTGCTCCTCGTACTAATTCACCGTCCGGTCCACGCCCCGGGACGCTTTTCGACGAAGGCGGCCATGCCTTCCTTCTGGTCCGCGGTGCCGAACAGGCCGTGGAACAGGCGGCGTTCGAACTGGACGCCCTGCGCGAGCGTCGTTTCGAAAGCGGCGTTGACCATTTCCTTGTTCGCCAGCACCGCGAGCGGCGCCATCGCGGCGATGGTGGCGGCGGTCTTCACCGCTTCCTCGACCAGATCGGCAGCGGGGACGATCCGGCTGACCAGACCGGCGCGCTCCGCCTCGGCGGCGTCCATCATCCGGCCGGTGAGGCACATCTCCATCGCCTTCGCCTTGCCGACCGCGCGGGCGAGCCGCTGCGAACCGCCCATGCCGGGGCTGACCGCCAGCTTCACCTCGGGCTGGCCGAACTTCGCGGTGTCGGCGGCAAGGATGAAATCGCACATCATCGCGAGTTCGCAACCGCCGCCGAGCGCATAGCCCGCGACCGCGGCGATGATCGGCTTGCGCGTGGCGGTCAGCGTTTCGTAGCCGGCGAAGTGGTTGCGGCCGTACATCGCGGCGAAGTCCATCGCCTGCATTTCCTTGATGTCTGCGCCGGCGGCGAACGCCTTCGCGCTGCCGGTCAGCACGGCGCAGCCCTGCCCGTCATCGGCATCGAACGCCGCGAGGGCCGCGAGCAGGTCGGCGAGCACCTGAGCGTTCAGCGCGTTGAGCGCTTCGGGGCGGTTGAGCGTGATCAGCGTGACGCGGTCGCGCCGTTCGACGAGGATGGTCTGATAGTCGGACACGGAGGCTCTCCTTACGCGGGCGTCCACGCTTCCGCTTCCGGCAGCGGCGCGAAGATCTGGTCGATGACGTGATCGGTGACGGCGTCCGGCGTCGCCGGCTGCCAGCGGGGGCGGTGATCCTTGTCGACGATCACCGCACGCACGCCCTCGATGAAGTCGTGGCGCTGCACCACGCGGGTCGCGACGGCATATTCCTGCACCATCTCGTCGGCGAAGCTCTGCATCAGGCCCCCGTCGTAGAGCAGGCGCAGCGACACCTTCATCGCCTGCGGCGACTTGGTGCGCAGGATCGCCAGTTGCTCGGCGGCGAAAGCGCCGTCATCCGCCTCGAGCGCGGCGAAGACGTCCTCGAGCACGTCGGAGGCGAACAGCCGGTCGATCTCGTCGCGGCGATCGAGCAGGCAGGCGGGCGGCGGCGCCACCGCTGCCACGGCCAGCGCCGCGTCGAGAGCGGCGGGATCGGCGAGGATCGCCGCCTTCGCATCGGGCAAGGCCGCGGCCGGCAGGTAGTGCGTCGCCAGCCCGAGCGCATGCGCCTCGGCACCGTCCAGCCGGTGGCCGGTCAGCGCGAGGAACTGGCCGATCCGCCCCGGCAGCCGCGACAGGAACCAGCCACCGCCGACGTCCGGGAACAGGCCGATGCCGGTTTCGGGCATGGCGAAGCGGGTGTTTTCGGTGGCGACGCGATAGCGGCACGGCAGGGCGATCCCGACGCCGCCGCCCATGGTCAGGCCGTCCATGAAGGCGACGATCGGCTTGGCATAGGTGAACAACCGATGGTTCAGCCGATATTCGGTGTGGAAGAACGCGCGCGCCGCCACGCCGTCGGATGCGCCGCTGTCACCGAGCATCCGGATGTCGCCACCGGCGCAAAAGCCCCTGCCCTCGGCATGATCGAGCATGATCGCCGCGACGTCCGCATCGGTTCGCCACGCCTCCAGCGCGTGCAGCATCGCATCGCACATGGACAGGTTCAGCGCGTGCAGCGCCTTGGGCCGGTTCAGCCGCAGCCGTCCGACGCTGCCCTCGATATCGCTCAGCAGGTCATCGTTCATGCCGATCGCCTTTGACCCGCGGCAGGCCGCGCGTCCATACCGAACCGGCGAAAACCCTGCCCCGGATGTTTGACACGCGTTCGTGCAGAACGCATTCCGCCGTGATGGCGCATTCTTCGAATCCCTCCGCCACGCCCGCAATCCCCTGCCCGGTCGGCGGCGGCTCCTGCGGCGCGCTGATCCGCGCATACGACTGGGCCGCGACGCCGCTGGGGCCGATCGCCGACTGGCCGATCGCGTTGCGCACGACCGTAACGACGATCGTCAATTCGCCCTTGCCCAAGGCGCTGATCTGGGGACCGGAGCATGTCCTGATCTATAACGACGGCTATCGGGCGATCGCCGGCAGCCACCATCCGGCCGCTTTGGGCCAGCCCGTGCACGCGGTCTGGCCGGCGCTGCGTGTCTGGGACGATGCGATCCTGACCCGCGGGCTCGCCGGCGAGACGGTGGCGTTCACAGACCAGCCGATGGTGCTGGATCGCGGACGCGGCGAGGAGCATGTCGTGTTCGACCTGTTCTACACGCCCATCCATCAGGAGGACGGCGACGTCGGCGGCGTGATGGCGACGGTGATCGACAATACCGCGCGGCTGAGTGCCGAATATGCGGTGGCCGCGAGCGCGGCGGAGCTGCGCGCGATCACAGACGCGTTGCCGGTGCTGATCTCCTACGTCGATCGCGACCAGACCTATCGCTTCGCCAACAGCTATTATCGCGACTGGTTCGGGATCGCGCCGGAACAGGTCGTCGGCCAGCACCTGCGCGACGTGCTGGGCGCCGACATCTATGCCGAGCGCGCGCCGCTGATCGAGCGCGTGCTGGCCGGCGAGGCGATCCGCAGCGAGGGGCGCATGCCGCATCGCAACGGGGACCATCGCCGCGCCGACATCCGCTATTTGCCGCGCAAGGACGCGCAGGGCGTGGTGCAGGGCTTCCACGTGCTGGTCGCCGACGTCGAGGAGCGCGCGCATCGCGAGGCCGCCGTCCGCGCCAGCAACGATCGCTTTCGCGCCGCGATGGAGGCGGTGCACGGCGTGTTGTGGACCAATACCGCCGACGGCCGGATGGCTGGCGAACAGCCGGGCTGGACGGCGCTGACCGGGCAGGATCGCGCTGCCTACGAAGGCTATGGCTGGACGGCCGCGGTGCATCCCGACGACGTCGCGCCGACGATCGCGGCGTGGGAGGCGGCGGTCGCAGCCCGATCGATCTTCGTGTTCGAACATCGCATCCGCCGTCACGACGGCGCGTGGCGCAACTGCCTGATCCGCGCACTGCCGATCAAGGACGCGGCTGGCGCGATCGTCGAATGGGTCGGCGTCCATACGGACATCACCGAACAGCGCGCCGCGGAACAGAGCCTGCGCGATCAGGCCGAGCATCTGCAACGGCAGGTGCGCCACCGCGAGCGTGCCGAGGAACAGCTGCGCCAGCTGAACGAAAATCTGGAAGCGCGGGTGATCGCCGAGATCGGCGAGCGCCGCCAGGCCGAAGCCGCGCTGGCGCAGGCGCAGAAGATGGAGACGATCGGCAAGCTGACCGGCGGCGTGGCGCACGATTTCAACAACCTGCTCCAGGTCGTGTCGGGCAACCTCCAGCTGCTGTCGAAGGATATCGCCGGCAACGAGCGCGCCGAAAGGCGGGTGACCAATGCCATGGCCGGCGTATCGCGGGGCGCGAAGCTGGCCGCGCAACTGCTCGCCTTCGGCCGGCGACAGGCGCTGGAGCCCAAGGTCGTCAACGTCACCCGCTTCGTCCAGGGCATGGACGACCTGCTCCGCCGCTCGATCGGCGAGGGCGTCGAGGTGGAGACGGTCTTCGGCGGCGGGCTGTGGAATTGCTTCGTCGATCCGGTGCAGATCGAGAATGCCTTGCTCAACCTGGCGATCAACGCCCGCGACGCGATGGACGGCAACGGCCGGCTGACCATCGAACTCGCCAACGCGCATCTGGACGACGCCTATGCGCGGACCCATGACGAGGTGCAGCCGGGGCAATATGTGATGCTGGCGGTGACCGATACCGGCAGCGGCATGGCGGCGGACATCGTCGCCAAGGTGTTCGAACCATTCTTCTCGACCAAGGTCGAGGGCAAGGGATCGGGGCTCGGCCTGTCGATGGTCTACGGCTTCGTCAAACAGTCCGGCGGCCATGTGAAGATCTATTCCGAAGTCGGCGAGGGCACCACGATCAAGCTGTACCTGCCACGCAGCCGCGAGGCGGAGGACATCGAGGTCGCCGTCGATCCGGGCGTGATCGAGGGCGGCAGCGAAACCGTCCTGGTCGTCGAGGACGACGACGAGGTGCGCGCGACGGTGGTCGAGATCCTCGGCGACCTCGGCTATCGCGTGTTGAAGGCGGTGGATGCGCAGAGCGCGCTCAATGTGATCGAAAGCGGCATTCCGATCGACATGCTGTTCACCGACGTGGTGATGCCGGGCACGCTGAAAAGCCCCGAACTGGCGCGCAAGGCCAAGGAACGGCTGCCCGAACTGGCGGTGCTGTTCACCAGCGGCTACACCGAGAATTCGATCGTCCACGGCGGCCGGCTGGATGCGGGCGTCGAGCTGCTGTCCAAGCCCTATACGCGCGAGGCGCTGGCACGGAAGTTCCGCCACGTGCTCGCCAACCAGCGCCAGCGCAGTGCCGGCCTTGCCGCACGCCGCCTGACCCGCGCGCCGGCGCCGCTGCGGACGCAGCCCGGCGCGGGCGGACAGGTGACCGTGCTGCTGGTCGACGACGATGCGGTGATTCGCGCGACCACGGCCGAATTGTTGCAGGCGAGCGGCTATGTCGTGGTCGACGCCGCGAGCGCGGAGGACGCGGCGACCGCGTTGCAGACCGTGCCGATCGACGTGCTGGTCACCGACGTCAACCTGCCCGGTGCATCGGGGCCGGAGTTCGCCCGGCGCGCCCGCGACCTGCGACCGGGTGTCGGCATCGTCTTCGCGACCGGCGAAACCAGCGCGGTCCCCCCCGGCACCGATGCGGTGCTGCTGGCGAAGCCTTATGGCACCGAGGCGCTGCAAGCCGCGATCGCCGCCGCCCTGCCCCGGGCGGACGCCCGGGTGCACGACCCGAGGACGCTGGAACGCGAAAGCTGACCCGGCGCTCCGTCCGGGCCGGTGTCGTCAGAAGCGGAAGCTGACCCAGCCGGCGAGGAAATCGGAGTTCCGATACCCCGCTTCGGTCAGCGACGGGCCGGCGGCGAGATGTTCGTAGCGGCCGGTGAACGACAGCCGCGGGCTGATCGACCACACCGCCTGCAGCCGTGCGATATCGCCGATCTTCGCGTTCGCCACGCGCTGCGTTCCCGCAAACGGCTGTCCGTTGGCGCGATAGACCGCATCGGTGACGCTGTCGCGCCAGGCGAGCTGATATTCGGCGGACAGTCGCACGGCCTTCAGCGGCGTGAAGGTGACGTTCGGGGCGACCGTGATCAGGTTCGACGGCGTCAGGAACAGGCCGTAGCTGTAATAGATGTTGTTGCCGAACGGCGAATAGGCGTCGCGCAGCTTGCCGTCGCCATAGCCGCCGCCGCCGCTGGCATAATCGACATGCACGCCGATCCGGGGCGCGGTCTTGCCGCTGCCGAGGCGATAGGTCTGCGCAAGCAGCACCTGCCAGGCATCGATCGTCTGGTCGATATAGTCGCCGGATTGATGGTTCACCGTCCAGTCGATCGTCACCGGACCGGCATCGCCCCAGACGTGCGTACCGACGTAATAGCGCGTCGCCGGGCCGATCCGCCCGCCCCAGGCGCCGACCGCGTTGCGCCGCCGCCAGAAGAAGGGATCGACGTACAGCTTCGATCCGCCGAACCACGACGTCGGCGCGGCGAAGCCCAGCGTCACGCCGGAAAAGCGCCGCGCCGGATCGCTGATGTCGTCTTCGGTGCCGAGGTCGCCATATTGCGTCGGCTTGAGGTCGAACAGATCGAGGCGCACCCGGCTGCCCCGTGCCCAGGCGCGGATGCCGTTCAGCGTATAGCGGATGGTGTTGTTGTCGCGTTGCGAGACGAGGAGGTTGGCGCCGTCGGTGAACTCCTGCCGGCCGTAGCGCGCGCCGATCGCAACCCCTGACAGCTCGGCATTCCCTTCGACGAACGCCTGTTGCAGCACCAGGTCGTTGCGCAGATTGGCGGCCGGCACGCCGAGCTCGACGCCCGAGATGCCGCCATGCGCGATCTCGGCAAAGGCGCGGAGATGCGGACCGATATGCAGGTCCGCGCCGCCGACCAGACGATCGATGTCCTGCCGCTGGGCCCGCGCATCGCGCAGGTTCGGATTGGTGGTCAGGTTCACGCGCAACCGCGCCTCGCCCGACAAGGTCAGATAGACGTCGCCATCCGCCGCCAGCGGCAGGAACTTCAGCCTGTCCAGGACGTCGTCGCGCTTCGCCGGATCGCGCATGCCGCGCCAGTCCTCCGCCCAGCGCGACAGGTTGAAGCCGTTGGCCGTCGCGCCATTGCCCACCGCGTCCGCCGGATAGGCGGTGGCGGTCGGCGTCGCCGGCACCCGCGTCTGCCCCGCCTCGGTCGGGGCGACCGACTGGCCGAACGCGGGCGTCGCGAGCGCGAACATCGCGGTGGCGCCGCCAAGGGCGCCCAGAGTCCTGATCATCATGGGTCCCTTGGCCGAGGCGACGCGATCCTGTCCCGCCACCGCATCCATCATCCGGCGGATACGGCGTCGGCGGGCAACTGGTCGACGCGCGCCGCACGGCCATGCAGGGCGGCGTTCAGCTGTTCGGCGTCGAGAACGCCTTCCCAGCGCGATACCACGACCGTCGCCACCGCGTTGCCGATGAAGTTGGTGAGGCTGCGACATTCGCTCATGAAGCGGTCGACCCCGAGGATCAGCGCCATGCCCGCGACGGGCACGCTCGGCACGATCGACAGCGTCGCCGCCAGCGTGATGAAGCCCGCGCCGGTGACGCCCGCTGCACCTTTCGAGGACAGCATCGCGACCGACAGCAGCAGCAGTTGCTGGCCGAGCGTCAGATCGACGTTGCAGGCCTGCGCGATGAACAGCGCCGCGAGCGTCATGTAGATGTTGGTGCCGTCGAGGTTGAACGAATAGCCGGTCGGCACGACCAGCCCGACGATCGATTTGGGGCAGCCGGCGCGCTCCATCTTCTCGATCAGCGCGGGCAGCGCGCTTTCCGACGACGAGGTGCCGAGCACCAGCAGCAGCTCGGCCTTCAGATAGGAGATCAGGCGCAGGATCGAGAAACCGCACAGCCAGCCGACCGCGCCCAGCACGACCAGCACGAACAGCAGCGAGGTGAAATAGAAGGTGCCGACCAGCATCGCGAGATTGGCGAGGGTGCCGACCCCATATTTGCCGATGGTGAACGCCATCGCTCCGAACGCGCCGACCGGCGCCGCCTTCATGACGATGCTGACCAGCTTGAAAAAGGCGAGCGACACGTCTTCGAGGGCGTGCAGCAGCCGGTCGCCGCGCTCGCCGATCAGCGCCAGCGCGATGCCGAACAGGATCGACACGAACAGCACCTGAAGGATGTTGCCTTCGGTCAGCGACGACAGGAACGTGTCCGGGATGATCCCGGTCAGGAAGCCGGTCAGCGTGGTTTCATGCGCCTTGGCGGCGAATTCGCTCACCTTGCTGGCGTCGAGCGTCGCGGGATCGATGTTGAGCCCGGCGCCCGGCCGCACGACGTTGGCGACGATCAGGCCGACGATCAGCGCCACCGTCGAAAAGAACAGGAAGTAGAGGAACGCCTTGCCCGCGACCCGCCCCACCGCACCGAGGTCGCGCATGCCGGCGATGCCGGTGACGATGGTGAGGAAGATCACCGGCGCGATGATCATCTTCACCAGCTTGATGAAGGCATCGCCGA
>CAYQPM010000087.1:0-9662 GCA_964419295.1 uncultured Stakelama sp. | reverse complement strand
GGCTGGTGACGGGGCCGAACATGGGCGGCAAATCCACCTTCCTGCGGCAGAATGCATTGATCGCGGTGCTGGCGCAGGCGGGCAGCTACGTCCCCGCGACGGCGGCGACGCTGGGGCTGGTCGACCGGTTGTTCAGCCGGGTCGGCGCGTCGGACAATCTCGCGCGCGGGCGGTCGACCTTCATGGTCGAGATGGTCGAGACCGCCGCGATCCTCGCGCAGGCGACGCCCCGATCGTTCGTCATCCTCGACGAAGTGGGGCGCGGCACCTCGACCTATGACGGCTTGGCGATCGCCTGGGCGGTGGTTGAGGCGATCCACGAGGACAATCGCTGCCGCTGCCTGTTCGCGACGCACTATCATGAACTGACCCGGCTGGCGGAACGCTGCGAGGCGCTGACGCTGCATCATGTCCGCGCGCGCGAGTGGAAGGGCGAGCTGGTGCTGCTGCACGAAGTGTCGGAGGGGCCGGCGGATCGCAGCTACGGGCTGGCGGTGGCGCGGCTCGCCGGACTGCCGCCGGTGACGATCGCGCGCGCGAAATCGGTGCTGGCCAAGCTGGAGGCGGGGCGCGCGAAGACCGGCGGGCTGGCCGCGGGGCTGGACGATCTGCCGCTGTTCGCGGCGCTGGCCGAAGCGGTCGAGGAGCAATGCGACGCGATCCGCGCCGAGGTGGAAGCGATCGATGTCGACGCGCTGACCCCGCGCGAGGCGCTGGACGTGCTGTACCGGCTGAAGGCGCTTGCCCGCGACGGGTGAGCCGGGGGGCGACGGGTGAGCCGGGCGGAGGGGTAAATGCCGTTCGCTTCGAGCAAAATGAGGGGCGGGGGAAGGGCCGCGCCGGTTTCTCGACGTCGCTCGAAACGAACGGAATGGGTAGGTCGCAATCGGTCGGGGTCGATCAGCGGCAGCGGACCTGGTTGCCGCTGTTCTGGTCGATCGACTTGCCCGCCAGCGCGCCGGCGGCGCCGCCCAGCAGCGTGCCGACGATGCGCGAGCGGCCGCCGTCGATGACGTTGCCGAGCAGCGCGCCGCCCGCCGCGCCGACGATCAGCCCGGTCGTGCCGTCGTTGCGCTTGCAGTAATAGCGTCCGTCGGTGCCGCGATAGACGCGCTCATCGGCGGCGAGCACGCGTTCCTGATAGTTGCCGCTGCGATAATCCGGCGACGGATCATAATAGATGTCGTCGGCGCGGCGATATCCGCCATTGTCATAGGCGCGGTCGTCATAGCGGGAATCGTCGTAGCGCGGATCGTTATATTGCGGCTGGTAGCCGCCCGGGCGACGCGCGACGGCGGCGCGATAGCGATCGGATTCGGCGCGGAACAGCTGCAACTCGTTGGCGAGCCGATCCTGCGCGGCTGTGAAGCGCGCGGTTTCCTGCGCGGTCTGCGCGGTGGACGGTGCGGCGGCGAGCAGGCTCGCGCCGAGCGCGGTGGCGGCGATCATCAGGCGGTTCATCGAAATCTCTCCCGGTTCGTTACGATAGGATAACGGCAGTGCCGCAAGGTTCGTTCCTGCGGTCCTTCGCGCAGGGGCTTCCTGCGCCGGGAAGGCTGAACGGTTGCTGCATTTCCCGGGCGACCGCGGACGCTTTTTGCGCAGGTGACGGACGCGGCGGGGCGGCGTATCACGCGGACATGTCCGGACGTTTCGATGCCCTGCCCAACCGCCGCGCGATCATCGATCGGCGCGCGGTCGCCGACGCGCTCGCCGCGATCGAGGGCAGCGACAAGGTCGACCTGCGGCGCAAATCGGTGCCGGTGCTGAAGGCGGCGCTGGAAACGGGGCGGATCGAGATCGAGCGGCGGCTGATCGAACATCCGTCGCGCGGGCTGGAATCGGCGGCGTCGCAGGCGTTCCTGACCGACCAGTTGCTGCGGCTGAGCTACGATTTCATCGTCCAGCGGCTGTACCCGGTCGGCAATGCGACCGCGGGCGAGCGGCTGACGCTGATCGCGGTGGGTGGCTATGGCCGCGGCGAGATGGCGCCCTATTCCGATCTCGATATCGGGTTCCTGACGCCGTGGAAGCAGACCGGCTGGGCCGAGCAGGTGATCGAGACGATGCTCTACACGCTGTGGGACCTCGGGCTGAAGGTCGGGCATAGCAGCCGTTCGATCGACGAGATGGTGCGCCAGGCGAAAAGCGACATCACGATCCGCACCGCCTTGCTGGAGGCGCGCTACGTATGGGGCGACGACGCGCTGTACGAGGAGGCGTCGCGGCGCTTCAAGGCCGAGGTGCAGACCGACACGCGTGGCTTCGTCGCCGACAAGCTGATCGAGCGCGACGTGCGCCACCGCAAGATGGGCGACACGCGCTACGTCGTCGAACCCAACGTCAAGGAAGGCAAAGGCGGGCTGCGCGACCTGCACACGCTGTTCTGGATCGGCAAATACGCGCACAACGTGCAGCGCGCGGCGCAGCTGGTCGAGGCGGGTCTGCTCAGCCCGGACGAATATCGCCAGTTCCACCGCGCGGACAATTTCCTGTGGGCGGTGCGCTGCCACCTGCACAGCATCGCGCACCGTGCGGAGGACCGGCTGACCTTCGACCTGCAGCGCGACATCGCCGAACGGATGCGCTTCGCCGACCGGCCGGGCAAGTCGAGCGTCGAGCGCTTCATGCAATATTACTTCCTGCAGGCGAAGACGGTCGGCAATCTGACGGGTGTGTTCCTCGCGCATCTGGACGAGAAGTTCGCCGCGCGCGGGCGGCGCTTCGGGCTGCCGACGTTGCGCCGCAGCCCGAGCCGGCTGCACGGCTTCCGGCTGGACCGCGGGCGGCTGGCGCTGCCGTCGGACGACTTCCTGATCCAGAAGCCGGTGCGGCTGATCGAGATGTTCGCTTTGGCCGACAAGCATGGGCTGGAGATCCACCCGCTGGCGATGCGGGCGGCCGCGCGCGATGCCAAGCTGGCGGACGATCTGCGCCGCGACCCGGAGGCGAACGCGCTGTTCCTCGACGTGCTGACCTCGCCGCGCGACCCGGAGACGGTGTTGCGCTGGATGAACGAGGCCGGGGTGTTCGGGCGGTTCGTGCCCGATTTCGGACGCGTCGTGGCGCAGATGCAGTTCGACATGTACCACCATTATACCGTCGACGAGCATACGATCCGCGCGATCGGATTGCTCAGCAAGATCGAACACGGGACGCTGCCGGACGATCATCCCCTGGTCACCGCGATCCTGCCGCAGATCGTGTCGCGCCGCGCCTTGTACGTCGCGGTGCTGCTGCACGATATCGCCAAGGGGCGCGGCGGGGATCATTCGATCCTCGGCGCCGAGGTCGCCAGGCGGCTGTGCCCGCGGTTCGGCTGCACCCCGGCCGAGACCGAGACGGTGACGTGGCTGGTGCGGCACCATCTGCTGATGTCGGCGACCGCGTTCAAGCGCGACCTGTCGGATTTCAAGACGATCCTGGATTTCTGCGATATCGTGCAGAGCCCGGAGCGGCTGCGGCTGTTGCTCGCGCTGACCGTGGTCGACATCCGCGCGGTCGGCCCCGGGGTGTGGAACGGCTGGAAGCGGCAATTGCTCGCCGATCTGTACGAAGGCGCGGAGGAAGTGCTGCGGCTCGGCCACAAGCAGAAGGGACGCGGCGAGCGCGTCGCGGCGAAGCAGGAGGCGCTCAAGGCGACGCTCGGCTGGGACGATGCGACCTTCGCGGCGTTCGTCCGGCGCCTGCCCGAACCCTATTGGGTGGCGGAGCCGGAGGACGTGCTGGTGCGCAATGCGCAGTTCGTCGCGGCGGCGGGCGCCAGCGAGAAGGGCGCGCAGCTGTCGATCACGGCGCAGGTCTATCCCGAGCGCGGGGCGACCCTGGTCACGGTCTATGCCGCGGATCATCCCGGGCTGTTCTACCGCATCGCCGGGGCGATCCACGCCGCGGGGGGCAACATCATCGACGCGCGCATCCACACCACGCGCGACGGCATGGCGCTGGACAATTTCCTCGTCCAGGATCCGTTCGGCCGGCCGTTCGACGACGAAGGGCAATTGGCCCGGCTGAAGACGGGAATCGAGGATGCGCTGGCCAATCGCGGCCGGCTGAGCGACCGGCTGAAGGCGAAGCCGCTGCCGCGGCCGCGCGCCGAGGCGTTCCAGATCGTGCCCAACGTGCTGATCGACAACAAGGCCTCGAACCGCTTCACCGTGGTCGAGGTGAATGCGCGCGACCGCCCGGCGCTGCTGCACCAGCTGGCGCATACCTTGTTCCAGTCGAAGGTGACGATCCATTCCTCGCACGTCGCGACCTATGGCGAGCGCGCGGTCGACACATTCTACCTGACCGACCTGACCGGCGACAAGATCTCGAGCGGAAGCCGGTTGAAGACGCTGGAACGACGGCTGCTCGACGCGGCCGCCGGGGTCGATACGATGGAACCCGCCTGACAGGAGAGCGACGATGCCGGTACTTGGAATTGGTGGGCTGTTCTTCCGCGCGGAGGACCCGGATGCCTTGTCGGCCTGGTATCGCGAGCATCTCGGCATCGGCGCGGGGTGCGTCTCGGCCGAGGGCGCGACGGCGGACGAATGGTCCTGGGCGGCGGAAGGCGGGCCGGTGGTGTTCGCGCCGTTCAAGGCCGACAGCGACTATTTCGCCGCCGACAAGCAGTTCATGCTCAACCTGCGCGTCCGCGATCTGGATTCACTGCTGGAACAGCTGAACGCGGCCGGGGTGGCGGTGATCACCAAACCGGAATGGAACGACCCGGCGACCGGGCAATTCGCCCGCATCCACGACCCCGAGGGAAATGCGATCGAATTGTGGGAACCGCCGGTCAAGGGGTGACACGCTTCGCCCGTATCCTGCACCGTTCGTCCTGAGCCTGTCGAAGGACGTGTTCCGGGCATGTCCTTCGACAAGCTCAGGACGAACGGGGGGTGTAAGGCATAGCTCGAAACGAACGGGGGGCGGGGCAATTCGCGCACGTTAGGCATTCCCCATCCCGTTCGTTTCGAGCGAAGTCGAGAAACAGGCCCCGCGTTTTGGACATGTTTCTCGACTTCGCTCGAAACGAACGGGGGGTAAGGGAGCGGCGGACGTGTTCCGGTCATGTCCTTCGACAGGCTCGGGACGAACGGGGATGTAAGGCATTGCTCGATACGAACGGAGTTCTGGGGCGTGTTGCTCGACGATACCCCAAACGAACGAACCGTGCTGCTGTCCGTACCCCCGAAAACGACGGCGGCCCGCCCCTCGGGATGAGGGGCGGGCCGCCGGTTTCGCCGAAGGGCGGGATCAGAAGCGCGAGCGCAGCGTGATGCCGTAGGTGCGAGGTTCGCCGAGGAACGCCATGAACACCTGGTTGCCGGTGCCGCCGAAGGCGCGGACGCTGTCGATCGAGCCGGCGCCCTGGAACGGGGCGTTGAAGGCGACCTGCTCGTATTTGGTGTTGAGCAGGTTCTGCGACCAGAGTTCGATGCTCCACGTCTGGTCCTGCTGGCGCAGGCCGATGCGGGCGTTCATCAGGAAGAAGCCGTCCTGCTGCTTCTCGACGAACAGATCGGAGCCGGTGTTGTAGTCGCTGGTCAGGCGACCATCGACGTAGAACAAGGCGGTGAGGCCCGACGACCCGATCTCCGGCGACCAGCTGGTCGACATCGTCACGACGTTGCGCGGCGCGTTCGACATCTGCTGGCCGGCGAGCAGGAACAGCGCCGGGTCGAGCGCCTCGCCGGCTTCGCTGCCGACGAGGTTGCGGCGATACTTGGTGTCGGCGAGCGTGTAGCCGAGGTTCACCGCGAAGTTGCGCGCCGGATAGATGCCCGCCTCGATCTCGACACCCTGCGAGACGACGCCGTACTTGACCTTGCCGGTGCAGGTGCCGGTTGCGGCGCTGTTATCCGTATCGCCACCGTTCAGGCTGTTCGAGCACGAGCCGATATTCTGCACGACATAGTTGGTGCCGTTGAACGTGTTCAGCTGGAAGTTGCTGAACTGCTGGCGGAAGCCGGCGACGTTGAGCGAGAACTGCCGCGACTTGTACTTGAAGCCGATTTCGAACGCATCGACCGTTTCCGGATCGAAGCGCAGCCGTTCGGCGCTGGCCGAGGTCGGCGTCGAGAACACGTTGGGCGTGAGATCGGACCGGTCGAGATTGTAGCCGCCGGCCTTGTAGCCGCGCGAATAGCTCGCATAGGTCATCAGGTCGTCGATCGGCTTCCACGACAGCACCGCGGTGCCGGTGAATTCGCCTTCCTTCAGCTTGCTGCGCAGCGGCACGCCGGTCAGCGCCGCGGTCGAGTTGCCGGTGCAGGTCAGCGTGATGATGCCGCCGACGATCTGCTGCAGCGCCGGGCTGGCGAGGAGCGGGCCGAGCGCCTGCTGCTGCGCCGGGCAGACCGTGTTGTTGTTGTTGATGTCGGCGTGGAAATCCTTCTTCTCGCGCGTGTAGCGCAGGCCGCCGGTCAGGCTGACGCGATCCGTCAGCTTGAACACGTTGTGCGTGAAGAAGGCGAAGTTGCGGCTTTCCTGATAGTAACCGGAGCGCGTGTCGCCGAGATTGTTGAGCGTCGACAGGCGATCGATGCCGGCGAGCACGAGCGGCGTCGCTGCGCCGAACGCCGGGGTCGTACCGGGCACGACACCGGACAATATGGCGCGACCGGCCGGGCTGAGGCAGCCGGCGGCGGTCGGGCTGCGCAAGGCGGCGGCCGGGTTGATCGTGGCGACGATGCGGCACGCGGCGAACGCGCCGTACTGGCTGCCGAACTTGAGGTTGTCGACGACGGTGACGTCTTCGTTCGAGAAGTATCCGCCGACGAGCCAGTTGAGCTTGCCGCCGAACGCCTCGCCGTTCAGCCGCAATTCCTGGCTGAAGGTGTGGAACTGGCGATAGCTGTTGCCGTCGGCCGGGCGCGAACCGATGTCGAGATTGCCGTAATCGATGTCCGATGCGCCGCCGGACTTGTATTCGCGGTACGCGGTGATCGAGGTCAGCGCGGCACCGCCGAGGTTCCAGTCGACCTGCGCCGATGCGCCGTAATCCTTGGTGACGTTGGCATAGGCCTGGCCGCGGGTGTTGGCGATGCGGCGGTTGTATGGATCGTTCGCGCTCGGGAAGACCGCGCCGAGGCTGGTCATCACGTCAACGATGCCGTTGCTGCCGGCGATCGCATAGTCGCCCGCGACGCCCGGCGTCGGATCGAACTTCTCGCGCGTGTCGATATAGACCGCGCCGCAGCACTTCTCGTTGCGGCGGGTATAGTCGCCGATCAGGCGGATCTTGAGGTCCGACGAGGGTTCGAACAGCAATTGGCCGCGCACGAAGTAGCGGTTGCGATCGTTATAGTCGGTGTTGTTGACGGTGTCGTAATAGAAGCCGTCGCGCTTGCCGTAGACGCCGTCGACGCGGAAGGCGAGTTTGTCGGCGATGATCGGGCCGGTCAGCGCGCCGGCGATCCGGATGTTGTTGTAATTGCCGTAGGTCGCCTCGCCATAGCCGCCGAAGTTGAATTCGGGCTGCTTGGTGATGACGCTGATCGTGCCGGCCGAGGCGTTGCGGCCCGACAGCGTGCCCTGCGGACCGCGCAGGACTTCGATGCGGTCGACTTCGCCGATATCGTTGAGGCCGGAGCCGGTGCGGCTGCGATAGACGCCGTCGATGAACGTCGCGACCGAGCTTTCGAGGCCGGGATTGTCGCCGACCGTGCCGATGCCGCGGATGCGCGCCGAGGCGTTGGCTTCGCTGCCGGTCGAGGAGACCTGCAGCGACGGGGCGAGCTGGGCGAGCTGGCGGATGTCGGTCGCGCCGGAATTCTGCAACGCGGCCTGGCTGACCGCGGAGACGGCGATCGGCACGTCCGACAGGCGCTCGCTGCGGCGCGTGGCGGTGACGATGATCTCGCCCGCGTCGGTGTTTTGAGTGTCGGTGTTCTGCCCGTCCGTGTTTTGGGCGCCGGTCGCCGGGGTGGCGGTGCCGACGGTCGTGCCGGCTTCGGTCGGGGATTGCGGCGAGGCGGCCTGGTCAGCCGTGCCCTGGTTGGCCGGGGCCTGGCCGGGCGCTGCATCCTGCGCGAAAGCGGGGGCGGCGATCACCAAGGTGGCGACGGACAATAGCAACGCGGACTTACGCATGAGCGACCTCTCCTGTACTTTTTTTATAGGTTAGGGTCGGGCCTCATAGAGCCGCAGGCACGGACGTCCAGTCCCGAAAACGGCCGAAATCCGCCATTCCTGGCCGGATCGGACGCAATTCGACCGGTGCGATTGCGCTTTACGCAACCGTAAACTCGAATGACGCTAGGGAAACGGGGAAACGGCTGCCGCCGGCGGAAAATCGCACATGTCGATTTTGCAGCCAGCGGCGCGTGTAATTCTTCGTGGCCGCGCGGTTATTTCGGCGCGAGCACCATCAGCATCTGCCGGCCTTCCATGCGCGGATAGGCCTCGACCTTCGCGGTCTCCGCGACATCGGCCTGGACGCGTTGCAGCAGGATCATGCCGAGCTGGCCGTGCGACAATTCGCGACCGCGGAAGCGCAACGTGATCTTCACCTTGTCGCCATCGCCGATGAACTCCGCGACCTTCTTCATCTTGGTCTCGTAATCATGGTCGTCGATGTTCGGACGCATCTTGATCTCCTTGATCTCCTGCGTCTTCTGGCTCTTGCGGGCGAGGTTCGCCTTCTTCTGCGCCTCGTACTTGAACTTGCCGACATCGAGGAACTTGGCGACCGGCGGATCGGCGTTGGGCGACACTTCGACCAGGTCGAGACCGACCTCGCGCGCCTGCTCCATCGCTTCGCGGGTGTACATCACGCCGAGATTCTCGCCGTCCCCGTCGATTACGCGGACCTTGGGCGACTGGATGAATTCGTTGAAGCGAGGGCCGTTCATCGGTGGCGCCTGCCGGTTCATTGGGGGTCGGATAGGTGTAGCTCCTGTAGTTGTTGATGGGGGGATATAATGACGGAATGAAGAAATTGAAAGTTCAGTCCAGTGTATCCAGCCGGATCGTCACGCCCGGCAATAGCAAGGCGGCGACGGCGTCGTGCGCTTCATATTCCTCGACGTCGGCGTAGCGGCCATCGGCCGGCGCACGGTGGACCCGGATGGTCTGTCGTACGGCATCAACCACCCAATATTCCCGTACGCCGTGTCGTGCGTAGAGCGGTGCCTTGATCCGCAAATCATAGCCCAGCGAACTGTCCGACACCTCGATCGCCAGAAGAAGGTCGGGACCGCGCATGTCCCGTACCATCGACCCCTTCGGCATTACGACCAGATCGGGCTCGACCAGAACATCGTCCGTCAGCGTGATCGAGGGCGAGGGGTAGAGCCGGAATTGCTCGGATAAGGCGAGTACGACACCGCGATTGAGCCGTGCCTCCATCATCGAATGCCAATTGGCTTTGGCCGCCGCCATCGGCACGATCTCCCCGTCGATCAACTCCATCGGTTCGTTTTCGGCAAAGACGCCCGCGCTGGTGAGCGCATAGACCTGATCCACCGTCATTCGCGCGGGGATCAGTCCCTTCCGTATGTTCTGGAACACGGTCATGGCGATCGACGTATCACATGTCCGGTGCCTTCGCACCCTCGACCAGCATCTCGATCGCGGCGTCCAGCGTCAGGAATTGTTGGCGGTCGCTGCCCAGTTGGCGCAGGGCGACGGTGCCTTCCTCCGCCTCGCGCTTGCCGACGACGAGCAGG
>CAYQPM010000086.1:0-9735 GCA_964419295.1 uncultured Stakelama sp. | reverse complement strand
ATCGTCGCGCCGGTCGGCAGCGACACGACCGTCGCGATCGCCGCGTCGATCGAGGCGAAGCGGTTCGGCATCTCCACCGGGACGCCCGTCTGGGAGGCGAAGCAGCGATGCCGGGAGCTGATCGTCACCCCTGCCCGCCACGAGAAATACGTCGAGTTCCACGAACGTATCGTCGCCGAGGTCTGGCGCCACATCCCCGTCACCCGGGTCTGCTCGATCGACGAAATGGCCTGCCGCCTGCTCGACAACGAGAACGATCGCGCCAGTGCTGAAGCGCTCGCCCGCCGGATCAAGGCAGGGATCCGCGCGAACGTCGGCGATCGGCTGACCTGTTCGGTCGGGATCGCGCCCAATCGCCTGCTCGCCAAGCTGGCGTCCGATCTGCAGAAGCCCGACGGGCTCGTCACCTTCGAAGCGCATGACCTGCCCCATGCGCTTTATCCGCTGGCCCTGCGCGAGATCGCAGGGATCGGCGCCAAGATGGAGCGTCGGCTGGCCCGTGACGGCGTCAACGATATCCGCCAATTGTGCGAACGCCGCCCCCGCGACGCCGGCACCGCATGGGGCGGGACCAACGGCGACCGCCTCTGGTATCTGCTCCACGGCGTCGACCTGCCCGAAAAGGCGACGCAGTCGCGGACCGTCGGTCACAGCCACGTCCTGTCGCCGGGGCGGCGCGGCGCCGAGCCCGCGCGGCTCACAGCCCGGCGGCTCGCGCTGAAGGCCGCCAGTCGCCTGCGCCGCAAGGCCTATCGCGCACGGCTGCTGGTGCTGCACGCCAAGTTCGAAGACGACAAGTCCGCGTGGCGCGCATCGTGCAAGCTACCCGCGACGCAGGACAGCTTCGTCGTTCTGGACCGGCTGGAGACGCTGTTTCCCCGTCTGCGCGAGGCGAGCCGCGGTCGGCCGGGTGGCGGGCAGTTGCGGATGATCGGCGTGACGCTTTGCGAGATCGAGCCCGCAGCCGGCGAACAGGGTTCGCTGTTCGCCGCACTCGATCCCGACGATCCGCTCGCCCGGGAAACGCGCGGGCTGTCCCTGTCGCGGGCCATGGACACGATCAACCAGCGCTTCGGCCGCCACGCGGTCAGCGTCGGGCCGATGAACGGAGGCCGACTGGACCGGATCGGCACCAAGATCGCCTTCGGCCGCATCCCCGATCTGGACGAATTTCACGAGTGATCGCAATTTGCGCTGCGGTTTAAACTACGTAAGTCATCCGGCTTGACGCATCTTGTTGCATGCGCGAAGCGTTCTGCCGCTATGAAAAGCCTCCCCCTTCTCTCCGCCACCGCCGCGCTTCTCGCGCTGGCGGCCTGCAACTCCAAACCCGCCACCCCAGAGGTCGTCGATTCCAACCCGGATCCGATGGCCACCACGCTTGCCAACCGCGCCCCGGTCGAGCTGCCGCCCGCGATCAAGGCGGAAAAGACGTTCCGCTGCAAGGACAACAGCCTCCTCTACGTGACCCTGTTCGAAGGCGACAAGATGGCGTTCGTCAAGACGACGCCGACCGGCACCGCCAACCGCCTGACCGCAAACGCGGCGGGCGAGCCGCTGACCGCCGAGGGCGGCTGGAAGCTGACGGGCACGCCGTCGAACATCACCGTCTCGCAGCCCGGCAAGCCGTCGCAGACCTGCAAGTCGTAAACCACGTTCCCGCGATGATCAGGCCGGTGGAGCGATCCGCCGGCCTTTTCCTTGCGTGTTGCCGTGGCGGAGCCCATCAAGTCCGTTGTTGCCCGATTAGTGCCGGGCCGGTACGATCGGCGGATGGCAACGATCGCGATCTACAGCTCCAAGGGCGGCGTCGGGAAGACGACGCTTGCCGTGAATCTGGCCTGGTGCGCGGCGGTGCAGTCGAAGCGGCGGACCGCCCTCTGGGATCTCGACCCGCAGGCGGCGAGCAGCTGGGTACTCGGTCGCGCGCCCGTTGGCGATCAGGCCCGCGCGCTCTTCACCAAGGACAGCAAGGTCACCGCCCATGCGCAACCGACACCGGTCGCCGGGCTCGACCTGATCCCCGCCGACGCGTCGCTGCGCACGCTCGACGTGTTGCTGCACGACATAGGCAAGCGGCGGCGGCTCGACCGCCTGATCGACGGACTGGGCGATTACGACCACGTGCTGCTCGATTGCCCGCCCGGCCTGACGGAAACCAGCGAACAGGTGATCCGCGCCGCGGACATCATCGTGCTGCCGGTCATCCCGTCCCCGCTGGCGCAGCGCGCGCATGACGAGGTGGTGCGCCACCTGGGCGGCAAGGTGCCGGTGCTGCCCGTCCACATGATGGTCGATCGCCGCCGGCGCCTGCATGCCGATGCGCTGGCGGCGCAGCCCGACTGGCCGATCGTACCGATGGCGAGCGCGGTCGAGGCGATGGCGGATCACCGTGCGCCGGTCGCCACCTATGCGCCGCGGTCGCCTGCCGCCGCTGCGTTTTCGCATCTCTGGACCATGGTCGAGCGACGCCTGACGCGCTGAGCCCATCTTGCCACGCCGCGTTCGGCACGCCACCTTGCGCCCGCAATGGAGATGTTGGACCCGCAAGTGTTGCTCGGCGCCTATGCGGTCGGCGTCTTTCCGATGGCGGATCACCGCGACGCGGACAGCGTCTATTGGGTTGAACCGCGTAGCCGCGCCATCCTGCCGCTCGACGGCTTTCGATTGTCGAAGTCGTTGAGGAAGACGATCGCGCGGGATCGCTTCCGCGTCACCGCTGATGACGCGTTCGAACGGATCATCCGGCTGTGCGCCGACAGCGTCGCGGATCGGCCCGAAACCTGGATCAACGGCGGCATCGAACAGGCGTTCACCACGCTGCACCGGCTCGGGTTCGCCCACTCGATCGAATGCTGGGAGGGGGACGAGCTGGTCGGCGGCCTGTATGGCCTGGCGCTGGGTCGCGCCTTTTTCGGCGAATCGATGGTCAGCCGCCGCACCGACGCTTCGAAAGTCGCGCTCGCCTGGCTGGTCGCCCGGCTCAAGGTCGGCGGCTTCGAACTGCTCGATTGCCAGTTCCAGACGCCACACCTCGCATCGCTCGGCGCGATCGAGGTGAGCAAAGCGGATTACAACGTGTTGCTTGCCGGCGCGCTGGCCGGTGCGATCGGCTCATCCGCCTCCGGAGCGTCGCCGTCGTCCGCTGCCGGCGACTTTTTGGCGCTCGATCGCGTTGCGCCTTCGCCACCGCCGCCCAGCACGGTCGTGTCGGGCCCGGTGTCCGGCCAGCTCATCGCACAGCTTTTGGTCCAGACGTCGTAAACCGGGTGCTGGACGACGTTCAGCGCCGGCCGTTCCTTGAACAGCCAGCCTGAAAAGGCGCGTCGCCAATGCCGGTCGCTGCCCCGCACATCGAGTTGCACGAAGGCGCCGGTCAGGCGATCCTGTTCCCACGGTGCGGTCTGTTCGCAGGCGCGCAGGCGGATAATGGCATCGCCCACCCGCACCGCCTGCCCCGGCTTCAACGTGACCTCGCGACTGACGCCGTTGCGCTTGTTGAGCAGTCCGACGACCGCGACCCGTTCGGCCATCGGCGTACCGCCGGTCGGCACCGCGACGTCAGAGGTCGCGACGGTTTCGATCGTATCGCCCTTGTCCGCCCCGTCGGCGGCGATATCCTGCGCGGCCACCGCCTGCCCATTCGGCGACGGGCGATGCAGCGCCCGGTAGCCGAAGACGCCGGCCAGCCCCAGCACCACCAGCAGCACGCCGGCAGCGAGCCAGCGTCGCGTCACCCTTCCGGCGTCCAGGCTTCGTAGTCGCCGGTCGCGGCCGCGCGCTTGCCGCCCTTTTCCAGCGATCCCGACGGGCGATAGGCCAGTGGCGTACCGGTCATGTTGGGCACCGCCGGCTTCTGCCAGGCACGCACCGGTGGCAGCGCGCGATCCGGCACATCGTCGATGTGATGGTGCAGCCAGCTGAACCATTCGGGCGGCACCCGGCTGGCATCGTTGGCACCTTCGTAGATCACCCAGCGGCGAGCACGGCCGTTGGTGTCCTGGCCCCCTTCGAAATAGGCGTTGCCGATCGAATCGGTGCCCATCTGCTTCATGCCGCGCAGGCCGTAGAGCATCGTGCCCCAGGATGCGCCGTTCCACCAGGTGAAGGGATTGAGGTTGATGCCCATGATGCCTTCGCGCTTACCCGTCTACCACGCGGCCTTCAACCGGCGATCGACGAGATTCGCGCCGCGCGGCCGGGGCGGCATTGCCGAAAGTCACGAAAGTCGCACTGGCGGCGAAAGGACGCGGCCGTGGATCCCAGGCGGCAGGCGATGATGGACGATGCAAGGAACGCCCGCTCGCGAAGCCGGCCGGGCATCGCGGAGCGGCCCCCGCCGCGTCACTTTGCCCAGCTGACCCTGTCGCCTTCCGCGATGCCCAGTTCGGCCGCGCGGCCGCCGACCAGTTCCAGCACCGCGCTCACCGGTTCGCGGGATTTCACCTCGGCCTGTGAATAGGGCAACGTGTTCTCCGCCAGCGTCGCGATCGTTCCGTCGGCACGGATGAACAGGATGTCGAGCGGAGTCGGCGTGTTCTTCATCCAGAAACTCGCCTCGCGCGGGGCACCCCCTTCCGGCGGATAGGGATAGAACAGCATGCCGCCATCGGGCTTCAGGTCGGTGCGGTACATCAGGCCCTGCGCCTGTTGCGCCACCGTCACGGCGCGCTCGACATCGAACACGTGGCGGCCGTTGGCGCCGGCGATCGTCACCGCGATACGGGCAGCCTGCCCCTGTGCCGCGTCGGCACTGCCGTCGGCCGATCCGCCCTGACCCGAACAGCCACCCAGCACCGCGAGCAGCGCCGCCGCCGCGAGCCTTGTCGTTGCGATCACGCGCCTATTCCTCCACCACCACGGCAAGCGGCCCCTTGCGGCCATCGGAGATGCGGGCACGCAGCCGCTGATCCGGCTCGATTGCGGCGATCCCGGCGCGGCGCAGCGTCTCCATATGGACGAACACGTCGCTGCCATCGGTATCGCGGACCAGGAAACCATAGCCTTTCAGCCGGTTGAACCACTTCACCGTCACCGGTTCGAAATCCCCGGCGCTATCGATCAGCGCGACCGGATCGGTCCGGTCGATGGTGCGCGGCGGCCGGGCGACCTCTTCGACCGCGTTGCTGAGGTCGATCGTCAGCACCTCGCGCGCCTGGAAGCCTCGACCGCGCTGCACCGACAATGTTTCCACCCGTGCCCCTTCGGGCAGGCTGCGGCGGCCATGCGACTGCAGCACCGAAAAATGAATCAGCACATCGCCGAGCGTCGGATCGTCCGCGACCGCAAAGCCGAAACCGCGGGTGACATCGAACCATTTGACCACACCGGCGACCGGGATCGCGCCGTCATCCTGCACGGGAACGCCATCCACGGCGCTCCGTTCGCCGGGCGACATCCCGTCGTCGCGCTCGTCGCCCTCACGTCGCGGCTCGCTACGCATCACTGCACCCCTGTTGCAGGTACGCTAGCACCATTCGCCGCTGCTGCAATTGCGAAAGAACCGTTTACCACGAATCGGCCAGATCTTCCTCGCTGACCGCGGTGACGATGCGGCGTGCCAGTCGAAAATCGTGGCCCGCGCGCACCATTGCGGCAAGCTGACGTTCCTGCACCGCACGGTCCGCGCCGGCCGCGCCGAATGGCCCGATCCGCTTGCGGCGCGCGAAGGTCAGCGCGGCGGCATGCGCCTGGTCGCGGATCGCAGGCGCGAGCCGTTCGGCGTCGCTCGCGTCGATATGCGCCTGGCGCAACGCCATCGTCACCCGCCGCGCGCCGAGCCCCTTGCGCCCCATCGCGGCGGCCTTGCTTTCGGCGTATAGGCGGTCGTCGACATAGCCGAGATCGGCCATCCGCTGCGCCAGCGTGTGCGGATCGGCGGGATCGCCGTCCCAGCCCCGTTCGCGGATCTTGCGGTGGAGGTAATCGGCGAGTTTGCCGCGCGTGGTGGCGAACCGTTCGACATAGCGGAGCGCCAGCCGATCCAGCGCGGCGGCATCGAGCGGCGGCGGCGGGCGGCGTTCGGATCGCCGTTCGTTTTGGGTGTCGCCGCGCACGGCCATGTTGTTGCCACACTGCCACCGGAATTAGAACGCCGATCGTGCGTTATACGGTAACATTACGACAGCCGCGGGTCGCGGCCAGCGAACAGGATATTTCATGAACGACCAGTCCGCGCTGACGCCGACCTCCACGCCGACGCTGGATGCCCTGCCGCGCCGCTATGCGGATTTCGCGACGCTGGGCGAAGCGCTGGATTATGCCGCCGGCGGCGTGCGTGGCCTGAACTTCCACGACGCGCGTGGCGCGCTCGCCCGCGCCTATCCGTTTGCCGAACTGCGCAGCGACGCCATCGCCATGGCACATCGCCTGATCGCGGCCGGCGTACGGCCCGAAGACCGGATCGCGCTGGTCGCGGAAACGGGTGCGGAGTTCGCCGCACTGTTCTTCGGCACCGTCTATGCGGGCGCCTGGCCGGTGCCGCTGCCGCTGCCGACGTCGTTCGGCGGGCGCGATTCGTACATCGAGCAGCTGCGGGTCCAGCTGTCGAGCTGCGACCCCAGGATGCTGATCTTCCCGCCCGAACTGGCGGCCATGGCGGACGAGGCGGCCCGCCTCGCCGGCGTCGAGGGGATCGACTGGTCCGAATTCGCCACCCGCGCCGCGCCCGAAACCGCATTGCCGCGGGCGGACGGACAGGCGATCGCCTATCTGCAATATTCCAGCGGTTCGACCCGCTTTCCGCACGGTGTCGCGGTGACCCATCACGCACTGCTCAACAATCTGGCGGCGCACAGCCACGGCATGGAGATCGCGGCGGACGGCACGGATCGCTGCATCAGCTGGCTGCCCTGGTATCACGACATGGGCCTCGTCGGCTGTTTCCTGTCGCCGATCGCCAACCAGGTCTCGACCGACTATCTCAAGACCGAGGATTTCGCGCGCCGTCCGCTCGCCTGGCTCGACATGATCAGCCGGCACGACGGCACCACGCTCAGCTATTCGCCGACCTTCGGCTACGACATCTGCGCGCGCCGCATGTCGTCGCAAACCAAGGCGAGCGAGCGGTTCGACCTGTCCCGCTGGCGGGTCGCTGGCAATGGCGCCGACATGATACGTCCCGACGTGATGCAGGCGTTCGTCGATGCGTTCGCCGACGCCGGGTTCAAGGCGAGCGCCTTCCTGCCGAGCTATGGCCTTGCCGAGGCGACGCTGGCGGTGTCGCTGATGCCGCCGGGCGAAGGCATCCGCGTGGAACTGGTCGAGGAAACGCAGCTGTCGGGCGGCGGCGACTCGATCGCCGCCAACGACGGGCCGCGCCCGCAGCGCTTCCGCGCCATCGTCAATTGCGGCAAGCCGGTGCGCGACATGGCGGTCGAGATCCGCGAAGAGGACGGCACGCCGCTGCCCGACGGCGCGATCGGCAAATTGTGGTGCAGGGGTCCGTCGGTGATGGTCGGCTATTTCCGCGATCAGGCGGCGACGGACGCCTGCCTGGTCGACGGCTGGCTGGATACCGGCGACATGGCCTATATGTCGGACGGCTACATCTATATCGTCGGCCGCGCCAAGGACATGATCATCGTCAATGGCAAGAACCACTGGCCGCAGGATATCGAATGGGCGGTCGAACAGCTGCCCGGCTTCAAGGCCGGCGACATCGCCGCCTTCGCCATCACCACGCCCGGCGGCGAGGAAACGCCGGCGGTGCTGGTGCAATGCCGCAGCAGCGACGAGGCGGAACGCCAGCGGTTGCGCGAAGAAATTCGCGAGCGGGTGCGATCGGTCACGGGCATGAACTGCGTCATCGAACTGATCCCGCCGCGCACGCTGCCGCGCACCAGTTCGGGCAAGCTCAGCCGGGCGAAGGCACGCAATCTGTATCTCAGCGGCGACATCAAGCCCTACGCCTTCGCGGCATGAGGAATCCGGCCGCGGCATAACGATCCGTCAACTTCGGCGGGGTACTTTCGCTGCCGTGAGTAACGATAGCCCGCCCGCCTCGGATCCGAACGCGATCCGCTTTTCCCAGTTGCTCGGCCTGAGCGACGGGGCCGATGCCGCGCAATGGGCGCGAATCCGTTCGACCCAGCTCGCGGCGGGACGCCGCATGGCGCTGTTCCTGCTCGCCGCCAACCTGATCGGCGCGGCGGCGACGGTGTCGGTCTATGCGACTCACGTGTCGCATATGATGCTGGGCGGCTGGGCGGTGCTGGTCGGCATCGTGTCGGTAGGCGTCGCGATCCGTCGCCTCGGTACGCGCCATCGTGACGGCGGCTATGCGACCCAGGCCGACGTTCGCACGACCGCGCTGGAAGGCGTCGCGCTCGCGGCGGCCTGGGCGGTGCCGTGCCTGCTGTTCAACGCGACGGCCGAATCGAACAGCGCCTATGTCATGTGGATGATCCTGTCGGTGCTGATGACCGCGGGCGTCGTGGCGATGGCGCCGCTGGCGATGGCGACGATCGCCTTCGTCGGCGGCCTGGGGCTGGTCGTCACCGGCCGGCTGATCGTCACGGGCAGCTATGCCGCCGCCTCGGCGACCTCGCTGTTCACCATGCTGCTGATCGTCGGGTGCCTCACCCGCGCCCGCGGGCTGGTCGTGATCCGCGCCAGCCAGATGGCGCTGGCGGAGCGCGACGAGACCGTCAGCCTGCTGCTGCGCGAGTTCGAGGAAACCAACGCCGACTGGCTGTGGGAAACCGATACCGCGCGCCGCGTCATCAAGGCATCGCCCCGCTTCGCTTATGCCTGCGGGCTGGATCCGCTGACGATCGAGGGCAAGCCGTTCCTCCAGATCCTGGCCGGACCGACGTGGGAATCGGGCGAATTCACCCCCGGCCTGCGCAACCTCGCCGAGAAGCTGAAGTCGCGGGAGAGCTTCCGTGATCTGCGCCTGCCGGTCTACGTCAACGGCGAGGAGCGCTGGTGGGAGCTGGCCGCAAGCCCGCGCTTCGATGAGTCCGGTGCCTTTTGCGGGTTCCGCGGCGTCGGTTCGGACGTGACGGAGCAGCGCGCCTCCGCCGACAAGATCAATCGCATGGCACGCTTCGATACGCTGACGGGCCTGCCCAACCGCCTGATGGTGAACGAGACGCTCGCCCGTGCGATGGCGGATGCCGAAAAATGGGGCGGTCGCTGCGCGTTCATGATGATCGACCTCGACCGGTTCAAGGCGGTCAACGATACGCTCGGCCATCCGATCGGCGACCGGCTGCTCGGCCGCGTTTCGGAACGGCTGGCGCAGTTGATGAGCGACAACGAGACCTGCGGCCGCCTGGGCGGCGACGAATTCGCCGTCGTCGTGCGCGACGCCAGCAACACCACCACGGTGGAAGATCTCGCGCGGCGCATCATCGAAACGCTGTCCCGCCCGTACGAGATCGATTCGCATACGCTGTATATCGGGGCTTCGGTCGGGCTCGCGGTCGGGCCGCGGGACGGACGGACGGCCGAGATGCTGATCCGGTCCGCCGACCTGGCGCTGTATCGCGCCAAGGATGCGGGCCGCGGCGTCTACCACGCCTATGAGCCCGAACTGCATGTCCAGGCGGAGGAACGCCGCGTCCTCGAGATGGCTTTGCGGCAGGCGCTCGAAAAGGGCGAGATGCACCTTCATTACCAGCCGGTGGTCGATGCCGGCACCGGCAACCTCAAGGGGTTCGAGGCGCTGCTGCGCTGGCAGAGCGCCCAGTTCGGCAACGTCTCGCCGGTCAAGTTCATCCCGCTCGCCGA
>CAYQPM010000085.1:0-9858 GCA_964419295.1 uncultured Stakelama sp. | reverse complement strand
ACGATTCGATCGTGCGCGGCACCACCAGCCTCAAGATCGTGCAGATGATGCGCGATGCCGGCGCGGCGGAAGTGCACATGCGGATCGCCTCGCCCCCGACCCGCCACAGCTGTTTCTACGGCGTCGACACGCCAGAACGCGCCAAATTGCTTGCAGCCAAGCACGACGTAGGAGGCATGACTGATTTCATCCACGCCAACACCCTATCCTTCGTCTCAATAGATGGACTTTACAAAGCCTTAGGAGAGGCGAAGCGGGCCGATATCCGGCCCAAGTATTGCGATGCCTGCTTCACGGGCGACTATCCGACGACGCTCACCGATCACGACGACGTCGCTGAGGTCGATCAGTTCGCCATGCTGGAAGAGCGGGTCAACTAAGCGCTTGTCCGTCTCACCCGTGTGCGGCTAGCGAACGGGCCATGACGAAGCCTCTTGCAAATCAACTCGCACTGGTAACCGGCGCGAGCCGCGGCATCGGCGCGGCGACCGCCATAGCCCTGGGCGCGGCGGGCGCGCATGTCGTGCTCACCGCGCGCACCGCCAAGGATCTGGAAGCCGTCGAGCAGACCATATTCGACGCCGGCGGGTCAGCCACGATCGCACCCCTGGATCTGACACAAACCGACAGCATCGCGCGGCTGGCGTCGGCGGTCGGTGAACGCTGGCAAGCACTCGACGTACTGGTGCTCAACGCTGCGATGCTCGGCAGTCTTGCCGCGGTGCCCGCAATTGATGCCAAGGAGCTGGCACAGGTTCTAACGCTCAACGTCAGTGCGCAGGTCGCGATGATCCAGGCGTTTGATGCGATGCTCCGCCAGGCTTCCTCCGCAAAGGTGATCGGCGTGACCTCAAGCGTCGGCCGCAACCCTCGCGCCTACTGGGGAGCCTACGGCGCCTCCAAGGCCGCGTTTGAAACGATGTTGGGCGCTTACGGCGACGAGACGAGCGAGATCAGCGGCATCCGTACAGCGGTCGTTGACCCCGGCGCTACGCGAACCAAAATGCGCGCGCGCGCTTATCCCGGCGAGAACCCCAATTCGGTAAAGTCATCGGCGGTCGTCGCGGAGCGGATAGCCGCCCTCGCCATCGCGGGGTTTCAGGCGGGCCATCGCGAGCGGGTTGGCTAAATTCCGGCGTTCTCACGCGCGGGTGAAGCGGAGAACCTCTCAGCTTCGCCTGAGTGCGATCAGCGCTTGATCAAAGTGACCTGCGCGACGTCGATTCCGCCACCGCGAAACCCGCCCTCGCAATACATCAAATAATAACGCCACAGATCGCGAAAACTCGCATCCAAACGTGGCGGCAGCCGATTTGCCTTGTCCGCATTGTCGAACCGTTCGCGCCAGTGACGCAGCGTCTGCGCATAATCCAATCCAAAGCGCGCATGGTCCGCCCAAGCCAGCCCGCGTGCCTCACACAGCGACCGAAAACGACTGTCCGACAGCAACATGCCGCCAGGAAAAACATAACGCTGAATGAAGTCGACGCTCTGCGCATATCGGTCGAACACATCGTCCGCGATGCTGATGTACTGGATCGCGGCCCGCCCTCCCGGCTTCAGCACCCGCGCCAGAGTGTCGCAATAAGCCGGCCAATATTGCTGGCCGACCGCCTCGACCATCTCGATACTGACCACGGCATCGAACTGGCCGACGACGTCACGATAGTCGGTCAGGGACACCGTCACGCCCTGCAGTCCGCGCGCATCGACCGCGGCTTTTTGCTCCGTCGAGAGGGTGAGCGCATGCACGCTGCGCCCGGCCCCGCTCGCCCGCGCGGCAAAGGATCCCCAACCGCAACCAATTTCTAAAATGGCATCGCCAGGTACAGTGCCAGTTCGGTCGAGGATGGCATCCAATTTGCGGGCCTGCGCCTGCTCAAGTGCCTCGCCCGCAACGAAAATCCCGCTCGAATAGGTTAGGGTGGGGTCTAGCCATTGTTGGTAGAAATCATTTCCGAGGTCGTAGTGGTCGGAGATGTTGCGTCTTGCGCCGGTTCTGTCGTTGTTTCGGAGGGCGTGCCAGGCGCGTAGCAGCAGTCGGGGGAGGCCGCCTGCACGGGCGGTGCCGGCGAGCGACAGGCGGTTGCGCATGAACAGGTCGAACAGCGGCACGGGATCGGGGCTCGACCAGTCGCCGTCCGCCCAGGCGCGATACCAGCCGACCGATCCGCCGGTCGCCAGCCGGACCAGCGCCCGCCAGCGATGGAGCATCACGATCGGCACCGGTCCCGGCTTGCGCCCGCCGAGCAGCCGGTGCGTGCCGTCCGGCAGCCGCGCCTCGATCCCGCCGCTTTCCAGCCCGGCATCGATCCGGTCGAGGAAGCGGTGGAAGAGCGGGGCGAGCGCGCGCTGCTGTAAGGTGTCCCTGGGCATGTCGCGCGCGCTCATGCCGCAGGTTCGGCGCGGGGGAAAGAGGCGGCCGTCGCAGGGCAGTTCCGGACGACCTATGGCACCCCTGCCGCGAACGCTTCCCCCAGCGTCAGGATCGCGGCGACGTGCCGGCGCGCAATCTCAAGCGCGTCGTCGCCATAGCCACCCCCCACCGTGCTGGCGAGCGGAACCCCGTCCGCGACGCGGGCGATCAGCCGTTCCCGCCGGGCCAGTCCGTCCAGCGTCAGCGATAGCCGGCCCAGCCGATCGCCCGCGAACGGATCGACGCCCGCCTGGTACAGGATCAGCTGTGGCCGATGCTCCGCCAGGAACGGCGCCAGCGTCTGTTCCAGCGTGGCGAGATAGGCGTCGTCGCCCAGCCCGTCGGCGAGCGGCACGTCGAGCGTCGATCGAGCCTTGCGCGCCGGGAAGTTCTTTTCGGCATGGATCGAGTAGGTCGCGATCTCCGGCCGGCCGGCGAGCAAGGCCGCGGTGCCGTCGCCCTGGTGCACGTCGCAGTCGACAACCACGAGACGGTCGACCGTGCCCTCCTCGATCAGCCGTACCGCGGCAACGGCGAGATCGTTGAAGACGCAATAGCCCGCCCCCGTGTCGGCGAGCGCGTGGTGACTGCCGCCCGCCGTATTGGCCGCAAAGCCATGCTCCAGCGCCAGATGCGCCGCCAGCCAGGTGCCGCCCGGCACCGCCTGTGCCCGCGCCGCGACCTCGGGCGTCACCGGGAAACCGATCCGACGGGTCTTGATCGCCGGCACCCGTGCTTCCAGCACCTCGGCAACGTAATCGGGATCGTGCACCGCCTCCAGCCAGCGGGCCGGCATCGGATCGGGCACATGCCACGTCATCCGTTCGCCCTCGGCGCGCAGCAGGTCGCGGATCAGGCCGTTCTTGTTCCAGCGATAGGTGGATCGGGCCGGCGCGGGCGCGACATAGGCGGGATGATGGACGATTGCGATCACCCCACCTAATTAGGGTGGCAAGGGACGCCGCCCAAGCACGTCCATGGAGAGTTTGCATGACCGACCAATCCGTGCCCGGCGCCGTGGCGCAGCCGTACGTCCGCCCCGACGTGCGGGGATTCCTGGATTACCTCAACGCGATGCCGGGACCGCGCACCCACCAGATGACGCCGGAGGCGGCGCGGCAGGTCTATACCGCGATGAAGGATGTCGCCGACCTTCCGGTCGGCGCACTGGCGGTCGAGCAGGATCTGGCGATACCGGGACCCGCAGGCGACATTCCCGCGCGGCTGTTCGACGCCCGCGCGACGCGCCAGCCCGGACCGGCACTGGTCTTCTACCACGGCGGCGGCTTCGTGATCGGGACCGTCGACACGCATGCCAGTTTCTGCGCGGAGATCGCCCGTGTGCTCGACCTGCCGGTGGTTTCGGTCGACTATCGGCTGGCCCCCGAACATCGCTGGCCCGCCGCCCCGGACGATTGCGAGGCGGCGGCGCGCTGGGTCGCGGACAGTCCGGCGGCGCTCGGGAGGAGCATCACCAGCCTGGTGCTGTGCGGGGACAGCGCCGGCGGCACGCTGGCGATCGTCGCCGCAATGGACCTGCGCGATCGGCCCGCGAGCGTGCCCGTGATCGTCCAGGCGCCGATCTATCCCGCGGCGGATACGTCGAAGGCCTATCCGTCCTTCGACGAATTCGCCGACGGGTTTCTGCTGACCCGCGACACGATGCTGTGGTTCGCCGACGCCTATGCCGCGGATGTCGCGCACAGCCGCGGATCGCCGCTGATCGGAAAGATGGAGGGCTTGCCGCCGGCGGTGATCGTCACGGCCAGCCTGGACCCGATCCGCGATCAGGGCCGCGCCTATGCCGCCGCATTGGTGCAGGCGGGCGTTCCGGTGACGTATCGCGAGGCGGTCGGCACCGTCCATGGCTTCGTCACGCTGCGCAAGGCGATCCCGTCGAGTCAGGGCGACGTCGCCGGCTATCTTGCGGCATTGAAGGATGCCATTGCAGAAGCCGAGGCGGCGCGGGTGATGGCGCAGGCGGCGGGCCGATGACCACCCTGCCTGACGAGACGGCTCCCGACCTGCCCTATCGCCCGTGTGCCGGTGTGATGCTGATGAATCGCGAGGGCCGCGTCTTCGTCGGCCAGCGCGTGGATACGACGCTGGAGGCGTGGCAGATGCCGCAGGGCGGAATCGATCCCGGCGAGGACGCCTATGCCGCAGCGCTGCGCGAGCTGGGCGAGGAGACCGGCGTGACACCGGACAAGGTCGCGCTGATCGCCGAGGCACCGGGCGAGTTCCTCTACGACCTGCCACCCGACCTGATCGCCAAGGTCTGGAAGGGCAAATGGCGCGGACAGCGCCAACGCTGGTTCCTGTTTCGCTTTCTGGGTGACGATGGCGACATCGACATCGCGACGGAGCATCGCGAATTCCGCGCATGGCGGTGGAGCGATGCCGCCGCGCTGCCGGAGATGATCGTGCCCTTCAAGCGGGCGCTGTACGAAGACGTGCTCGCCGCGTTTGCGCCTCACCTCGCCGCAGACGAAGGGGCTTGAACGAAAGGGGGGTTTCGTGACCCGACACAGCGGGTAGAGCACGCGGCGTGCGTGCTCTCCTCCCCCTTGCCATCGCTCCCTTCCTGCTCGCCAACACCGCGGTCGATGCGCCCGACGACAGCAAGGTGCCGATCCCCGCGGCGATCCGTTCGATGCTGGATGCCGCTTTGGACAGCGGCAATGACGCGGATGTGTCGGTGGTGGTGAAATACGCCCGGCTGGCCGATCCGGCGAGCGCCGATGCGGTGCTGGCGATCGCGCAGAAATGGCGCAACGACCGTGCGCAGGCGCGACAGACCACGATCCGCCAGGCCAGCATGTTCGACCTGTGGAGCGGGCGCGCCGAGCTGGGCGGCTACATCACGACCGGCAACACGGACAGCAAGGGCGGATCGGCGGTGCTCGACCTGACCCGCGAGGGGCTGCAGTGGCGGCACAAGTTCCACGCGCAGGCGGATTACCAGGAGAATGCCGGGATCACGACGCGCGAACACTACCTCGCCAGCTACGAACCCAATTACAAGATCGACGACCGCCTGTACGTCTATGGCGCGGCGCAATACGAAGCGGACCGGTTCCTCGGCTTCTACAACCGCTATTCGGCATCGACCGGAGTGGGGTACAGCGCGATCAAGACCCCGAAGGTCCGGCTCGATGTCGAACTGGGCCCTGCATTCCGTCAGACCGCCTTCACCGACCAGACCGAACAAAGCAACGTCGCCGCACGCGGTACGCTGGCCTTCAACTGGAGGCTGCTGCCCGGCCTGTCGGTGACGCAGAATGCATCGGCCTATGTGCAGAGCGTCAATTCGACGTTGAGCGGCACGACGTCGCTCAACGCCAAGCTGATCGGGCCATTGTCGGCGGCGGTGTCCTACAACGTGCAGTTCGAGAGCACGCCGCCGGTAGGGTCGGTCTCCACCGACACGACCAGCCGCGCCTCGCTGGTGTACAGCTTCTGATCCCATTCCCTCGCCCACCCGCTTGGGCTAGCGTGCGACGATGAGAGGGATGTCAGCAGGGGACCGCAGCCTGGTCGCAACGATCGACCAGGCATCGATGCTACGCCAGACGCAGGACTGGGCAGCGGTGAACAGTGGCACCCGCAACATGGCCGGCGTCGGCGCGATGGCGGATCTGCTCGCCAACGCCTTTGCGGTGCTGCCGGGGGAGATCGCGCTGATCGATCCTGCCCCGGTCGAGGCGGTGGGCGCGGACGGGCGCATCTCCGCGCTCGACCATGGCCGGCACCTCCACCTGCGCGTGCGGCCGCAGGCGCCGGTGCAGATGCTGCTGACCGGGCATATGGACACCGTCTATCCATCGGATCACCCGTTCCAGACGTTGACGTTCCGCGACGACGGCACGCTCAACGGTCCGGGAACGGCGGACATGAAGGGTGGCCTAGCCGTGATGCTCGCCGCGCTGACGGCGGTGGAGGCGCAGGGCACCGGCATCGGCTATGAGGTCGTCATCAACGCGGACGAAGAGACGGGATCGCTGTCGTCCGCCCCGCTGCTGGCGCAGGCTGCGCGCGGCAAGGTGGCGGCGCTGACCTACGAACCCGCGCTCGCCGACGGGACGCTTGCCGGCGCGCGGGGCGGCACCGGCAATTTCTCGATCGTCGTGCGCGGACGCAGTGCCCATGCGGGCCGCAATCCCGAAGAGGGACGCAACGCGATCGTCGCCGCTGCCGCATTGGCGGTGCAACTGGCCGCGACCGGCGGGCCGGGGCTCGCGGTGAACCCGGCGCGGATCGACGGCGGCGGGCCGAACAACGTGGTGCCCGACCTTGCCATCCTGCGCGTCAACTTTCGTCCCAAGGGTGCCGAAGACATCGCGCGCGCCGCGGCCGCCATCGACGCCGCAGCAGACGACGTGCGCGAAAGGCATGACGTATCGGTCGAGGTGCACGGCGGCTTCAATCGCCCGCCCAAGCCGATCGATGCCGAGGCGCAGCGGCTGTTCGACCTGGTAGCGGAGGCCGGCGCCGATCTGGGGATAGCGATCGGCTGGCGCGACACCGGCGGGGTGTGCGACGGCAACAACATCGCCGCTGCCGGTGTGCCGGTCATCGACACCATGGGCGTAAGGGGCGGCGCGATCCATTCGGCCGACGAATTCATGATCGTCGACAGCCTGGCCGAACGCGCCGCCTTGTCGGCACTCACCATCAGCCGCATCGCGGCACGAGGACGGGCATGACCTTCAGGATCAGGGCCGCACAGGCCGGCGACCTCCATTACCTGTACGAAATGGCGAAGCTGACCGGGGGCGGGTTCACCAACCTGCCACCCGACCGACGTGCGCTGGCCGCCAAGCTGGAGCGCAGCGATGCGGCTTTCGCCCGCGATGTCGACACCGTGATGGACGAAGCGTTCGTCCTGATGCTGGAGAACAGCGCGACGGGCGAGGTGCGCGGCACCTGCCAGCTGTTCACGCAGGTCGGGCAGCAGCATCCCTTCTACAGCTACCGGCTCGGCACGCTGACGCAGCACAGCAAGCAGCTGGAGCGCACCTTCCGGGCCGAGATGCTGGCGCTGACCACCGACCTGGAGGGCGCGTGCGAGGTCGGCGGATTGTTCCTGCACCCCGGCGAGCGCGCCGGCGGGCTGGGCCTGTTGCTCGCCCGCAGCCGCTACCTGTTCATCCGGGCACACCGCGCCCGCTTCGCCGATCGCATCCTGGCCGAATTGCGCGGCATCATCGACGAAGCGGGCGGGTCTCCGTTCTGGGACGGGCTCGCCGGCCGTTTCTTCGGGATGAATTTCCAGGACGCCGATCAGTTCAATGCGATCAACGGCCATCAGTTCATCGCGGACCTGATGCCCAAGCATCCGATCTATACCGCGATGCTGTCGGACGCGGCGCGATCGGTGATCGGCCTGCCGCATCCCAGCGGCCGTGCCGCGATGCGGATGTTGGAGAACGAGGGTTTCCACTACGAAAACTACGTCGATATCTTCGACGGCGGTCCGACGATGACCGCGCGCACCGATCAGGTGCGGACGATCGCCGATTCGCGCGCGCAGCCGATCGTCGCGATCGACAATGACGGCGGCACCGAATCGCTGGTCGCGGTCGGGCACCTCGGCGACTTCCGTTGCGCCTATGGCCTGGTCCGCCCGGTCGGCGATGGCATCGTCCTGTCGCGCGCCTGTGCCGATGCGCTGGGCGTTTCAGAGGACGAGATCGTGCTCACGGTGCCGCGATGGTGACCGCCATGACGACCGAGATCAACTTCGACGGCATCGTCGGCCCCAGCCACAATTACGCCGGACTGTCGGCCGGCAACCTTGCCGCGACCGCACATGCCGGACAGGTGTCTCACCCCCGCGCCGCGGCGTTGCAGGGCATCGACAAGATGCGCGCCGCGCTGGCGCTCGGCCTGACGCAGGGCGTGCTGCTGCCGCACCGGCGGCCCAACCATCGCTGGCTGGCGTCGCTCGCCGCCGACCATGCGAGCGCGCCCGCCGTGTTGCAGGCGCAGGCGATGTCGGCGTCGGCGATGTGGGCGGCGAACGCGGCCACGGTCTCGCCTGCCGCCGACACTGCGGACGGGCGCTGCCACCTGACGGTCGCCAATCTGGTGACGATGCCGCATCGGAGCCATGAATGGCCGGAAACGCTGGTCCAGCTGCGCACCGCATTCGCCGACAGCGCCTTCGCCGTCCATGGGCCGATCCCCGCGCCGTTCGGAGACGAAGGCGCCGCCAACCACATGCGGCTTGCGGCGTCGCACGATGCGCCCGGCGTCGAGATCTTCGTCTACGCCGTGCGCGGCGGCCGCTTCCCGGCGCGCCAGCATCTTCAGGCGAGCCAGGCGATCGCGCGCGCCCACCGCCTCGACCCGGAACGCACGCTCTTCGTCGAACAATCCGAGGAGGCGGTCGCGGCCGGCGCGTTCCACAACGACGTGGTCGCCGTCGCCGACGCGCGCGTGCTGTTCGCGCACGAACAGGCCTTCGTCGACCGCGACCGCGTCTACGCCGACCTGCGCCGCCTGCTGCCCGAGGTGGAGATCGTCGAGGTTCCGGCCAGCGCGGTCAGCCTGGCCGACGCGATCGCATCCTACCTGTTCAATGCGCAGCTCGTCACCACGGCGGACGGCCCGACCCTGATCGTGCCCGAAGAGGCCCGACGGAACGCTCCGGTGTGGGCGTGGCTTCAGGCGCATCGCGACGGCAACGGCCCGATCCGACGGGTCGAAACGGTGGACGTCACGCAGTCGATGGCGAATGGCGGCGGCCCCGCCTGCCTGCGGCTGCGCGTGGTGGCCGCTCCCGCCACGATCGATCCGCGCTTCCTGGTCGACCGGGCGAAGCTCGACCGGATCGCGGCGGTCGTCGAACGGTGCTGGCCCGTCGCGATCGACCCCGGTGCGCTGGCCGATCCGGCGTTGCTTCGCGACGTGGAGGCCGCGCATGCAGCCTTGCTCGAAGTGCTCGACCTGTCGGATTACCTGACGGTTAACCTTGCTCCTTAAGGCGACGACGGCGCAATTCCGCCATTGGCCCGCAGCTTGCTTAACTCCCGGTCATGTGGACACGGATCAAGCGGCTCTTCACGGTCAAGACGAAGTTCGAGGCGTTCCTCGTGATTTACGGGCTCGGCCTCGGCGCGGTGGAGCGGGGGGTGCATTACCTCCAGCAATATCCCGGCTATGGCGGCTGGCTGCTGTTCGCATGCTGTCCGATCGCGGTGTTCATGGTCGGCGGCGTGCTGATCGATTCGGTCGAGCGACGGCAGGAGGACTAGGGCCCACCCATAGGATAAGTTCGTCGCATCCGCGGCACGGCTGCTTATCTGGACAGGCATGACCGGGCTTACCCATCTGCAGCGGCTAGAAGCCGAGAGCATTCACATCATGCGCGAAGTCGTCGCCGAGGCCGAGCGCCCGGTGATGCTCTATTCGGTCGGCAAGGATTCGGCGGTGATGCT
>CAYQPM010000084.1:0-10105 GCA_964419295.1 uncultured Stakelama sp. | reverse complement strand
ACCACCCGGCGGGTGGCGAAGCTCTTGCCCTCGAAGTCGCGGGTCACCTGATAGATGATCGGGAAATTCTCGTCGCCCGGCCGCATGAAATAGGCGTGCAGCGAGTGCGCGTCCTTGCCGTCGACCGAACGCTGCGCCGCCTGCAGGGCCTGGGCGATCACCTGTCCGCCGAAAACGCGGCCGCGGCCGCCCGGATTGCGCGGTCCCCGGTACAGGTCCACGTCGATCTCCTCGACGTCGAGCAACGCGACGAGGCCCGCTGCCAGTTCTTCGGGCGTCCGCTCGCGAAACTCCGCCATCAATAGCCCGCCGCCTTCGCCAGCCGGTCGGCATGGAAGCCGACGTCGCCGAACATTTCGGCCAGCGCGCGCGCACGCTTCATGTAGAAGCCGATGTCATATTCGTCGGTCATGCCGATGCCGCCGTGCATCTGGATGCCTTCCTGCACCGACAGGGTCGTCGCCATGCCGGTCATCGCCTTGGCCACGGACACGGCGTCGTCCGCGTCGGCGCCCGTATCCAGCAGCTGCTGCGCCTTCAGCACCGCCGCGCGGGCCACCTCCATCTCGCTGTAGAGGTGCGCGGCGCGGTGCTGCAGCGCCTGGAAGCTGCCGATCGCGACGCCGAACTGCTTGCGCTCCTTCAGATATCCGACCGTCATGTCCATCGCTCCACCGCCGACACCCAGCAGCTCCGCCGCCGCCCCGGTCCGGCCGGCGCGCAGCAGGCGGCCGAGCGGATCACGTCCCGCATCGACCTCGCCGATCACCGCATCGGCATCGACTTCGACGCCCTCGAACGCGATCCGCGACGCAAGGCTCGAATCCGCCAGCCGTTCCGGCGTCGCCGTCATGTTTGCGGCATCCCTGGGCACGACGAACAGCGTCACGCCCTCGGCATCGCTCGCCGATCCGGCGGTGCGCGCCGCCACGATGAGCAGGTCGGCGACATGGCCGTGCGTGACGAACTGCTTGGCCCCGGTCAGGCGAAAGCCGTTGCCGGATCGCTCCGCCTTCAGGCCGATCGCGTCGCGATGCTTGGCGCCTTCGTCGATCGCCAGCGCGGCGATCGTCTCGCCGGCGACAATGCCGGGAAACCAGCGTTCCGCCTGCGCCGAGCCCTTGAGCGCAGCGACCGCCGCCACCGCGGTGGTGAGGAAGGGGGAAGGGGTGAGGTTGCGCCCGATCTCCTCCAGCACGACGCCCGCCTCGACATGGCCCAGGCCCAGACCGCCGTGATCCTCGCCGATCAGGATACCATTGAGGCCCATTTCGGCGAACTGCTTCCACAGGTCGCGGCTGAACCCGGTCGCGTCGTCCGCGTCACGGAGCGCGCGCAGGTGCGACACCGGCGCATGCTCGGCGACGAAGTCCTTCGCCGTATCCCGCAGCATCGTCTGTTCGTCGTTGAGGTACAATGGCATGATATCGTCCGTGTTCGGCGAAGGCCGGAACCCCGGGTTCCGCGCGCTCCGCTGTTGGGTCGGGGCTCCTGCCTGCGCTGGTGCGGGGCAGGAACGGGGCAGGTCAGGCGCCCGGCAGCTCCAGGATGCGCTTGGCGATGATGTTGAGCTGCACCTCGCTGGTGCCGCCCTCGATCGAATTTGCCTTGGTCCGCAGCCAGGCGCGCGGCGCGGCGCCGCTGTTCGACCGCTCGCTCTCCCATTCCAGCGCATCGGAGCCGCCCGCCGCCATCATCAGCTCGTGGCGATCCTTGTTCAGCTCGGTGCCGACATATTTCATCATGCTGGGCTGGGCGGGATGGGCGCGCCCCGCCTTCAGCTCGTCGATGAACCGTTCGGACATCGCCGCGAACGCCTTCGCCCGCACTTCGAACAGCGCGATCTGCGTCCGCAGCACCGGATCGGCGAGCCGCCCGTCGTGATCCAGCCCGACCGTCGCGATAGCCCCTTCGATCAGCGGATTGCGTCCGCCACCGCCCAGGCCCATGCCGCTGATCATCTCCCGCTCGTGGCCGAGCAGGTATTTCGCGACGTCCCAACCCTTGTTCTCGTCATGGATGCGGTTGGCCTTGGGCACCTGCACATTGTCCATGAAGGTTTCGCAGAAGGGCGAATAGCCGCTGATCAACAGGATCGGCTTGGTCGAGACACCCGGCGATTCCATATCGAACAGCACGAAGCTGATGCCGCCCTGTTTGGATGCCTTGCTGGTGCGGACGAGGCAGAAGATCCAGTCGGCCTTGTCGGCATAGCTGGTCCACACTTTCTGGCCGTTGACGACGTAATGATCGCCCGCATCCTCGGCGCTGGCGGCGAGCCCCGCGAGGTCCGATCCGGCATTGGGTTCGGAATAGCCTTGGCACCAGCGGATCTCGCCCCGCGCGATCTTTGGCAGGTGCTCCAGCTTCTGCTCCTCGGTGCCATATTTCAGCAGAGCCGGCCCGAGCATGGATATGCCGAAGGAATTCAGCGGATTGCGCGCGCGGATAGCGGCCATTTCCTCACGCAGCACCTTCGTCTCCGCCGGCGACAGACCGCCGCCGCCATAGGCACTGGGCCAGTCGGGCACCGTCCAGCCGCGCGCCGCCATCCGGTCGAGCCAGTCCTTCTGCGCCGGCACCGACGGCTGGAAATGGCGTCCGCCCCAGCAGACGTCGGCGTCGGAACGCACCGGCTCGCGCATCTCGGGCGGACAATTTGCGGCCAGCCACGCGCGGGTGTCGCGGCGAAAGGTTTCCAGATCTGCGGTCTCGGCCATGGTCAGCTCCTCGAAATGTCATGTGCGATGCGGCCGATGGCGATCGCATCGTGGTCGCGGTGATGCGCGGTGATGATCTGCAAGCCGATCGGCAGGCCCTCGTCGTCCTTCCCGAGCGGCACCGCGCAGGCCGGAAGATTGGGATAGGTTGCCAGCCCCGGAAAGCCGAACTGCATCGCGAACGGCGCATCCACCCCGTCGATGCTCAGCGTGCGCTGGCGCAGGTCGACAGCGCTGTGCGGAAAGGCGGTGACGCCGAGCACGGGCGCGATCACCGCATCGACCGTCTCGAACAGCCGTCGCCAGGCGCGTTCCGTCCGCGCCTGCTCGTCCAGCATCGCGAACCATTCGGGCAGCGACGCCTGCACGCCATCGGCGGACGGCGCACCACGCGCCATCGCGACCGCGAGCAGCCGCATGTAGCGCGCGAATTGCTCCGCCTGGTCGGGCAGCGCGTCGCTTCGCCACGACACGGTCGCGCCCTCGCGTTCGAACGCCTGGCCCAGCCGCGCGACCGTAGCCCGGATCGATGCCTGAACCGGTGCGAGCGGATGGCTGTCCAGCATCAGCAGGCGCAAACCTCGCGCCGTCGCGAACCGCGCACGCGGCAGCGGCACGTCGGCCAGCACGTCGAGCGCCACCGCCAGATCGTCCGCGTTCCGCGCGAGCGGCCCGATCACCGACAGCGGACCCGCATGGCCGTCGGTGCGGGGAAAATAATGACCATCCCGCGACAGCGCGCCGAATGTCGTCTTCATCCCCCAGATGCCGTTGAAATGCGCTGGCACCCGGATCGACCCGCCGATGTCGGATCCGATCTCCAGCGGCACCATGCCGCTCGCCAGCGCCGCCGCCGATCCGCCCGACGATCCACCCGCAACCCGGTCGTGCCGGTGAGGATTGTTGGTCCGCCCGTACACCGGATTGTCCGATTGCAGGTCGGCAAGCCCGGGCGGCACGTTGGTCTTGCCCAGGATTACCGCGCCCGCCGCCTTCAGCCGGGCCACCGCCACGGCGTCGGCGCGGGCGCGATGATCGCGATGGGCCTCGAACCCGAAGGTGGTCGGCAGGCCCGCGACGTCGAAGCTTTCCTTCACCGTCATCGGCACGCCGAACAGCGGCCGATCGTCCGGCCCCGCCGCGTCCAGCGCCGCCGCCGCGGCACGCGCCGCGTCGAAGTCGCGTACGACGACGGCGTTGATCGGCCCGTCGCGTGCCTCGATTCGGGCGATCGCCGCATCGCAGGCGGCGACCGCGGTAAGATCGCCCGCCCGGATGGCGGCGGCGGTGGCGAGGGCGGACAGCTCGGTCATGACGTCAGCGATGGGCCGCAATCACTTGATCGTGCCGGACTTCAGGCTGTGCGCGACCGTGAAGCCGTGCTTCTCGAGGCCTGCGACGACCTTGTCATATCCCTCCGTCTTCGCCCAGAACATCGGCCCGCCGCGGTAGACCGGCCAGCCATAGCCGTAGATCCACACCACATCGACGTCCGACGCGCGCTGCGCCATGCCTTCCTCCAGGATCAGCGCGCCTTCGTTGACCATCGGGTACAGCGTCCGCTCGACGATTTCCTCGTCGGTCACGTCGTGCTGGGGCGTGTTGGTCTTGCCGCGCCATTCGTCGATGATCTCGGCGACGCGGGGGCTGGGGGAGGGAGTGCGCTTCTCGTCATAATCGTAGAAGCCGGCCTGCTTCTTCTGTCCCCAGCGTCCTTCCGCGGCGAGCGCGTCGCGGACGTTCTCGATCCGGTTGGGATCGCGATGCCAGCCGATATCGACGCCGGCCAGATCGGCCATCTGGAACGGACCCATCGGCATGCCGAACGCCACATGCACGCGATCGATCTGCTCCGGCGTCGCACCCTCAAGCAGCAGCTTGTTCGCCTCCACCTGGCGCGGCATCAGCATGCGGTTGCCGATGAAGCCATAGGTGACGCCCGCGACGACCGCCACCTTCTTGATCTTCTTCGCGAGGTCCATGACCGTCGCCAGCACGTCAGGCGCGGTCTTCTCGCCGCGTACGACCTCCAGCAGTTTCATGACGTTGGCAGGCGAGAAGAAGTGCATGCCGACCACGTCCTGCGGGCGCTTCGTGCAGGCGGCGATCTCGTCGATGTTGAGGTAGGAGGTGTTCGACGCCAGGATCGCGCCCGGCTTGGCGATGCCGTCCAGACGGGTGAAGATCTCCTTCTTCACGTCCATATTCTCGTACACCGCCTCGATGATGAGGTCGCAGTCGGCAAGCGCGGCGAAATCCAGCGTCGGGTTCAGCGCGCCCATCGCCGCCTCGACCTGCTCCGGCTTCATCCGGCCCTTGGCGGCGGTCGCCTCGTAATTCTTGCGGATCGTACCCGCGCCGCGATCCAGCGCGTCCTGCTGCATCTCGACGATCGTCACCGGGATACCGGCGCTGAGGAAGTTCATCGAGATACCGCCGCCCATCGTGCCGGCGCCGATCACGCCGACGCGCTGGATCGGACGGCGCACCGTGTCGGCGGGCACGTCGTCGATCTTGGCCGCCTGACGCTCGGCGAAGAAGATGTGGCGTTGGGCAGCGGATTGCGTGCCCATCATCAGCTTCATGAACTCCTGCCGTTCGAAGGCGATGCCCTCGTTGAACGGCACCTCGGTCGCCTTGACGACGCAGGCGATGTTCGCGGCAGGGGCATCGAAGCCGCGGAAGCGGCGGCCGTTTTCCTTCCTGAACGCCTCGACCGCTTCGGGATCGGCCTTCACCTCCTTCTCCGATGCGCGCGGGATCGGACGCACGGTCTTCATCTCGCGGGCAAAGGCGATCGCGTCCGCTTCCAGGCTGTCTTCGCCGACGATCCGGTCGATCAGCCCTGCCTCGAGTGCCTTCTTCACCGGGATCGGATCGCCCTTGGCCGTCATCTCCAGCGCCATCCGCACGCCGGCGATGCGCGGGATCCGCTGCGTGCCGCCGGCGCCGGGCAGCAGGCCGAGCTTCACCTCGGGCGTTCCGATCTTCGCGGACGGCACGGCGACACGATAATGGCAGCCGAGCGCAACCTCGCAGCCCCCGCCCAGCGCCGTGCCGTGGATCGCCGCGACGACCGGCTTGGTCGATGCCTCGATCATGTCGACGACGGTGGGCAGGCCCGGCTCCTGCATCGGCTTGCCGAATTCGGTGATATCGGCGCCCGCGAAGAAGGTACGTCCGTCGCAACGGATCACCATCGCCTCGATCGCATCGTCCGCGACGCCTTCCTTGATCGCCGCCTCCAGGCCCTGCCGCACCGCCGCGCCGAGCGCGTTGACCGGCGGATTGTCGGAAATGATGACGAGGACGTCGTCGTGGCGTTCGGTACGGATCGGCGAGGTCATGGGATCACTCCAGAAATCGAAACGGGATCAGTTCAGCGCGGCGTAGATCATCGTCTTCAGTTCGCGCCGGATCGGGTAAAGCCCGGACGGGCTCAGCTGTGTCATGAACACCATGTGCAGTTGCTCGACCGGGTCGATGAAGAAGGCGGTCGAGAACATGCCGCCCCAATAATATTCGCCCTGCGATCCCGGCATCATCGTTCGGGGGACGTCCTGTGTCACCGCGAAGCCGAGCCCGAAGCCGGTGCCGGCATTCTGCGTCTCGCTGAACAACGACCGCGACAGGCTGGCAAGGTCCTTGCCGCCCGGCAGGTGGTTCATCCGCATCAGGTCGAGCGTCTTGCGCCCGATGATCCTCACGCCGTCGAGCGTTCCGCCCGATTCGCACATCCGGCAGAAGCGATGATAGTCGAGCGCCGTCGATACAAGTCCACCACCGCCCGACAGCAACCGGGGCCGCCGCGACCATGCGCTCGCCTCGCCGCGGTCGTACAGGACCCGGCCCTTGTTCTCCGCCAGCGTGTAGCAATCGGTCAGCCGGTCGATCTTGTCGGCAGGCACCTGGAAGAAGGTGTCGTGCATGCCGAGCGGTGCGAAGATGCGGTCGTGGAAGAACCCATCCAGCGTTTGCCCCGACACCCGTTCCACCACCGCGCCGAGCACGTCGGTCGACACCGAATAATTCCAGCCCTCGCCGGGCGAGAATTCCAGCGGCAGCTTGCCCAGCGCGGCGACGAACCCGTCGAGGTCGAGGTTGCCGTGCCAGCTCTCCATCTTCGATTCGCGATAGGCGGCATCGACGTTGGACCTGTTCTGGAAACCATAAGTCAGCCCCGAAGTGTGGCGCAGCAGGTCGAGCATCCGCATCGGTTCGGTCGTCGGCCGCGTGACGAACGGAACGCCGCCGCCGCCACCGTTATACACGCCCAGCCCCTTGAACTCCGGCAGCACGTGATGAACCGGCGTGTCGACGGCCACCTTGCCCTCTTCGACCAGCATCATGAACGCGATCGAGGTGATCGGCTTGGTCATGCTGGCGATGCGGAACAGCGATCCTTCGTCGATCGCGGGCCCATCCTCGCGCGCGGCGCCCTGATGTGAGAAGTGCACGACGTCGCCGTGCCGCGCGATCAGCAGCTGGGCGTTCGGCAGCAGGCCGGTGTCGAGATAGCGCGCCTTCAGGAACGCATCGATCGCACTCAGCCGACCGGCATCGAAGCCCCGTGCGCGAACATCCGTGTCGGTCATCCTCTGCCATACCCCGATTTCTAACTTTCTCCGTCTATTGCCTTGAGCGCCGGCGGAATCAACAGTAACCTTTCATCGAAACACGGGTTTAAGCCCGGCGCTCACCGATTGAGAGGAAGCTGACTTGGCAAGCGAACCGATCGTGGCCCTGCCGCCGTCATGGCCGGCCATGGCGATGCCCCAGGTACAGGCGTTGCTGACCGCCTCCGGCGCGAAGTTCGAGATGGACGAGGTCGACATCCGCGGCGTCCCGACCCGCGTCTGGAAGAACGCGCCGCCGACGATGCGTTTCCTGCTCGAGGCGAGTCGTGGCCACGCCGATCGCCTGTTCGTCATCTACGAGGACGAGCGGGTGAGCTACGAATCTCATTATCGTGCCGCCGCGGTGCTCGCGGCGCATCTGGTGGCGCTCGGCATCGGCAAGGGCGACCGCGTCGCGCTGGCGATGCGCAACCTGCCCGAATGGCCGGTCGCCTTCTTCGCCGCCGTCGCCATCGGCGCGATCATCGTCCCGTTGAATGCCTGGTGGACGGGCGCCGAGCTGGAATACGGCCTGCGCGATTCGGGAGCACGGGTGCTGATCGTCGATGGCGAGCGGCACCTGCGGCTGGAGGAGCTCTATGCCGATCTGCCCGCGCTGGAGCGCGTCATCGTCGTGCGGGCGACGACCCCGCTCGCCGACGGAACGCAGCGGCTCGAGGAGGTGATCGGCACGCCGCACGACTGGTCGCGTCTGCCGGATACGGCATTGCCGCCGGCCGGGATCGCGCCGGACGACGAGGCGACGATCTTCTATACCAGCGGTACGACCGGGGCGCCGAAGGGTGCGCTCGGCACGCACCGCAACTTCATGACCAACATCATGTCGAGCGGCTATACCGCCGCGCGCAGCTATCTGCGCCGCGGCGAGGTGCCGCCCGATCCCACCCCGCGCGTGTCGCTGACGGTCATTCCGATGTTCCACGTCACCGCCTGTTCGGCGGGGATGATGGGGTCGATCGCCAGCGGTTCGACGATGGTCTTCCTGCGCAAATGGGACGCGACGCGCGCGTTGGAGATCATAGAGCGCGAAAAGGTCAACATGACCGGCGGCGTCCCGACGATCGCCTGGCAGCTGCTGGAACATCCCGACCGGGCGAAGTACGACCTCTCCTCGCTCGACACCATCGCTTATGGCGGTGCCCCGTCCGCACCGGAACTCGTCCGCCGCATTCACGAGGAATTCGGCGCATTGCCAGGCAATGGCTGGGGCATGACCGAGACGACCGCGACGGTGACGCAGCATGGCGGCGAGGATTATCTGAACCGTCCGGACAGCGCGGGTGCGCCGGTGGCGACCGCCGATGTCGAGGTGCGGGCCGAGGATGGCGTCACCGTATTGCCGCCGAACACGATCGGCGAGGTGTGGGCGAGGGGTCCGATGATCGTGAAGGGCTATTGGAACAAGCCCGAAGCCACCGCGGCGACCTTCGTCGATGGATGGGTCCGGACCGGCGATCTCGCCAGGATCGATGACGAGGGTTTCCTGTTCATCGCCGATCGCGCCAAGGACATCGTGATCCGCGGCGGCGAGAACATCTATTCGATCGAGGTCGAAAACGTGTTGTACGCCCACCCGGCGGTGACCGATGCGGCACTGGTCGGCATCCCGCACCGGACGCTCGGCGAGGAACCTGCCGCTATCGTACACCTCTGCCCCGGCTGCTCCGCGAGCGAGGCCGAATTGCAGGCGTTCGTTCGCGAACGGCTGGCGGGGTTCAAGGTGCCGGTGGCGATCCGGTTCCTGCCCGAACCGCTACCGCGCAACGCGAACGGCAAGATCCTGAAGAAGCAGCTGAAGGCGCTGTTCGAGGAACGTGACGCAGGAGCGCCCGCAGCGGCCTGAATCGCGCGGGCGCCGCATCCCTCACCGCCGATGAAGCGGCGAGGGGTGCGACCGGCGCCGCGGAATCAGGCCTCTTCGCCCTTGTAGATCGCGATCAGCTTGGCGAGCATCGCCAGCGCGTCCTCACGGCTGCGCTGGAAGGTGTTGCGACCGATGATGGAGCCGTTGCCACCGCCGGCCAGAATGTCGCGCGCGTCCTGGTACACCGCATCCGCGCCCTTCGCGGCGCCGCCCGAGAAGACGACGATGCGCCGGCCAGCGAAGCTCGACTGCACGACATGGCGGACGCGATCGGCCTGGTTCGACCAGTCGGTGCCCTCGTACGCGCTCTTCGCCTCCGCCTGCTCGATGTGCGCGGACGGCAGCTTCACCTTGATGATATGTGCGCCCAGCAGGGCCGCCATGTGCGCCGCATAGGCGCCGACGTCGAGCGCCAGTTCGCCATCCTTCGACAGCTTGCCGCCACGCGGGTAGCTCCAGATCACGGTGGCGATGCCGACCGACCGCGCCTCTTCGCTCAACTCGCGGATCTCTTCCATCTGCTCGAAGATGCCGTCCGAGCCGGGATAGATGGTGAAGCCGATCGCCGCGCAGCCGAGGCGCAGCGCATCGCCGACGCTCGCGGTCACGGCCTGGTCGATGCTCGTCGCCCAGCTGTTCGAGCTGTTGACCTTCAGGATCGTCGGGATCTGCCCGGCGAAGGTGTCCGCGCCGGCTTCGAGCGGGCCGAGCGGCGCGGCATAGGCCGACAGGCCCGCGTCGATCGCGATCTGATAATGGTAATGCGGGTCATAGGCCGGCGGGTTGATCGCGAACGAGCGCGCGGGGCCATGTTCGAAGCCCTGGTCGACGGGCAGGATCACCAGCTTGCCGGTGCCGCCCAGCTTGCCCTGCATCAGGATGCG
>CAYQPM010000083.1:0-10128 GCA_964419295.1 uncultured Stakelama sp. | reverse complement strand
AGGAATTCGGAGCGATAGTCGAAGTCGTCGCCCATCGGATTGCCGCTGACGCCCTTCTGGTGAAGGATGTCGATCGACAGCGATTCGGGCCACCAATCCTTTGCGGTGCGGCCGAGCAGGCGGCGCTTGGCGGCGGGTTGCTTGCCCGGATCGTTGATCGGGCTGCCTTGGGTGATCGCGTCCATATCGTTCTCTCCTCGCATTGCCGCAGCTGTCGGGCATGCCGACGCCGTGTCGCGAGAACGTTATCCCAGCCGGACTGATCGAGGAAACGCGAAATCACGAACGTGGTGATCGTTTGTGACGATCAACGTGGGAATTGAGCCGCCCTGCCGAAGTCCACCGTAACAGCGCGCACTCGTATCCGGCATGACGGTAGAGTTTCGGCTGCGTGGAAGCATGGATCGGAACGCCGGCCGATGCATGCGCCCAGCGCCGCCGAAGCCGTCACGCGCGAGTCTCAGACGTCCTCGACCTCGCGGGCGACGGGCGGGTGCAGGCGGAGGCGGTGGATGCGGCGTTCGTCGGAATCGAGCACCTCCAGCTTCCAGCCGCTCGGGTGATCGACGCATTCGCCGCGCGCCGGCACATGGCCGGCCAGCACCGCGGCAAGGCCGCCGAGCGTGTCGACGTCATGCTCGGTTTCGCCCAGCCGCGGGTCGATCAGCTCTGCGGCATCCTCCAGCTCGGCCCGCGCATCGGCTTCCCAGGCGCCGCCGTCGATCGGCACGATCAGCGCGAGCGGCGCCTCGTCATGCTCGTCCTCGATCTCGCCGACGATCTCCTCGATCAGATCCTCGATCGTGACGAGACCCTCGGTGCCCGAATATTCGTCGAGCACGATGGCGAGATGCACGTGGCGCTGGCGCATGTCGGCGAGCAGGTCGAGCGCGCCGCGGCTCATCGGCACGTAGAGCGGTTCGCGGATCAGGGCCGACAGGTCGGCGGGATGCTCCGCACCGGTCGCCAGGATGTTGAACACGTCCTTGATGTGGACCATGCCGATGATGGTATCGAGCTCGCCGCGATAGACGGGCAGGCGGCTGTGGCCGGCCTCGGCGAAGATCTGGACGAGGCGGGCGAAGCTGGTGCCCTCCTCGACCGCGATGATATCGGCGCGGGGCACGCCGACGTCGCCGGCATCACGCTCGCCGAAGTGCAGCAGGTTGCGCACCATCTGGCGTTCGAGCGGGGTGAGATCGCCCTTGGCATCGGGACCGGGATCGTCCTCGTGCCGGTCGATCACGTCCTCCAGCTGGTCGCGGAGGGATTCTTCTTGGGCGCCGCCGAAGATCAGGGTCTTCAGGCCGCGCCAGATATTGGAATCGTTGGAGTCGCCGTTGCCGGCGCTACTTCGGTCTTCTGCCATGGCAGTCGTATCAGTCCTCGCGTATCAGATAGGGGTCCGCGATGCCGAGGCTGGCGAGCGCCTGACGCTCGATCTCCTCCATGCCTTCGGCTTCCTCGTCCCCCATATGGTCATAGCCTAGCAGATGCAGCGTGCCGTGCACCAGCAGGTGCGTGGCGTGTTCTTCCACGCTCACGCCCTTTTCCGTCGCCTCGCGTGTGCAGACGCCATGCGCCAGCACGATGTCGCCCAGCAGCAGTTCGCCATCGTCGCTGTTCTGGCTGACGGTATCGAGCAGGTCGGGCTGCACCATCGGGAAGGACAGGACGTTGGTGGGCTTGTCCTTCTGGCGATACTGGCGGTTGAGCTGGTGCACCTCGTCGTCGCTCGTCAGGCGGATGCTGACCTCGACCGCGGCGGCGGTGGTGAGCAACTCGCCGTGCGGCGTCCGCTCGATCGCGGCACGGGCGGCCCGGACGGCGAGCGCATCCCAGTCGGTGCCTTCGGGCCATGGCGCTTCACGGGTGAGTTCGATGTGGATCATTCCAGCATCGCATCCTTCAAATCGGTGTGAACGAAATCCTGTCGTTTAAACAGGATCGGCGCGTCATGTCTGCTGGCACAAGCGTAAGAGAAACAGTCGCCCATGTTCAGCGCCGCGACGTGCACGCCTTTACCGTAACGCCGGTACGCGTCGATGGCGAGGTCCGCTTCCTCCGCACCGATCGGCACGATCCGCAGCTGTGCGTCACGCACGAAATCGGCCACGAGCGCGCGCGCCTCCGCAATGTCGACCCCACGCACGCGCATGACTGCCCGTGTCGCTTCCCAGACGGCGACGGCAGAGGTCAGGCGGTCGGTTTCCCAGTCCGTCCTGCGACCGAAATGCCAGGATTCCGGTTCGCGTCCGATGATCGCGACGATCGCGGAGGCGTCGACGAATAGCGTCACTCGTCGTTGAGCGAATCGTAGAAACGCTTATCGGCCCGAAGGCCCGACGGCAGGGGCAGCGGATGATCGGTCCAGAACTTGCGGAGCCATTCAGGCGCGGGTGACGTCAAGGCATGCCGATCGGCATAGTCCTGGATGGCGAGGGCGACGATGTCGGACATCGGCGTCCCCCGTTGGTCCGCCAGCCGGGCAATCGCACGCACGACCTCCTCGTCCTCGATCAGCAGGGGCGCGGAAAGAGCCTGCTGCTCGGCGCGGCTCAGCGGATCGTTCGGCGCGTTCATATCAGGCGTCCGGCCCCTCGTACGCCTCGACGATGCGGCCGACGATCGGGTGGCGCACCACGTCGGCGGCGGTGAAGCGGGTCATCGAAATGCCCTCTACCCCGTCGAGCCGCACGGTGGCATCCGCCAGTCCCGAAGCGCCGACGCCGCCGGGAAGGTCGGTCTGGTTGGGATCGCCGCAGATCACCATCCGGCTGTTCTGGCCGAAGCGGGTGAGGAACATCTTCATCTGCGCCGGCGTGGTGTTCTGCGCCTCGTCGAGGATCACGAACGCATCGCCGAACGTGCGCCCGCGCATGAAGGCGATCGGCGCGATCTCGATCTCGCCGCTCGCGATGCGCCGCTCGACCTGCTCGGCGGGCAGGCAGTCGTGCAGCGCGTCGTAGAGCGGGCGCAGATAGGGATCGACCTTTTCCTTCATGTCGCCGGGCAGGAAGCCGAGCTTCTCGCCCGCCTCGACCGCGGGACGCGACAGGATCAGGCGCTGGACGCTGCCGGTGATCAGCTGCGACACCGCCTGCGCGACCGCGATATAGGTCTTGCCGGTGCCTGCCGGCCCGAGTGCGAAGATCATGTCGTTGGTGCTGAGTTCGCGCATGTAATGCGCCTGCGCGGGCGTGCGCGGCACGATCGTCTTCTTGCGGGTGCGGATCATCACCGACGGGATACCGCCGCGTTCGGTGCTGACGATGCCGGCGAGCGTCGGTTCGGACGCCATGGCGATCGCGGCATCGACCAGGCCGGTGTCGATCTCCTCGCCACGTTGCAGCCGGTGATAGAGGTCCTGCAGCACGTCGCGGGCGAGGGCGACATGTTCCGCGCTGCCTTCCAGCCCGACGCGGTTGCCGCGGGCGGTGATATAGACGCCGAGCCGGTTTTCGAGCGCGACGAGATTCTGGTCATATTGCCCGAAGAGCGTGGCGAGCAACTGGGGTTTGTCGAACAACACCTCTGCCCGGCTGCGTTCACCGGAGCGGGCGGGGACGGGTTTGCGACTCATGCGGTCCTTTCATGCCGTGATGGCATGACCCGAATGTGGGATGCCGCACGGCGAAAGGAAAGCCGCAAAACGACTGCAAAACGACTGGGGCAGGTTAGGCGGCGGCGCGCACCCGCTCGGCCCCGGCCAGCGACACCGGGCCGGCGGACAGCAGGTCGACCGTGACCATGTCGCCGATGCCCGCGTCGGTCATCAGGTGCACCGATTGCAGCCACGGGGACTTGCCGAGCATCTGGCCGGGCAGCTTGCCGCGGCGTTCGATCAGCACGTCGCAGGTGCGGCCGACGCTCGCCTGGTTGAACGCCTGCTGGTCGCGGCCGAGCGCGGCTTGCAGCCGTTGCAGGCGCTCGTCCATCACCTCGGCCGGGACCGCGCCCGCCATGTCGGCGGCGGGGGTGCCGGGGCGGGGGCTGTACTTGAAGGAATAGGCCTGGGCATAGCCGACCGCATCGACCAGGCGCAGCGTCTCGGCGAATTCGGCTTCGGTTTCGCCGGGGAAGCCGACGATGAAGTCGCCCGACAGCGCGATGTCGGGACGCACCGCGCGAACCCGATCGAGCAGGCGCAGGTAACCGGCGCTGTCGTGGCTGCGGTTCATCGCCTTCAGCACGCGATCGCTGCCCGCCTGCACCGGCAAATGGAGGAACGGCATCAGGCTTTCGACGTCGCCGTGCGCGTCGATCAGGCCCTGGCTCATGTCGTTGGGGTGGCTGGTGGTGTAGCGGATGCGCGTCAGGCCGGGGATGCGATCCAGCGTACGGATCAGGTCGTGGAGGCCGCGCTTCCCGCCGGGGCCGTCATTGTCCCAGGCGTTGACGTTCTGGCCGAGCAGCGTGATCTCGCGCGCGCCGGCATCGACCAGCGCTTTCGCCTCGTCGGCGATTGCATCGAACGGCCGGCTGACCTCCGCGCCGCGCGTATAGGGGACGACGCAATAGGTGCAGAACTTGTCGCAGCCTTCCTGCACGGTCAGGAACGCCGACGGGCCGACGCGGCGGCGGGCGGGCAGCGCGCCGAATTTCGACAGCAGCGGCATGTCGGTGTCGAGGCTGGGCGTCCCGGCGGCGGCGCTCGCGACCAGCGCGGGCAGGTTGTGATAAGCCTGCGGACCGACGACGACGTCGACCTTCGCCCGGCGCACGATCTCGTCGCCCTCGGCCTGGGCGACGCAGCCGGCGACGGCGATCATCGGGGCGGCCCGGTCGGCAAGGCGCGCATCCTTGCGCAGCCGGCCGATGTCCGAATAGACCTTTTCGGTGGCGCGTTCGCGGATGTGACAGGTGTTGAGCACGACCAGATCTGCCGCACCCGCATCGTCGGTCGCGGTCATCCCGTCCGCCGCCATCAGTTCGGCCATGCGTTCGCCGTCATAGACGTTCATCTGGCAGCCGAAGGATTTGACGTGAAAGGTCTTCGGGCCGGGGGCGGGCGTGTCGGCGGAGGTCATGCGCGGGCGCATACAGGATGCGCGGGCAAGGGGCTAGAGTGGAGCCGGACCCTCCCCGGGGCAGCGCGCGGGGAGGGTCCGGGCGATTACATGCCGCCCATCGCCGTACCGCCCTGCACATGGGCGAGGTGCTTTTCGATGATCGGCACGGCGGTCGCCGCGACCTGGCGCAGGGCGGGATCCTGACCGTCGGTGGCATAGCCCTTGTGCAGCGACCAGGCCATCTTATGCGCGTCGGCCTGCTGCTGCATGTACAGCGCATCGAAGCTGTCCGACGGCGCCGACCGGAGCGCGGCGATCTTGGCGGCGTTCGGCTCGGACAGCGTCTTGGGCGGCGTCATCACCCTGGGTTCGGTCTTCGGCAGCGCCGCCATCAGCGCCTTGGTCGTCTGCGTATGATCGGCGATCATCTCGCGCGCGAAGTCCTTGGTCTGCTTGTTCTTCGCCTTCGACAGCGCCAGCTTGCTCGACTGGATCTCGTACATGTCGCCATCGGCCGCCCAGGCGACATAGTTTTGCGACGGCGTGCCGGTCATCGGCTGGGCGCCGACCTGTTGCGCCGTCATGCTGCCCGCGCTCTGCGCCGACACCGTCGAGGACATACTGGCCATAGCCAGAACACTGATACAAATCAAAGTCTTACGCATGTTCATCTCCCAAGTTACGGGCGGCCTAACGGCTCGTCGGGCAAGCCGTTCCATGACGATCAACCCTGGTCAGAGCGGCCGTCCGGCTTGCAGGGCTTCCAGTTCGACGGGATCGTGGGTGCAGGTGACGTCGATCTCGCCACGCCGCTCCACGGACAGGAGGCGCAGCCGCTCCTGATTGACCAGCCGATCGCGGCGGCTCGTCTCCATCAGCGTCTGATAGCCGCGCAGCCCCGGCGTGCAGTGCCGCCGCGCGCCCCGCATCTCGCCCCGGTAGAAATAGGCGTCGCCGGCGTGGAGCAGCCAGCGGCCGTCGTCGCGGCGGACGGCGACGCCGGCATGACCCCAGGTGTGACCGGGCAGCGGCACCAGCAGCAGTTCGGGCGGCAGCCCCTCGATATCGCGGACCGCGTCGAAGCCGAACCAGCGCTCGCCGGGCGCGGCATAGCGGCGCCAGCGCGCGACGTCGTCGATCTGCGGCGGGCGCCAGCGGTGTCGCGCGACGAAGCCGCGCCTCGGCCCGGTCGCATCGTCATATTCGCGTGCCATGACGTGGACGGTGGCATCGGGGAAATCCTCCAGCCCGCCGGCATGGTCGAAGTCGAGGTGGGTGGCGACGATGTGGCGGACGTCGCCCGCGCGATAGCCCAGCGCCTCGATCTGGCGGATCGCGGTGTCGCGTTCGTGCAGGCGGATGTTGAGCATCGCGCGCCACGCCAGCGGGATGCGTCGTTCGGGCCGGTGCGGGTGGGCGACGTCGCGCAGGCCATAGCCGGTATCGACCAGTACCAGCCCGTGCGCGTCGGTCTCGATCAACAGGCAGTGACAGACGATCCGCCCGAGCGGCCCCTTGCTGCGGCCGTCGAACAGCGCGCCGCCGACCGGACAGTCGGTGCCGCAATTGAGGTGATGGATGCGCATGCCGCGAGCCTCTTCCTGAAACGGGGTGCTGGAACTGTGCTGGATCGGGCGGCGGGAACGCGCTGGGGCAGGGTCGGTTCAACGCCGATCAAGGCGCTCGCCATGCCCCCTCGTCAAAGCCGGCGTAATCTGTACCTTGCGGACATGAAGAGCCTGAATCCGATCGTCGCGCTGCTGGTCGTCGCCAGCATCGCCGCCCCGCCCGCCAGCGCCCAGGAGACGGAAACGCAGACGGAGGCGAAGGCGCCGCGACGCACGCGCGTGGGATTGGGGCCACAGTTGGTGCCGAGCTATCCCGGCTCCGGTTCGGTGAGCGTGCGGCCGCTGGTGGACGTGTCGCGCACCCGCGGCGACACGCCGTTCGCGTTCGAGGCGCCCGACGAAAGCGCGGGCTTTCCGATCCTGCGCGATCGCCGCTTCGAATTCGGCCCGGCCTTCGGTTTCGAAGGCAGCCGACGCAGCCGCGACGTGGGCGGCGCCCTGCCCAAGGTCGGCTTCACGATCGAAGCGGGCGGCTTCGTGCAATATGCGTTGACCGACGCGTTTCGCATCCGGGCGGAGGCGCGGCAGGGGATCGGCGGGCACAAGGGGCTGATCGGCGTCGTCGGCGGCGATTACATCGCCCGGGATGGCGACCGCTGGCTGTTTTCGCTGGGGCCGCGGGTGACCTTTTCCGACGGCCGCTACAACCGCGCCTATTTCGGCGTGGCGCCCGCCGATGCGGCGCGGTCGGGTCTGCCCCCGTTCAGGGCGGACGGCGGCGTGCAGGCCGTCGGCGCGACCGCAGGCCTGCTGCGCCAGTTCACCCCGCGCTGGGGGATCTACAGCTATGCGAAATACGACCGGCTGGTGAGCAATCCCGGCCGGTCCCCGGTGGTGCGCGCGTTCGGATCGCGCGACCAGCTGTCGGGGGGACTGGCGCTGACCTATACGTTCGGCGCGGGGGTGCGGTAGCGGTAGCCGAGCTTGATTTGGGACATGTGCTTTCGCCTGATTGGAGGCGTTCCGCTATCGCCCACCTGCGTCGTTCGATCTCCCGGCAGGGCCGCCCGAAAGCGGCCCTTTGATGGCAGACAGGGTTATGGGCGTCGCTCCCCTATATCGATCCGGTTTCCGTCCGGATCGGCGAACACGAAAGCCCGTTGCCCGTAGTCCTTATCGGCGAGACTTTTGATGATTCTCACGCCCTCAGCCTCGCAGACGGCATAAAGCGCGGCCACATCGCTGACAAACATGTGCATGACGTTGACAGTTGATGGCCTGTGGTCGGGTCTTTGGCTCAGGTGGATCTCGGCACGATCTTTTTTCATTACCATGAAACCGACCGGATCACCGTTTTCAAATGTCTTCTGAAAACCCAGCACGCGCGAATAGAAATCATGTGCGGCTTGAATGTCTCGAACGCATATTCCCGGCGCAGCGCGTCCAAAATCAATCTCGGCCAAAGCAGAGTCCGCCATCGTCTCTTCCTGTTCAGGCAGGGGCGGCGGTGCGCATGCCGGTTGCGGAGCGGTGTCCAGACTTGCTTGGTGATATGTCGGTTCAAGACTGTCAACGGGATTGGACGGCAGCTTCCACTCGCTCGCTGTCGAAACCTGCCCTTCGCCTTTCGACCAATCCCGGACGTTCCCGATCCTTCAGCCAGCGGCTTCGATCGCGGCTTTGGCAGCGGCGGCGATGGTCTTGCGGTTGCCGACCCGTGCGGGGTCGAAGGGCTCGCACATGTGGAGGGTGACCACGAACGTGCCGCGGCGGCGCAGGACGCGTAGCGCGTGCGCCTGCCCCGGTTCGTCGCCGACCCAGGCGATGGCGTCCTTCGCGGCGCCGTAATCGACTCGGATCGGCTGGACGTGGACGCCGGGCGGTGGCGGGTCGAGCGTGGCGAGCAGCGCCGCCTTGAACGGCAGCAGCGCATGGCCGTCGCCGGTGGTGCCTTCGGGAAAGATCGTCACCGGCCGGCCGCCGCCGATCGCCTCGCGCAACCGGGCAATCTGCGCGGCGACCTGCAACCGGTCCTCGCGGCTGACGAAGATCGTGTGGTTGAGCGTGCACAGCCAGCCGACCAGCGGCACCGTGCGCAACTCGCCCTTGGCGACAAAGGCACTGCCGGTCGCGCCGGCGATGGCGAGGATGTCGATCCAGCTCAAATGGTTGGAAAGAAAGACGACGTCACGGCGCAGCGGCGTGCCGACCACGCGCACCCGCGCGCCGACGATGCGCGCGACCAGCCCCAGGAACCGCCGCGGCCAGGGCGAGGGGCGGCGCAGCAGCCGCCACAGGCCGTGGAGCGCCAGCGCCGCGCCGAGCGCGAGGACCAGCGCCAGCAGCCGTGCGGCGAGGCGCAGGTTGGCGATCATGCCGTTCGCATCACGCCTTGCGGTCGAGGCTGACGCCGTACAATTCCATGCGGTGATCGACGAGGCGGAAGCCCAGCTTCTCGGCGATCGCCTTCTGCAACTGCTCCAGTTCCGGATCGACGAATTCGATGACCTTGCCGGTCTCGACGTCGATCAGGTGGTCGTGATGCGCCTCGGGCGAGGGTTCGTAGCGGGCGCGTCCGTCGCCGAAGTCGTGGCGGTCGAGGATGCCCGCCTCTTCGAACAGGCGCACCGTGCGATAAACGGTCGCGATGGAGATGCCCGGATCGATCGAGGATGCGCGCTCATAGACCTTTTCCACATCCGGATGGTCTTCGGCTTCGGACAGCACGCGCGCGATGACGCGACGCTGCTCGGTGATGCGCAGGCCCTTCTGGTTGCAGAGGGCCTCGAGGTCGATCTTGCGGGGCATGGTCACCGTCTAGTGTAAGCGTCTTGTTGCGAAAAGCGATACCGACTCGCAATAACGCATCCGCACCGCGGCGGCGACGTTCAGATCGTGCGGCGATAGGTATGCGCGTCGAAGATCTGGCCGGTCCGCCCGCGATAATAGCCGCGCCGCTCGCCCACCTTGGCGAAGCCCTGTGCGGTGTAGAGCCGCACCGCGTCGTTGCCGGCGCGCACCTCGAGATGCAGGTCGACGACGCCGCTCGCCTGCGCCTCGGCGATCACCGCGCGCAGCAACGCCGTGGCGACGCCGCGCCGACGCTGCGCCGAATCGACGGCGAGCAGCAGCAGTTCGGCCTCGTCGGCCACGCCCCGGACCATGGCGAAGCCGGCGGGCTGATCGTCGACCAAAGCGAGCGTCAGCCGGACGCCGGGCATGGCGAGCACGCCAAGGCATTGGTTACGCGTCCACGCCTCGCCATAGCGCGGCTCGAACGCCGCCTGCATCACCGCATCCACCGCTGCGATGTCGCGCGCATCGCCGGTGCGCAACAGGATCTGCCGGGTCGCCATCAGGCCGCCGCCGCCGGCAGCGACCGCCCGCCGGGCAGCTTGGCATCGGGCGCGCGGCCATAGAGCGGCCGCGGCGCGAGGCTGGCGAGCGCCGCCGGCAGCAGCGGCGCGTCGGCGGCGTTGGGCAGGGCGGGGGCGGCGTCGAGATCGGGCGCGATCTGTTGCAGCCAGCGCACGCCGTTGCCGATCGGA
>CAYQPM010000082.1:0-10153 GCA_964419295.1 uncultured Stakelama sp. | reverse complement strand
GCAAGGACTATAAGGCGAAGCGCAAGATCGGCATCCAGCCCGAGGATGGCGGCGACGTCGTCGAGTATCTGGTGCCGAAGTCCAAGGTGATCGACGTCCAGGAAGGCGATTACGTCAAGCGTGGCGACAACCTGATCGGCGGTTCGCCGAACCCGCACGACATCCTGGAAACGATGGGGATCGAGCCGCTGGCCGAATATCTCGTCAGCGAAATCCAGGAAGTCTATCGACTGCAGGGCGTGAAGATCAACGACAAGCACATCGAGACGATCGTTCGTCAGATGCTGCAGAAGGTCGAGATCACCGACGGCGGCGATACCACGTTGCTGAAGGGCGAGCAGGTCGATCGCGAGGAAATGGACGCGACCAACGAGAAGCTGGGCAAGAACGAAGCCCCGGCGCAGGGCAAGCCCGTCCTGCTCGGCATCACCAAGGCGTCGCTGCAAACCCGCAGCTTCATCTCGGCGGCGTCGTTCCAGGAGACCACCCGCGTCCTCACCGAGGCGGCGGTCCAGGGCAAGCAGGACACGCTGATGGGCCTCAAGGAGAACGTGATCGTCGGTCGCCTGATCCCGGCGGGCACGGGCGCGGGCATGAACCGCCTGCGCGTCGCAGCATCGTCGCGTGACGCGGCGCTGCGTGCGCAGCAGCGTTCGCTGGCGGCGGCGATCGTCGCCCCGGCATCGGCAGCCGAGCTGCGCGCGGCCGAGGAACAGCGTTCGCGTCGGGAAGACACCGGTACGGGTCCCGATCCGCTTGCCGAAGTCGTCCCTTCGGGTGACGGCAGCGACGAGGCGGCCGGCGAGTATCTGAACCAGGAGTAATCCCGGTTCGGGCCAGCACCCGTCGTGATGAGAACAGCCGCCGTCCGGGTAACCGGGCGGCGGTTTTTCCTTGTCCCCCCGCCCGCACTGCATGGCCATGTGTCCGGCGTGCGACGCTCCTATTGGGTCAGGGGCGGTCGAGCGGGAGCTGCGCGTGGATTAAACCACATCCGTTGCTGATGTTGCGGGCAAGAAAACTGTATAACTTAATCCATTTTAGTGCCAACCGGATCGTATAACAAATTTAGGAGATCCGATGACGGGCCTATTCCCACATGAGGCGGGCGACGGGTTCATGCCCGCCGAAGCCATATTGGCGCAGCTCGAGATGCTGCTGGGCGAAGCATGCCGCATCGCCGATGCCGCCAAGCTCGACCTCGCCGCGATCAAGATCGAAGAGGCGCGTTATATCGCGCGCGAGCAACTGCATGCCGGCGGGACGATCCGCATGTCGGGATCGAACCGGCCGCTTAACTGACAGGATGAACCGTTGGCCTCGGCGACCAGCCATCGGGAGACATCAGCCACCCACGGCGGTCAGACGCGCGGGTGTTCCTCGTCCTCGCTGATCACGGCGTCCGATACGGGACCCAGCGTCCGGGCGATCGTCTGAAACTTCCCGTCGGCGATGCGGATCTCGTTGAACGCCGGGGCGGAGTTCCGCACCCGCTTCGACAGGGTGCCCGCACCGATCATCCGAACGATACGTCCGGCGCGCTCGACCGGAACGTCGAACGGGTCGTGGACATGACCCGACAGCACGGCATGTGCGCCCGCCTCCGCCAGCGCCGTCAGCGCGCTGTCGCCATGGCGCGTCTTGGCGGTGCCTTTGGTCCCGCCCTCGATCAACGGGTGATGCGCTGCGACGAAGATCAGATTGCCCTTCGGCACATGCGCGATCATCGCCAGCGCATTCCTGAGCGATCCCGCACTCACGCGCCCCTTCGACCAGTTCCACCGCCATTGCGCGCGCGCGGTCGTCTTCAGCGGGACGACGCTGATGCCCGGCAGCGTCAGTTCGGCCTCGATCATCCGCTCGACCGCCGCATAGCGCTGATAGGGCGCGAACAGCCGGCGAAACGGATCCCAGTAATAAGGGATGTCGTGATTGCCGACCTCAAGCGTCACCGGCACCTTCAGCGCGCGCAGCCATGCGCCGCCGCGTTCGAACTCACGCCGCGTCGCCCGCATCGTCAGGTCGCCGGTCATGATCACCGCGTCGGGCTTTTCCGCTGCCACCAATGCATCGAACCACGCGATCGCGGCGGGATCCTCTGCGCCGAAATGGACATCGCTGACGTGAAACAATCTGATCATGTCATCCTAACGCGGCAAAGCCCCGAACGCTGCTAGCCGCGCAACATCCCGTCCCGCAACCCGCGCGTCTGCGGCAAAGCACCAGCGCTCGCGCAAGGCATTGATCCACATCAACACGCCGTGGATTGTATTGCCCTGCCGCCACGGCCATGCTCCCCGGCAACCGGTATCAAGAGTAACGATGGCGACCCATATCCCGACCGAGCCTGCGCTCGACCTGACAGCGTGCGATCGGGAACCGATCCATATCCCCGGGGCGATTCAGCCGCACGGGCTGCTGCTCGTCGCCGATGCGACGGGCGATCATCGTGTCCTTGCGGGCGCAGGCGACCTGGAGACGCGACTCGCCGCCGACTGGCTCGGTCAGCCGCTGGCCGTTCTGCTGGGCCAGGACGTCGCCGGCCTGCTGAACACCCTTCCCGGCGGTCCGAACGCGAGCGTGCCCGACCCGGTCGAAGGATCGGGCGAGCGGTTCACCGCCACGCTGCATCGCGCCGGTGCGCACCTGCTCGTCGAGCTGGAGCCGCTCGATGCCCAGGCGATGAGCGCGGCGACCACGCTGGCATGGCTCGATGCGGTGGCCGGCAGCTTCGAACGCGCCGCCGACAAGCAGACGCTGTACGATCGCGCCGCTACGGCCTTCCGGACGCTCACCGGCTTCGATCGGGTGATGATCTACCGCTTCCTCGACGACGATGCCGGCTGCGTGGTGGCCGAGGATCGCGATCCGACGCTGGCGACCTTCCTCAATCATCATTTTCCCGCGTCGGACATCCCCAGGCAGGCACGCGCGCTGTACGTCCGAAATCGCACGCGCGCGATCCCGACGGTCGATTACGCACCCGCGCCGCTGCGCCCCGCCGGCTTTGCGGGATGCGACCTGTCGGACGTCGCGCTGCGCCACGTCTCGCCGATCCATCTGCAATATCTCAGGAACATGGGTGTCGGAGCGTCGGCATCGATTTCGATCGTCAAGGACGGCCTGCTCTGGGGCCTCGTCGCCTGCCACCATAACGGCCCGCGCCTGCTGCCGCCGGATGTCCGCGGCGCGGCGGCGACGCTCGCCAGCGGACTGGCGCGTCAGATCCGCGCCAAGGAAGAGGCGGCGGCCTATCGCGAACGGCTGGCGCTGCGCGCGGCCGAGGATAGCGTCGTGCCATTGCTCAACAGCGAGGAACCGCTGCGCAAGGCCATCGTCGAGGTGAAGGGCGAACTGCGCGACATGCTGCACGCCGATGGCTTTGCGATGGTCGCCGGCGATCAGGTCGAGGCGATCGGCCATTGTCCGGCCGATGCCGTGCTGGTCGATATCGTGCGCCGGGTGCGCGATCGCGGCGGCGAACCGCTCGCCACCCATCAGATCGGCGACGTCTTTCCCGAATTGCAGGACCACAAGGCACAGCTCAGCGGGCTGATCGCGCTGCCCCTGCACGACGAGGACGCATGCCTGTTGTGGATGCGGGCCGAGCGGATCGAGGAGATCGAATGGGCGGGCAATCCGCACAAGTCCGTCGCCGTCGCGCCCAGCCAGACGCTTACCCCCCGCGCGTCGTTCGCCAGCTATACGGAAACGGTGCGCGGCCGGTCGCGGGCGTGGACGCTCGAGGAGATCGAGGCCGCGCATCGCCTGCGCCGGCGCTTTCACGAGGCACGCCAGCATCTTCAGGTGCGCATCCTCAATCGCGAACTCCACCGCACCCTCGTCGAAAAGGACGCCCTGCTCGCGCAGAAGGACGTGCTGATGAAGGAGGTGAACCACCGGGTTCAGAACAGCCTGCAACTCGTCGCCTCCTTCCTGCGCCTGCAGGCCAAGACGGTGGGCAACGGGATCGTCGCCGATCATCTGGCCGAGGCACAGGTACGGCTGTCCGCTGTCGCGCTGGTGCATCGGCGCCTCTACCGGGACGACCAGGTCGAAAGCGTCAACCTGTCGCGCTATATCGAGGAACTGGTCGGCGACATGCGCACCTCGCTCGGCGCGGACTGGGGCCGCCTGATCCGGCTCGATCTGGATCCCATTCTCGTGCCGACCGATCGGGCGGTGAACATCGGCCTCATCCTGACCGAACTCGTCATCAACGCGACCAAATACGCTTATGGCGGCGCGGCGGGCGCGCTGGCGATCGCGCTGGAACAGCATGGCGGCAAGCTGCGCCTGATCGTCGCCGACGATGGCAGGGGCAAGGGCGATGGCGAAGGGTTTGGCAGCCGCATGATGAGCGCGATGGTGCAACGCCTGTCGGGCACGCTGGAATTCGGCGACAATCATCCCGGCCTGCGCGCCATCATGACCGCGCCGATCCTGGATAGCTGAAGCCACGGCTTGAATATTGCGTCATTTCGGCGGCGAAACCAGTTTATGTCCATAAAGGCTTCATGCATCTGCCATATGGATGCGGGTGAGTAAGATCACACGCAGGATTGCAGGACATGACTTCGCCGTTTTCGCTTCGAACGCCCGCGCTAGTGGCCGGGGATCGTCGTTCGCGTTGGCTGACAAATGGTAATGCCATGGGAACACGCGCGTGAACGCGCCCTTTTCCCCACCCGCTTCGCGGATCGCACGGCTGTCGTCGTGGTTGGGCGGGGCCGCCGCCGGCACCGATCGACGCACGGAGGAGGCCTTCGTACAGGCGCGTCGCGACACCGACCGGCTGTTGTTCACGCAGATCGGCGAATTCCTCGCCGCGCACGACCTGGCGCCGACGGTGGATCATTATCGGATCGCCCGCTGCTATGTCGCCGGTGAAGATCGCCGCATCAGCCAGGCGATCGATCGGCAGCTGGCGTCCGCGGCGCCTGTCGATGCGGTCTTCGTCGAGCGACTGATCCGCGACACCCGCGATCCGCTGCATCCCGAGCGGATCGGCGAGATGGCCGACGCGCTGGCGCGGCGGCTGGATGAATCGGAAACCACCGTCCGCCAAAGCCATGCCTCGGCCCGCGATTTCGAAACCGCCTTGAGTTCGGAGGCGACCCGAGCCGGCAAGGATCCCGATGGTGCCGTCCAGCGTCTGCTGGCGCTCACCGGCGAAGCGATCGCCCGCACGCAAATGCTCTCCTCCCGGCTCGAGGAGACGCACCGCGAGACGCAGCAGCTGCGCAGCAACCTTCAGGAGGCGCAGCGCGCGGCCGACGAAGATCACCTGACCGGTTTGCCCAACCGCCGCAGTTTCGACCGGCAGTTGCGCGCGCTGGCGCCGCAGGACGGCTCGTCGGCGCAGCATTGCGTCGCGCTGTGCGATATCGATGACTTCAAGAAGATCAACGACCGGCACGGGCACGATGCGGGGGACCGCGTACTCAAGCTGATCGCCCGCCACCTGACCGAAGAACTGGGCCGCACGGTATTCGTCGCACGCCACGGCGGCGAGGAATTCGCCTGCCTGTTCGAATCGTGCCAGCCCATGGCTGCGCTGGAGCAACTCGATGCCGCCCGTCACCTGCTCGGCGCCCGCACGCTGGTGAACCAGAGCAATGGCGAGGGCATCGGCCGGCTGACCTTCTCCGCCGGGATCGCCGCGCTGGGTGACGACCCCAGCGGGACGATGCGCGCGGCCGATGCGGCGCTCTACATGGCCAAGCGTGACGGCAAGAATCGCATCCAGCTCGCCGACGCGCTGACCGCCTGCGGCAGCTCCGCGGGCCGCGATCTGGACGACTAGAGCGGCGGGCTCGCCGCGCGGGCGTAGAGGGCGAAGGTGGCGCGGGCGCCGCTGAGCGCCGCCGCCCGCCAGCCATCGTCCGCGCGGCCGGCTCGCTCGTCCAACGCGGCGAGCAGCGCGCGCCATTCGCCCGGCTCGTGCCGCGCGGACAGATAAAGGCGCGGTCGATCGGCCGGCACGCTGCGCGCCAGCAACTGGCCGCCGAGCCGCGATCCTTCGATCACGTACAGCGCCCCCCAGCGGCTCGCGCCGGTGCCGTTGGCTGTACCGTCGCCCGTGTCCGGATCAAAGTCGAGCGGCACGGGCATGCTCACCCCCATCCCGGCGAGATCGGCGGCAAGCAGTGCCGCACGGGCACGCCATCGCGGCAGGCCCTCGTCCGAGGCCAGCGCGCGTTCGACCGCCGGCAGCGCACGCGCCTGGCTCGTCAGGAACCGGCGATAGTCGTCGGCGTCGTCCAGTCGGAAGCGGCCGTAGGTGTCGTCGATCGCCTGATGATCGGCGGCGGTGCCGCGGCGAAGGTGCTGGACGAACGACATGCCCCCTCCCCGTGCCCGCTGCCCGTCACCCTGTCGAGGGTGGGTCGATCGCCCGACGGCGATATTCGTTGCTGCGGAGTCATGCTATGGTCATGGACGCTAGCCATGGACAGTCTCGATTCACCTGGATCAGAACGTCGTTCGCGCCGTGCCGGTCCGTCTCGCTACGGTGCGCCGGTTAGATTCGGCTTGCGCGCTGCCACGCCCGGCCCCATGCGCGCCGCGCCATCATTGAAAGGTCTCTTATGGTTGCCTGGTTTCAGGCGCTGATGCCGAAGCAGGGTCGTTTCTTCGAACAGTTCGAGGCGCATGCCGCCACGCTGGTCGCCGGAGCCGACGCCTTGCAGCGGCTGTTCAGCGGCGACGGTGCCATCGCGCAGCACATCGCCGAGATCGTCGATCGCGAACACGAGGCGGACGACATCACCCGCGATGTCCTCCAGGACGTGCGTCGCGTGTTCGTGACCCCGTTCGACCGGTCGGCGATCACCGACCTCATCGGGGTGATGGACGATTCGATCGACCAGATGAACCAGACGGCCAACACCATCGCCCTGTACGAGGTGACGGCGTTCGCACCCGACATGCGCGAAATGGTGAAGCTCGTCGTCGAGGCCGCGCGCGTGACGTCCGAGGCGATCCCGTTGCTGCGCAAGCTCGACGCGAACGCGGGCCGGCTGCACGAACTCACCGCAAGGCTGGTGGAGCTCGAGGGCGAGGCGGACGAATTCCATGCGCGTGGGCTGAAGGCGCTGTTCAAGGCCTGTGGCAACGATCAACCGATGCGCTTCATCGTCGAGCGGGAGATCTACAGCCATCTCGAACGCATCGCCGACCGGTTCGAGGACATTGCGAACGAGATCCAGGGTCTCGTGATCGATCACGCCTAGGCCATGACCATCTCCTTCACGCTGCTGGTCGTGCTGATCGGCATCGCACTGCTGTTCGATTTTCTGAACGGCCTGCACGATGCCGCCAATTCGATCGCGACGGTCGTCTCGACGCGTGTCCTGAAGCCGCATCACGCGGTGCTCTGGGCAGCGTTCTTCAACTTCATCGCCTTCGCCGTCTTCGATCACAACGTCGCCGCGACCATCGGCAAGGGGATCGTCAGCGCCACCGTCATCGATCCGCAGGTCATCTTCGGCGCGCTGATGGGGGCGATCGTCTGGAACGTCATCACGTGGCGCTACGGCATACCGTCGAGTTCCAGTCACGCGCTGATCGGCGGTCTGCTCGGCGCCGGCATCACCAAGGCGGGGCTGAGCAGCGTCGTCTGGATCGGCGTCGGCAAGACCGTGGGGGCGATCTTCCTCTCGCCGACCATCGGTATGATCCTCGCCCTGCTGTTGGTGCTGGTCGTCGCCTGGACGTCGTTGAAGCTCACGCCGATGGGCGTCGATCGCCGCTATCGCAAGCTGCAGCTCGTCTCGGCTGCGCTCTACAGCCTCGGCCATGGCGCCAACGACGCGCAGAAGACGATGGGGATCATCACCGTCCTCCTCTATTCGCAGGGACTGCTCCACGGCGGCTTTCACGTACCGTTCTGGGTCGTGCTCGCCTGCCAGGCCGCCATGGCGATCGGGACGATGTCGGGCGGGTGGAAGATCGTCCATACGATGGGGTCGAAGATCACCCGCCTCACCCCGGCGCAGGGCTTCTGCGCGGAAACCGGCGGCGCGATCACGCTGTTCATGGCCACGGTCGGCGGCATCCCCGTCTCGTCGACGCATACGATCACGGGTGCGATCGTCGGCGTCGGCTCGGCACGGCGACTGTCGGCGGTACGCTGGAACATCGCCAGCCGGATCGTCGTCGCCTGGGTCGTCACTCTGCCGGCGGCCGGTCTGATCGGCGCCGGCTTCTACGAAGTCGCCCACCTGCTGTCACGCTGAGCCGCTAACCGCGGTTGGCCGCGAGTCCGCCTCGCGATGTTTGGCGGAGGCCGTCCGCTTTCAAGCGTGCGACGATTTAAGCCATGTTGGCGCACGCTTCCGGCGGCAACACATGCTTCGGAACGACGGAGGTAAGCCGACGGACGTTTGGGCATCATGCTCCGCCAACACCTTGGTGAGGAGTCCGCCGCAGCGTCGGCTTCCATGCTATCCACCACAAGCGGACGTTCCGCTTACGGCCCATCCCGGTCGTTCGGCCGGGATTGGGCTGTTGCCAAAACCGGCCGCTCACACTCTACGACGGTCCATGACCGAACTCGATTTCAGCACCGCCATCCAAAAAAACTCCTTCAATAAGGAACTGCTTATCCGCCTTGGACGAATGGGGTTGGGCGAGTGCTATTTGACGGCTGGGTGCCTTTTTCAGACGATTTGGAATGAGATTTCCGGCCAAGTTCCTGAGTGGGGTATAAAAGATTACGACATCTTCTATTTCGATGACCGGGATTTGTCGTGGGAAGCTGAGGATCAGGTGGCTCGACGTGTCGCAGCAGAAACCTCTGACCTCCCTGTCGAAGTAGAAATAAGGAACCAAGCGAGGGTGCATCTTTGGTACGGTGATCGCTTTGGGGGCAATTATCCACAACTTCGATCCACGCGTTCGGGAATCGACCTCTACCTGATCTCATGCACTTGTGTCGGGATCGAGGTGGAGACGCGTAATGTATACGCACCAGACGGGCTAGGCGCTCTGGTCTCCGGGGTGCTGCGTATGAACCCGCGCAATCCGAGGCCGGACCTGTTCCGGCAGAAGGCGCAAAGCTACCGCGAGCGATGGCCGTGGCTTGAGATAATCGAAGGTCAGCTTCCCGAAATGCTCGCCCAAAAGCCGTAGGGGCGCTCGCCACAATAGCGAACGTTGCCCTGTGCCCCACATGGGTTCGATCCGGCTCGCGGGAGGGGGCGTGGAGCGGGTGAAGGGGACACGCCACAGACGTACGTTTCCGAAGGCCCGCGTCTAATCCGAAGACGTCCGCTTTCGCCCAGTTGCGGACGTTCGACAGGCGTAGCATTGTCCTAGTCATGGCATTGATCATCTACTTATCGCCCGGCGAGCAGATGCCGGATCGCGGGGATGATGAGCCATGGCTGATTGTGGAGGCATCGGACGATGGCCGGTTCTTCGGGACCGGTGCAGGGTGGAAACCGCGTGGCGAATGGGTCGGCTATGCCTCGCTGCCCGAGAACGACGGTGCGCTTGCCGACGCCTTGAAAGCGGCGGAGCAATGGGCCGCCAAATACAGCGTTCCTACTATCTGGGTTCAAACTACGCCGTAGGTCCGCTTTACCCCCAAACCTGGCCGATTCTGACCGCCGCCCCGATATTGAATGTGGACAGTCGTCGTTCAGCAGAACACTTGCGGCGTCAGCTACCTTCCCACTCTGCTCGCTCATCCAACCAGCAATTGTCGCCGTTCAGGTTGGCCCGCATGCGCAAGTCGAACTCGGCAAAGCAGACCTCTCCAGGGTGAAGCGGCAAGCCCTTCGCTAGCGCTAGCTGTTCGTGATTTTCAAGTGCCTGGTGAAAGGCCCAGATGGCTAATTGCCGCCAGTCGTCACCCGGCGAAGTCGCGTCCTCGTTGCGCCGGTATATTTCATGGGTCGCGTTCGGCTCGTCACAGACCTTGACCAGTGAGGGCCATAGTGCCCGCGTCGTTTCGAACAGAGCGATTTTGTCGATGATCATCCGGCACTCATCTCCGCTGGTAGCTTCAATGCCGCGCGCTCCTGAAAGCCGCCAGTCCGCTTTCCACCAGAAGCGGACGTTGCCTCCTGCCCTACCAGGGTTCGAGCCGGCTCGCGGGAGGGGGCGTGGAGCGGGTGAAGGGAATCGAACCCTCGTCGTAAGCTTG
>CAYQPM010000081.1:0-10277 GCA_964419295.1 uncultured Stakelama sp. | reverse complement strand
ACCGCGAAGCCGATCGTGCCGTCCTCCGCCTCGATCTCGACCACCAGAGTACCCAGCACGTTGATGCCGAAGCTCTGCCGCGACTGGCGATATTCCGGATAGCGCGACATCGGCGTCGCGATGTGATTGTCGATCCAATGGCCTTCGCCCTGGTCGTGATAGTCGGCGCCGCCACCGCGCACGGTGAAGGCGCGGACATGCTTGATCTTGGGCAAGGACGCGATCGGCACTGTACAGCTCCCGGTTCGTTCAGGACCCTGGGTTGGCACCGCCGTCAGGCGTTCTCAGCATCCCCCCGGGTGTTTTACTTTTATCACTTTATGGGATAGCTCGTTACGTGATGAGAAAAGCCGCGTCAAACGGAGACTCGGAACAGGTGAGGATTTCGGTGACGAACACGGCCCTGTCCTACACGGCTGCCGACGTGCATGATGCGGCGATGACCAACCGCCGCCCCGCCGCCGCCCGCTTGCCGGCGGATCATTGCGGCGACGGATTTCGATCGCGACGTAGTGGCAACTTCGGCAACTTCCGCGCGCATCGCCGCGCCGAATCGTGCGGCGGCGCTTCCCGCTTTCCCCGTCATCCCGGACCCGTTGCGGGATCCACTCCGCCTCCTGGCGCGCGGCCGGAGGCGATAGCGCTGCCCGAGCGGACGGGTGGACCCCGGAACGGGTCCGGAATGACGGAGTGCACGTGGTGACCGCGACGCCGTCCGATCGACCCCGCGTCGCCCTGTTCGTCACCTGCCTGGTCGACCTGATCCGCCCGCGGATCGGCTTCGCGTCGATCGCCGCGCTCGAAGCCGCGGGCTGCGAGGTGATCGTGCCCGAAGCGCAAACCTGCTGCGGCCAGCCCGCGCTCAATTCCGGCGACCGCAAGACCGCCGAAGACCTCGCCCGCCGCGCCATCGCCGTGCTCGAACCCTATGACCATGTCGTCATCCCCTCGGGCAGCTGCGCCGCGACGGTGCGCGTCCATTATCCCGAAATCCTCGAACACGACGCCGTCTGGGGACCGCGCGCCACGGCGCTGGCGGCAAAGACGTACGAGGTCATGGCCTATCTCGACGAGGTGCGCGGCTGGACACCGGAAGGCGTCGCCCTGCCCGTCACCGCCACCTACCACGACAGCTGTTCCGGCCTGCGCGAACTCGGGATCAAGCGCCAGCCGCGCCGCCTGCTCGCCGCGGTCGACGGCCTCACGTTGCGCCCGCTCGACGGCGCGGAAACCTGCTGCGGTTTCGGCGGCACCTTCTGCGTCAAATACCCCGCCATCTCCAACGCCATCGTCGGCGAAAAGGCGGCGGCGATCGACGCCACCGGCGCCGACCTGCTGCTCGCCGGCGACCTCGGCTGCCTGATGAACATGGCGGGCAAATTGCACCGCGACGGCTCGCCGGTCCGCGCCTTCCACGCGATCGAGCTGATCGCCGGCATGGGCGACGGCCCCGCGATCGGCGAAGACGCATGAGCGCCCCCGCCACCGCGCCCACTGCCGACACCTTCGACACCCGCGTCGCGGCGGCGCTCGCCGACCGCAACCTCAAGCTCGCGGTCGAACGCACCGCCGGCACCGCGGAGGCCAAGCGCACGCTCGCCGTCGACGCCTTCCCCGATTTCGAAGCCGCCCGCGACCGCGCCGCCGCGATCAAGGACCACGTCGTCGCCAACCTAGGCCATTACCTCGAACGGTTCGAGGCGAACGCCACCGCCGCCGGTGCCAAGGTCCATTGGGCGCGCACCGCGCAGGAAGCGTGCGACATCGTCATCGGCCTCTGCAAGGCCGCCAACGCGAAGAGCGTCGCCCGCTCAAAATCGATGCTCGGCGAAGAGATCGGCCTGCCCCATGCGCTCGCCGAGGCGGGCATCGTCCGCATCGAAACCGACCTCGCCGAACATATCATCCAGCTTTCCGGCGAACGCCCGTCGCACATCATCTGGCCGGCGATGCACAAGACGCGCGAACAGGTGTCCGCCCTCTTCAAGACCAGCCACCGCAATCCCCATGTCGAGGAAAGCATCGCGGCGATGGCGGAAAGCGCCCGCCGTCATTTGCGCGAAGGCATGCTCGCTGCCGATGTCGGCATCTCCGGCGCCAATTTCCTCGTCGCCGACACCGGCGCGGTGTGCACCGTCACCAACGAAGGCAATGCCGAACTGTCGCTGGTGCCGCCCCGCATGCACATCGTCACGGCGGGCATCGAAAAGATCGTCCCCTCGACCGGCCATGCGGTCCACATGCTGCGCATGCTGTCGCGCTCCGCGACCGGCGCGCCGCTCAGCCAGTACACGACCTTCTACACCGGTCCGAAACGCCCCGGCGACCGCGATGGCCCCGAAGAGATGCACATCGTCCTCGTCGACAACGGTCGCACCGCGATGCGTGAGGATGGCCTCGTCGAGATGTTGCGCTGCATCCGCTGCGGCGCCTGCATGAACCATTGCGTCGTCTTCCGACAGATCGGCGGCCATGCCTATGGCGGCACCTACCCCGGCCCGATGGGCGCGGTGCTCACCCCCGCCTTCGACGGGCTGAAGCAGAGCCGCGATCTGCCCAACGCCTGCACGCTCAACGGCAAATGCCAGGAGGTATGCCCGGTCCGCATCCCGCTCCCGACGCTGCTGCGCGGCTGGCGCGAGAAGAGCTGGCGCGAAGGGCTGGAGCCCGCCTCGCTGCGCTCGGGCCTCGGCGCATGGGCGTGGTTCGCCCGCCGCCCGCGCCTGTACCGCGCCGCCACCGCCGCGGCGCTCCGGTCGATGCGGCTGATGGGCCGGTCGGGCTGGCTGTCGAAGCTGCCGCTCGCCGGCGGCTGGACCCGCTATCGCGACATGCCCAAACCGCCTGCCGAAAGCTTCATGGCCCAGTATAAAAAGGGCCGCCGCGCGTGAACGCGCGCGACGCGATCCTCGCCCGGCTGACCGGCACGGCGACCCGGGCCGCGATCGACGGCGAAGCCGCCACGCTGCTGATCGCTCCCGAACGCCCGCCGGTCGACCCCGCCGCGCTGGAGGACAGCTTCCTCGCCCGACTCGCCGTGCCGAGCGTCGCCGCCACCGTCGACGCGGTCGCCGGCTTCGCCGATCTGCCCGCCGCGGTCGCGCGCTATTGCGCGGACCAGGGGCTTGCGCGGTCGCTGTGCACGCCGCCCGATCCCCGGCTGGAGGCGGGCGACTGGTCCGGCTTCGATCGCCACGCCACCGCCGCGCCCGACGAACCGGTGGCGCTCGCCATCGCCCGATGCGGCGTCGCGGAAACGGGCAGCCTCGTCTTCGAAACCGCGCCCGAAGCGCCGATGCTCCCCAACTTCCTCGCGCTCCACCACATCGTCGTCGTGCCGCAGGTCGTCGCCTATCTCGAGGACGCGGTGCTCGCCGGCACCCATCCGCGTGCGCATTACTGGGTCACCGGCGTGTCGGGGACGACGGATATCGAAGGCACCTATGTCCGCGGCGCGCACGGGCCGCGCTTCCTCCACGTGATCCGGCTCGGCTGACCCATGGCCTACCGACAGACTGCTGCCGTTCCGGCCGTTGGTACGTTAAGGGACCGCAACGGCGAATCGGGGGTGCACGCTCCGCGCCCGGGGAGAAAGCGCGACGTGACCATTGCCACTGCACCCGTCGCCCCGCGCGGATTGCCCGACACCGACCTCGACGGCGCCCGCACCGCCAAGGCGGGCACCCAGACGCTCGACCGCGGCCTCGATCTGCTCGAACTCGCGGTCGACGATGCCGCGACGGTGATCCAGCTTGCGGCACGCAGCGGCCTGTCGCGTGCCATCGCCTATCGTCTCGTCGGCTCGCTCGCCGCGCGCGGCTTCCTCGCCATCTCCACCAACGGGCAGGTGCGCGGCGGGCCGCAGCTGCTGCGGCTGCGCCATCTGGTGCAGGACCAGACCGACCTCGTCGCGCTCGCCCGCCCGCATCTGGAATGGCTGGCGCAGGAAACCGGCATGAGCGCGTTCATGGGCCGGCGCGAAGGCGACGAATCGGTCCACATGCTCCGCGTCCCCGGTCGCGAACGGGTCGCGGTCACCACCCAGCCCGGCACGCGCCGCCGCTTGGGCGAAACCGGGCTCGGCAAGGCGCTGATGCTCGGTGACGGCGAAGGCGGCTGGCGGCGGCACTTCGACCGGGTGGCCGAACCGCATCGCCGCCCGGACTGGCTGGACGAGATGCGCGCCGCCGTGGAACGCGGCGTGATCCTGCAGTGCGGGCCGGCGCCCGATCACATCCATTCGGTCGCCGCGCCCGTGCGCGACGCCGCGGGCACGACCGTCGCGGCGATCAACGTCGCCGCCGCCGCGCCCTATCTGGATCCCGCGCGCATGCAGGAACTGGTGCCGCTGCTCCGCGCCGCCGCCGACGGCATCTCGCAAGCGCTGGGCCGCGCCGGAGAGGTCGCGTCCACCTGATCGACCGGACCGGCCCGGATCGGGAAAATGACTCCAAGATGAAATGGCCGGGTCGGCACGTTTCATCAATCCGCAACGGGCACGCCACACGCCGCGCCTAAGCGCCCTTCGAAGGCACGAAGCCTGAAGGGGAATTTTCGAGATGACGAACACGCGAGGCGGCCGTGCGCTGCTGTTGATCGGCGTGGCAGCGGCTGCCCTCGGCGCCGCACCGGCCTGGGCCAAGGACGCGGCAAAGCCTGCGTCGGACAAGGCCGTAGCGGCCGTCGCCGCCGATCCGACCACCGATACGACCACGACGACGCCCGCCGATCCGGATCAGCTGACCGACATCGTCGTCACCGCGACGAAGCGTGAAACGAACCTTCAGAAGACGCCGATCGCGATTTCGGTGATCGACCCGCAGGCGATCAAGGATCGTCACGTGCAGAGCCTGCTCGATCTCGCCGACGGCGGCGTGCCCAGCCTGCGCGTCGCGACGTTCGAGGCGCGCCAGTCCGCGCTGACCATCGGCATCCGCGGCATCGTGCCGTTCGACCAGAACCAGACCGCCCGCGATTCGGGCGTCGGCGTCTACATCGACGGTGTCTACCTCGGCCGTTCGCAGGGCCTCAACGCCGCGCTGTTCGACGTCGAGCGGATCGAAGTGCTGCGCGGCCCGCAGGGCACGCTGTTCGGTCGCAACACCGAAGGCGGCGCGCTCAGCATCGTCACCAAGGCGCCGAGCGGCGAATTCAACGGCCGCGTGTCGGCCGGCGTCGGCAATTACGGCGCGAACAACGCCGAAGCGCACATCGACCTGCCCGCATACCAGAATGTCTCGGTCAAGCTGGACGGCGTCTATCAGCACCAGGGTCGGACGGTGAAGGATCCGCTCGCCGGACAGATCGGCTGGAACGCCTACAATCGCGTCGGTGGCCGCGTCTCGGCGCGCTGGAAGCCGACCGACGCCTTCACCGCCGATTTCGCCTTCGACAAGGCGAAGGACGAAAACACGCCCTTCTTCAGCCAGCTGATCAACTACAATCCGCTGAACCGCCCGGTAGGCGTGCTCGACACGACCACCAACCGACTGGTCCTGCCGGGCAGCGCGCCCGGCGCGGCGACCTGCATCTCGGGCACCGTTTCCGCCACGACCTGCATCGCGCCGCTGCCGTCGCTCGTCGGCGTGCATGCAGATCGCCAGAAGACCGCCGACATCGGCGTGCCCCAGCAATATAGCGTCGACCGGACGCAGGGCGTCAGCGCCAACCTGCGCTACGACTTCTCGCCCGCGGTCGAGCTGCGCTCGATCACCGCATGGCGCCGTGTCGAGACGAACCAGTGGGACAATTCGGGCGGTGCCGCCCGGACGGCCTATGCGCCGAACGGCAAGTTCAGCCGCTACAGCCTGTCGGACCTGTACCAGAGCCAGTTCAGCCAGGAATTCCAGGCTGTCGGCCACATCGATCAGCTCGATTACGTCGCCGGCCTCTATTACTTCACCGAACAGGCGCGCGAATCCGCCGCGACGCCGACCTCCAACCAGTGGAACGCGACGGGCACCGCCTACACCATCCTGCCATCGCAGGTGTTCGGGCCGATCACCTCCGCCAACCAGGGCTGGGATTACAACTCGCGCTTCCTGCAGCGCGCCAGCTTCGCCAAGACGCACAGCTATGCGGCCTTCGGTCAGGCGACCTACACCCCCGACAGCTTCGATGCGCTGCATCTGACCGTCGGTGGCCGCTACACCAAGGACAAGCGCAACGGCACGCTCTACCTCGTCTCGGGCGTCGCGACCAACTACGCGCTTGCCTATAACCGCGGCCGCTTCGACCCGATGGTCACGCTGGCCTTCGACGCGGCACCGGGGATCAACCTGTACGGCAAATATTCCAGCGGCTTCCGCGCCGGTGGCGCGAATGACCGGTCGTCGAACTTCGGTGCCTTCGGTCCCGAATCGGTCAAGGCCTATGAAGTCGGCGCCAAGATGGACCTGCTCGACCACAAGGTCCGCCTGAACCTCGCCGGCTTCATCATGGACCGCAAGAACACGCAGATCGACTTCGACTTCGTCGATACCAACCAGTTCCTGCCCGGCACCAACACCGCCAACCCGAACTACAATCTGCACACCGAAAATACGGCGAATGCGCCCGGCACGTCCAAGATCCGCGGGATCGAGGTCGATTTCACCGCGCAGCCGGTGCGCAACCTGACGGTCGGCGCCTCCTACGCCTATACCTACACCAGGATCCCGCTGACCGCGAACCCGAACCCGGGTCCGACCGTCGGCGTCCTGACGCAGGTCTATACCGTCTACACGCCGCCGCATGCCGCGTCGGGCTACATCGACTATAAGGTGCCGGTCGGCGCCGGGTCGACCAACGTGCGCTTCCACCTCGACGCCAATTACGCCGCGGACCAGTACAGCTTCCAGTCCGAGAACGTGAAGACCGACTCGAGCTTCATCGTCAACGGCCGCATCGCCATCGCGGACATCGCGCTGAACGATCGTGGCCAGGTGTTCACGCTGTCGGCATGGTCGCGCAACCTGCTGAACGAAGAGCATATCTACCGCCGCTCGAACGCCAACAACGCGGTGCTGGGGTCGTACGCGAACTTCAACCCGCCGCGCACCTTCGGCATGGAAGCCGCTGTCAACTTCTGATCGATCCCCGGTGTCCGATGGCGATCATCGGACACCGGGATTTTCCTGTCAGCGCAGTGGCGTAACCAGCACGACCCGCAATCCGGGCGCCGCATCCTCCAGCCGCAATTCGCCACGATGGAGGCGCAGGATGGCCGCGGCAAGCGGCAGGCCGAGGCCATGCCCCGCGCTCGACCGGCTGCGATCCAGCCGCCCGAACCGCCGCAATGCCAGCCCCCGCTCCTCCGCCGGAATGCCCGGCCCCTCGTCGGTCAGCGTCAGCATCGCCATCGGACCGGATACGCCGCCGCTCATCACGATCCCCGTGCCCGCCGGCGTATGGCGACAGGCATTCTCGATCAGGTTGATCAGGACCTGCGTCAGCAATTGCCGGTCGCCGCGTATCGGCAACGGCGACAGCGCATCGATCATGATACGATGGCCGCTCTCCTCCGCTACCGGCGCCATCATCGTCGCGATCTCGTCACCCAGGTCGGCGAGGTCGATCTCGGCGAAACCGGCACGACGCGCGCCGCCCTCCACCTCGGCGATGCGCAGCACCGCGCCGAACATCGCCAGGATCTCGTCGCTCTGCGCGATCGCGCTGGCCAGATCGCCGCGCAACGCGACGTCATCCACCCCCCGCTCGATCCGCACGAGCCGCGCCCTCAGCCGGGCGAGCGGGCTGCGCAAATCATGAGCGATGTCGCTCGACACCTCGCTGATGCCCTGCATCAGTTCGGCGATGCGATCGAGCATCCGGTTGAGCGCCTCGGCCTGTCGGTCGAACGTGCCGCCGTCCCCGGCTGTCGGCACGCGCCGCTGCATGTCGCCGTCGACGATCGCCTCTACCGTGGTGCGCATCGCGCCGATGCGCCCGCCGACCAGCCGCGCGAAGACCAGCATGCCGATCGCCACCACCGCCACGATCGATCCGAACCCGATCAGGTAGATGCGCAGGCGTGCCGACCAATAATCGTCGAACGGCTCCGTCTCCGCGATCAGCGTCAGTCTCCGCCCGCCACCGACCGCGCGGGTGAAGGCGCGCCCCGCGGTCAGCCCCTTGATCCCGTCGCGCGCCTGCAAAGACACCGCGCCCAGCGGAAGTGGCCGGCGCAGCGTCACGTTTCCGCCGATCCGCCTGCCCTCGCCATCGATCAGGACCGTGCCGATGTCGCCGGTGTCCCGCTCCCGGGCGAGCAGCGCCAGTCGCCGCAGCAGCTCCGCGGTCGGCAATGGCGCCGCGCCGCTCTCGGGCGGTCCACCGACCGCATCCGCCGCACCCGCGATCCGCTGGTCGACCAGCCGCTCGATCGCGCGATGCGTCGCAGCGTAGATCGCGACGCCCGTGCCCGCCGTCACCAGCAGGAACGCCGCGACGAAGATCAGCGTCAGCGCACGCAGCGACCTTGGCAGCCGCACGGGATCAGCCGCGCAACATGTAACCGACGCCGCGCATCGTCGCGATCGGATCGTCGCCGCCATGCGCGGTCAGCTTCTGGCGCAGACGGCGGACATAGACGTCGACCAGATTGGTGTCCGGCTCGAAATCATAGCCCCACACCCGCTCGATCAGCATCTGGCGGGTCAGCACCGATCCCGCATTGCGCACGAATTCGGCGAGCAGCTTCAACTCCAGATTGGCGAGGTCGATCGGCTCGTCGCCGCGCCACGCCCGAAACCGGGTCGGGCTTACGACGATATCGCCGGCACGCAGCGTATCCGTGGTCTCGCGCATCCACTGCCGCCCACGCACCACCGCCTGCAAGCGGGCATGCAGTTCCGCCGCCGCGATCGGCTTCACGACGTAATCGTCGGCGCCCGCACCCAGACCCACGATCTTGTCGTCCGACTGCCCGAGCGCGCTCAGCATGATCACCGGGATCGTGCGTGCGTCGGCGCGCAGCCGTTCGAGCAGCGCGATGCCGTCGACGCGCGGCATCATCCGGTCGAGCACCACCGCGTCGAAGGCATCCTGGTCGATCGCCTCCAGGGCCGCGCGTCCGTCCGCCGCGATGCTGCTGCGGTGGCCGAAACCGTCGAGTTCCCCCGCCAGCGACTCGGTGAATTCGGTATCATCGTCGACGAGGAGGATGTTCATGCGCGGCGCCCGTCTGTGCTGTCGAGGGCGCCAGCGCTGCCGTGCGCCGCGCCGCTTGGCAAGAGCCGGGCCGCAATGCGCATCCGTCCGCAACCAACCCCTGTCCACCGCCCCGCCACCCTGCCAAGGTGCCGGCATGGTCCCCTCCCCTTCCGCCGCCCCCGCCGGCTTCGCACGATGAACCGTCTCGCTCCCGATCCGGACGATTCGCGCTTCATCCGCCGCATCCTGTACATCCTCATCATCGCCGGCGTTGCGGCCGCGCTGTTCAAGGCGGGCGACCTGCTCATCCTCGCTTTCGGGTCGATGCTGGGTGCCATCGCGATCCATGCGCTTGCCGACCTCTACCGCGATCACCTGCGCGTACCGGCGCGTGCGTCGGTCGGGCTCGGGATGGCAACGGCACTCGGCATCGTCGCCTTCCTCGTCTGGCTGTTCGGCGTGCAGTTCCGCGAACAGGTGAACGTGCTCGTCACGCAATTGCCCGGCTTGCTGGACCAGCTCGCCGCATGGGCGTCCAAGAGCCCGGTCGGTGCCAAGATCGTCGATGCGGTGCGACAGGCTTATGCCGGGTCGCGCGCCGCGCAGGATGTCGGCGGCCTGGTCCAGGGTGGCGGCGAACTGATCCTCAACAGCCTGCTGTTGCTCGTCGGCGCGCTGTTCTTCGCCGCGGATCCGGCGATCTACCAGCGCGGCTTCCTGTTCCTGATCCCGCGATCGAAGCGTCCCGCCATCGAGGATGCGCTGTTCGACGTCGGATCGACCCTCCGCCTGTGGCTGCGCTCCTCCCTGATCCTGATGACCAGCATGGGCATCCTGATCGGCATCGGCCTGTGGATTTCCGGCGTGCCCTCGGCCGCGGCGCTGGGCCTGCTCGCCGGCCTGTCCGAATTCATCCCCTATATCGGGCCGACCGCAGCGATGGTCCCGGCGCTGGGCCTTGCCGCGACGCAGGGGACGACGCCGGTGATCGGTGCGCTCACCACCTATGCCGTGGTCCGCCTGATCCAGACCAACTTCATCACGCCTTATGTCCAGGCGCGGGTCATCTCGATCCCGCCGGCGATCACCGTCTTCGCGATCATCGGCATCGGCGTGATCTTCGGCATCTTCGGCCTGTTCTTCTC
>CAYQPM010000080.1:0-10291 GCA_964419295.1 uncultured Stakelama sp. | reverse complement strand
GTCGGCCTGCTGGTCGCCAGCGTGATCAACATGTTCATGCAGTCGGGCGTGCTGAGCCTGGCGATCAGCGGGATAGGCGTGCTGCTGTTCGCGGGCCTGACGGCCTACGACACGCAGCGCACGAAGAGCCTGTATTTCCAGGTCGCGGGCACGGAAATGGTCGGCAAGGCCGTGATCATGTCGGCACTGTCGCTGTACCTCGACTTCATCAACATGTTCATGTTCGTGCTGCGCCTGTTCGGATCGCAGCGTAACTAAGACGCTGTTGCGGCGTTGAATTCCGGAGCCCGGTGGCCGATGCCGCCGGGCTCTTTCCTTTGCCCGAAGGACATGCGCAGATGCGCCTCACCATCGCCGTCGACCTGGACTATGCGATCATCGGGCCGCCCGCCGACGTGCTGTTGCAGATCGAGGCTGCGGCGATGGACGACCAGCGGATCGTCGCGGAAGCGCTGACGATCTGGAGCGATTCGCCGATCGCCGCGGTGCGTGGCGAGGACGGCATCGGCCAACGCTGCTGGATCCGGGCGGAACACTGGCTGAAGGCGGAATATCGCGCGACGGTAGACGTAGCGCGCGCGCCGGTCGAACTGGCACCGCTCGCCGCGACGCCGGTGCGGCAGCTGGACGGCGCATTGGTGCCGTACCTGCTGCCCAGCCGCTATTGCCAGTCGGACCGGCTGGAAGGCTTCGTCCGCCGCGAATTCGCCGGGCTGGAGGGTGGTCCGCTGGCCGCGGCGCTGGCGGAATGGGTCGCCGGCTCGCTCGATTACCGTTCGAACGCGAGCAGTGGCGAAACGACGGCGCTCGACACCTTCGCCAGCCGGTCGGGCGTGTGCCGCGACTATGCGCACCTGCTGGTCGCGCTGGCGCGAGCCGGAGAGATTCCGGCGCGCTGCGTCGCGGCCTATGCGCCGGGCGTTGATCCGCCCGATTTCCACGCCGTCGCCGAATTGTGGCTGGATGGCGCGTGGCGGCTGGTCGATGCCACGCGCATGGCGCCAGCGGAGGCGATCGCGCGGGTGTGCGTCGGCCGGGATGCGACCGATATCGCATTCATGACCGTTTTCGGCGTCGCGCAATTCGTCAACCAAAGCGTACGGGTGACCGAAGGTTAGCCCCTCCGGCGGGCGAGGCGGAGGAACGGAAACGAGATGGCAATCGTTCTTGTCGCGTAGTCACAGGAGGGTTCGCACATGACCGGTATCGACGAAAAGGCGCTGGACAGCCTGTCTGTCGCACCGAACGCCGGCAACCAGGAGCGCGACCCGCGCCAGGATGCCGGCCAGGACAAGTCGATCAACAGGCGGCTGGAGAAAAACCCCGAGAGCGTCGATGCGCGGCTCGATGCAGGGCTGGACGAATCGATGGACGCGAGCGACCCGCCCGCCTCGACCCAGCCGGTGCACAACCATGGTCCGGCACCCTCGTCGGGCTATGATGAAGAGGCGGAGCGCGCACGCCAGCAATAACGATCCTTGCGATGCGATACGGCGGCGGTTCCAGCGATGGAGCCGCCGTTTGCATTCCGGCTCGGCGACCTTCCGGCACGCATTGATGGAGACTGCACGGCTGTGGCTGCCGGGGGGCGATCGGCGTTCAGGTCGGGGACGCCGGCACCCGCAGTATTGTTGCTTCAATAGCGCATACAGGGTTCTTTACGGGTCCGACGTCTCGGTTCGTCGCATTGGATGTTGCGGCGCAGCAGGTTTCATGATGCTTTTGAGACCGTCGGCGGCGTTTCGTTAAGGTGGCTGTTAACCATCCTGGCGCATAGTCCGTCCGACATTCTCTGGGGCGGGGTAAGGATCATGGGTGCCAAGATGAGACCGGCCGAAGGCGCGATGACTTTGGCGGAGATGAAGGAGTTCGCGAGCTTCCCGAGTTCGACGCAGCGTTACATCCGGCGCAGCCTCGACATCGGTCTGGACCGTGACGACGCGATGACCCGCTGGTCGCGCGACGTCGTCGAGGCGGCCAGCATCCGCGCGCAGGCACGGCTGTATCGCGCATTGCCCGAATTGCGGCAGATGGTGCCCGAAGACGCCGATCTCGGCGCGCTCGAACCGTTTCTGGCGCCGTTGATCACGCTGGTCGGTTTCGACCTGGGGCAGGGGCGGCTGACCAGTTTTCCGGCATTTCGCTTCCTGTACGAACGGCTGATCGGGGCAGAGTCGCGGCCATGGCTGCCGAGCGCGTTCTGCGCGGCGGCTGCACTGCCGCATTTGCATCCCGAACTGCGGCGCAAGCTGCTCCAGTCGATCAGCGAGGCCGCGGCGACCGCATCGGGCTGGTCCAATCGCCAACCGGCGTTTTTCCCGCATTGGGTGGAAAAGGTGGATTCGGGGTCGGCCGCATTGCCGCACTGACGCACCCGCCGTCGAAAATCTCGCCGGCCTAGCGGCAGGTCGCCCAGCCGCGGTTCGCCTGGTCGAGGTGCAGGTGATCGCGATGGGCTGCGTTATAGTCCGGCGACAATGTCGTGCCGAACAGGCGGCAGGCACCGTCGCGCACGTCGCGCAGAAAGGCCGCTTTCGCGTCGTCGGCGCGCCAGTCGGCCGCTATCGTGACCCGTCGCCCGTCCGCGAGCCGGAAGCCGGCGATGTCGACCGCATCGGCGGTGGCATGTTCGCTCCACGTGCCGGCATCGCGGCCATAGATGCGGCGGCAGGAATAGCTGCCGAAATGATCGACGCCGGTCACGCGCGATCCGAAATGCTTCAGCGCGGCGGGCTGCACCACGTTCCATTCCCACATCGCCAGCGCCGCCGCGACCGGGCAGGCGACGCCCAGCCCCGGCGGCCGGAACGCGATGCCGCGGGCGCCGCCGGGCGTGAGGCGGATGCCGTCGTCATAGCCGCAACGGGCGCCCTCGTGACGCGGGGGCAGCACGGTGTAACGCACGCCGGCGCGATCCAGCACGGCGCGGCATTGCGGGAAATCCCGGGTCAGCGCGCCGAGCTTGCGCCCGGTGAACAGCCCGACCGGTTCGCCGAGGTCGAGCGGCGTCCACGGCATGTCCTGCGGCCGGCCCTTCGCCAGCGCCCAGAGCAGCAACCCGAGCGCCGCGATCAGCGCGAGCGCGAACAGCCGGGCGAGCAGGCGGCGAAGGGCGCGGATCAACCGCGCAAGGCCTCGGTCATCGCCTCGCTGGTGACCGGATAGCCGATCCCTTCGGGAATGCAGAGATGTGTCGCACCGTCGCGCTCTTCCGCGAACGGCGTGATCGTCGTCACCGGATGCGCCCGCGCCTGCGCGACCGCATCGCCGTAGTTGGCGAAGAGCGCGAGCCGTTCGAGGTTGCGGCGGGTGGGATAGATGATCGTCACCCGTCCGGCGTCGGCGTCGGCAAGCACATCGGCGGCAGTCGCCCAGACGAGGCGGACATTCTCCGTCGCATCGACGGTCGCCAGCGCGTCCACCGGCGCCGGCGCCAGGTAGAAGAGCGTGTCGAAGATGCGCATATGGGCATGCGCAGGCAACCAGCGCGCGAACTGCACCAGCCGATCGAGGTTCAGCGCGAGGCGCTCATCCGCCAGGATCGCCGCGAAGGCATCGCCCGCATGAAGTCGCGCGCGGATCGCCGCCACCCGCTCCGGCGAGGGGACGGGTTCGAGGCCGATCGCCAGTCCGGCTTCCTCGATCGTTTCGCGGATGGCGGCGACACGCGCCGCGGCGTCGGCGGGCGACGTGGCGATGGCATGATCGCCCGGATCGATGCGCCCGCCCGGAAAGACCATCGCACCGCCGGCGAAGGCCATCGCCTTTGCCCGTTCGACCATCAGCAATTCGGGTGGCCCCTGCGGCCGGTCGCGAAAGACGACGAGGGTCGCTGCGGGAATGGGATCATTGGCCATGCCGACCTGTAACGCATCGCGGCGGCGATGGTAACGCGGCACCAATCCGGAACTGGGCACCGCAGGGCGCGGCGCGGTAGTTATCGGCGGCGGGGGCGGGGTGGTGGTGGAGCTGAGGGGAATCGAACCCCTGACCTCTGCAGTGCGATTGCAGCGCTCTCCCATCTGAGCTACAGCCCCGCACCCCGGCCGGGCAATGCCCGGGAGCGTCGCCATTAGCCGTCCCGCCAAAGGGATGCAACAGGGTCGACCCACCCCTTCCGAATTATCCCTGCGACGGACCGATGCGCCGGCGCGACGCAAATTCGTTGCGATGCTTCAACAATAGGAACGAAGCGCGGCCTTGACCTTTGTTAGGCCAGGAGCAGGGGCGCGCAGCAACGACGTGCCCCGCACCCGCAGGACGACCATCCCAAGGAGACGATCATGGGCTACGAACGCTATCCGCGCGAGACCGGTCAGGGTGACGATTACGGCGAGCACGAAGCTCGCGACTATGGCTCGGGCCGCGACTATTCCTATTCCAGTGCGCGCGACTATCGCGCGGCGGGGCAGATGGGCGGCGATCGCGACGAGCGCGACCGGTACGGCAACCGCGACTATGGCAACCAGCGCTACGCGCAGCGCGAACAGGCGCAGGGCGGCCGGGATTATTACGGCGGCCGCGGCGGCTCCGGCATGGGCGGCGGCGACCGGTACACGCAAGGGCGCAGCGGTCAGGGCGACGCGGGGCGCGGCGGTTATGGCCAGGGCAGCTACGGCCAGAGCGGCTATGACCGGGACAGCTACGGTCAGGGTGGCGGCTATGATCGCGACCGGCCGTCCATGAACCGCTACGTCGAGCGCAACCGCTATGGCGCGGATGCGGGATCCGACCGCGGCGGCGACCGCGAATATCACGGCAGCTATGGCTCCGGCAGTCGCCGTTTCGAGGATTACGGCGCATCGGCCCATGCCGATGACGATAACTACCGGAACCGTCCGTCGTCTGGCCGCGAACAGGGTCAGCGCCAGGGCTATGGCCGCCAGCCGCAGGGCTATGATTACGAGGATCGCGGCTTCTTCGCGCGTGCCGGCGACGAGGTCCGTTCCTGGTTCGGCGACGAGGATGCGGAGCGCCGTCGCGAATATGATTCGCGCATGGACGAGCGCGCCTATGGCGATCACGACCAGCATCGCGACAACGACTATCACAGCTGGCGGCGCGGCCAGATCCAGTCGCTCGACCGCGACTATGACGAATATCGTCGTGAGAACCGGTCGAAGTTTGAGAACGAATTCGGCGCGTGGCGCTCGACCCGCCAGACGCAGCGCGATGCGCTGAACAAGGTCGAGGAGCATATGGATGTCGTCGGCAGCGACGGCGAACATGTCGGCACGGTCGACAAGGTGCGCGGTGACCGCATCCTGCTGACCAAGAACGACGCCGATGCCGGCGGTCGCCATCATTCGATCCCGTCGAGCTGGTTGCAGACCGTCGACACCAAGGTGACGCTCGGCAAGTCGGCCGCCGATGCCAAGAAGGCGTGGCGCGACGAGGAGCGCAACCAGGCGATGTTCGGCGACGACAACGACGATCGATCGCACCGGAGCGCGACAGGCGCACGGACGGACACGTCGACGACGACGCAGTCGGGTGCAACGGCGACGAGCCAGTCGTCGACCGACAGCGACGGCAAGACGCTGAACCGGAGTTTCTCGGGCACCTACTGACCCGATCGCGATCCGCAGGAGAAGGCCCGGGCGATGTCCCGGGCCTTTTTCGTTGTGAATTGCAACTGATCTCGCCACAGTGGCGCAAACCAGACAGGAGAGTGACGATGGCACGTGCGTGGAGCCTCAAATCCCGGCCGCAGGGTCTGCCGACGATGGACAATTTCGAGCTGATCGACCTCGGTCGTCGCGAACTGGCCGACGGTGAGGTGCGGATCGCGAACAGCTGGCTGACGGTCGACCCGTACATGCGTGGCCGGATGAACGACGTGAAGAGCTATACGCCGCCGTTCGAGCTCGGCGCACCGATGCAGGGCGGCGCGATCGGCACCGTGACCGAAAGCCGCTCGGACCGGTTCAAGGAGGGCGACACCGTCCAGCATTTCGCCGGCTGGCGCGACGAGGCCGTGCTTCCCGCCGATCAGGTCCAGCCGCTGCCGCAGCTCGATGTCGATCCGCAGGCGTATTTGGGCCAATTGGGCATGCCGGGGATGACCGCCTATTTCGGTCTGCTGGAGGTCGCGGATGCGAAGGAGGGCGATACCGTCTTCGTCTCCGCCGCGGCCGGCGCGGTCGGATCGACCGTGGTGCAGATCGCCAAGGCCAAGGGCTGCCGCGTGATCGGATCGGCAGGCGGCGCGGAAAAATGCGCCTGGGTCGAATCGCTCGGCGCCGACGCGGTGGTCGACTATAAGAGCGGCACGCCGTTGGTGAAGGCGCTGGGTGAAGTGGCGCGCAACGGCATCGACGTCTATTTCGACAATGTCGGCGGCGAGCACCTCGATGCGGCGCTCGCGCATGGCAACCAGGGCGCGCGCTTCGCCATCTGTGGCATGATCGACGTCTATAACAGCAGCAAGCCGACCGAATTGCGCTATCTGGCGCGGTTGATCGGCATGCGGATGCGCGTCCAGGGCTTCATCGTCAGCGACTATATGGATCGGGCCGCCGAATTCTATCGCGACATGGGCGGCTGGATGAAGGACGGCAAGCTGCAGCGGCACGAGACGGTGTTCGACGGGCTCGACCGGATGCCGGACGCGTTCCTCGGCCTGTTCTCGGGCGGGAACATGGGGAAGATGCTCGTCCGGGTCTAGCATCGCCGGCGGAGCGTCGGTCGGATCAGCCGGTGACCCGGCTCCACGGATCGGCGCTCCGCATGTCCAGCCGGCACAGGCGGCGCAGATGGTGGCGGCGCGCATAGGCGAGCACGCGTGCATCGTAATCGGGAGCGAGCGGCCGGCCGAAGTTCCAGTCGGGCGGGTTGAAGGTCGAAAAGCCGTTGATCGTGGGGACGCGCCACAGCTCGGCAAGCAGCATCGCATCGACGTTGTTCGGGTAGCGATCGTTCATATAGGTGTTGAGGTACATGGCTTCCCGGTCGCGCGTGGCGACGAGGTAGAAGCTGTCGCAGCCCGTCGGTGGAGCCGGGATGCGCGACAGGATCGCGCCATGGTCCGAGCGACGGAGCAGCGCCGGTGTCTCGGCGCTCAGGTTTTCGGCGACCAATATGGCGAGGATCGCTGCCGCCAGCCACGGACGGGTGCGTGCCAGGCTGCGGGCACGGTGCCGCCAGACGGCGAGCACGAGCAGCAGGAACGGCAGGACGAGCCAGAGCTGGTAGCGCGACACGACGCGCAGCCCCCGGGCGCCGGGCACCAGTTCGAACACCAGCCCCCAGGGTGACGCCTTCCAGAATTGCAGCGTGAGCAGCCAGGCGATCATCGTCGTCATGGCGAAGGCGCGCCATGCGAGCGGGATCGGCGGCTCGCCGCTCGTTCGCCGCCGGACGACGATCGCCCACGCGGCAGCGACCGCCAACACGAACATGATTGGTGGCACGCCCGATTCATGCTCGCCGCGCAGCACCCGGCCGGGAAGCGCGGGGTCGTCGGGCAGCACCGCGTGCACCAGCGCCAGCAGCGGGCGGAACAGCCAACCCCAGAGATAGTTTTCGGGACCGACGTTGATCATGTCGATCAGCGGGGTGACGAGATAGCCCAGCATCTCGTCATAGGGTTCGCCCCCGGTTTCGTGGACCTTCGGCAGATAGATTGCGAGGAACGGGAGGATCAGGACGGCGAAGGCGCCGATCCCGACGCCGATCGTGCCGATGTGGTCGCGCAGCAGCCGCCATAAAGCGGCGGGTCGCCATGTGCCGGCGAGGATGCACCAGCACGACACGAACAGCCCGGCCGAAAAGATCGTGAACCAGGCCATGTAATAGGCGGTGAGCAACCACGCCGCCATCAACGCCGCGAGTGCGATGGCGAGCAGCCGTGCCGTGCTGCGCGAACCCACCGTCTCCGCCCGCACGATCGCGATCGCGAGCATCATCGCGACGGGAAGCAGCGCGACGCTTTGCAGCTGCGCATGGACTGCCTGGAGCGAGATGCTGCTGGCGACCGTCCACAACAGCGCGACCACCAGCGCCGCGGTGCGGCCCCACCGCAGCGAGCGGTCGACGAGAAGCCACGCGGCGACGAAGCCGATCGTCTTGAACGTGGCGATGTTCAGCATGTCGGCATGAAAGGGGTCGGCGAACAGGCGCCAGAAGGCGTAGACGAGACCGTAGAGAAAATAGCCGTCGTTATAGCCCAGCGTGCCGGCATAAGGATGGAAGTAGAAGGTCGTGTTCCACGCCGACGCGCCGCGCAGGACATTGTGCCAATGTTCCAGGATCGCGATCTCGATGATCCCGTCGCCGCGGTCGCCGAAGCCGAGGTCGAAGCCGCTCGCGATCGGCACCCGGAAGAACAGGGCCATGGCGGTCAGATAGGCGGTAATCGGGAGAAGGAGGCGGCGGATCCTGCCGGGCATAGAGTGTCCGCCTGCTGCTGATATCGGTCCGGATCGGTCTTTGCCCGTCCTCAGGGCAAAAAGAAGCCCCCTTCCGCCGGTTCGGGCGGAAGGGGGCCGATCATGTCGCCGTTATGCGCCGAAGGTGCGCTGCCACCAGCCGCGGCGTGGCGTGTCGCCTTCGTTGGTATCGCCGGCGTCGCCGTCGTTCGCGGGGGCGGTGCCGTCCTGCGTGACGGCCAGCGTCGCCTCAGGCTGCGGTGCAGGCTGCTCCACGGGCGCAGGCGCGGCCGGCGCTTCCGCTGGCGCGGCATCGGCAGTCGCGGCGGGTTTGCGGGTGCGGCGGCGCTTCGGCTTTTCGTCCGCGGCGGGCACGTCGGCCGTCGCGACAGGAGCCGGCGCAATCGCCTCGACCGCGGGTTCGGCTGCCGGAGTGGCCTTCTTGCGGCTGCGCTTCGGCTTGGCGGCGGGTTCGGCGGCCGGTGCCTCGGCAACCGGCGCGTCTACCGGCGCCGCTGCGACGGCGGTGTCCGTCGCTGCCGTTTCGGCAGCGGGTGCCGCGGCACGGGCACGTGGGCGACGACGCGTGCGCGGCGCCTCGACGGGCTCGGCATCCTCGACCGTGGCGGGCGCGGGTGCGTCGAGGCCGGTGGTGACCGGACCCGCATCGCCGGCTTCGGCGATCGGCTCCAGTTCGGCTACGCCGTCGCCATCCTCGTCCGCGGTCATTTGCGGATCGACGATCGCTTCGGCGCCATCGCTGCTGCCTTCCGCCTGACGACGGCCACCGCGACGACCGCGGCGTCCACGACGGCGGCGCCCTTCGCCCTGCGGCTGCTCGCCGGCGAATTCGGCGGCGTCCGCAGTGCCTTCGCCTTCACCGGCGTCGGCGTCGTCGGCCTCGACCGGCTCGACATCGCTCGCGTCCTCTTCGCTGAGGACTTCGTCGGTGTCGCCGGCTTCGCCTTCGACGATATCGCCATTCTCGTCCTTGCGACCGCGGCGGCCGCGACGACGACGGCGACGGCCGCGACCACGGCCTTCGCCGTCGTCCTCGCTGCGCTCGTCACGGGCTTCGGGACGGCGGCCGCCCTCGCGGCGGGGCTGCTCCTCCGCCTCCTCGACGATCTCTTCCTCGTCCTCCTCGTCCTCGATATCCTCGGGGACGTCGTCATAGTCTTCCTCGACCAGCGCCTCGATCTTGGGCGGATGGGCGGGCGGCGGGCCGCTGGCCTCGACCGACATGCGCGCGCCCTCTTCCTCGCGATCGGGCACGATTTCGACGATCACGCCGTAGCGATCCTCGATCTCGGCGATGTCGGCACGCTTGCGGTTGAGGACATAGATCGTCGCTTCCTGGCTGGCACGCAGCGTCAGCACCGAGCCGCGGCCACGTGCGGCCTCGTCCTCGATCAGGCGCAGCGCCGACAGGCCAGCCGACGACGCGGTGCGCACCAGGCCGGTGCCCTCGCAATGCGGACAGGCGCGCGTCGATGCCTCGAGCACGCCGGTGCGCAGGCGTTGGCGGCTCATTTCCATCAGGCCGAACGACGAGATGCGGCCGACCTGGATGCGGGCGCGATCGTCCTTCAGCGCTTCCTTCATCGCCTTCTCGACTTTGCGGACGTTGGAATTGTTGTCCATGTCGATGAAGTCGATGACGACGAGCCCGGCCATGTCGCGCAGGCGCAGCTGGCGGGCGATTTCCTTCGCCGCTTCGAGGTTGGTCGCGGTGGCGGTCTGTTCGATATTGTGTTCGCGGGTCGAGCGGCCCGAGTTGATGTCGATCGACACCAGCGCCTCGGTCGGGTTGATGACGAGGTAGCCGCCGGACTTCAGCTGGACGACCGGATGGTACATCGCGGCGAGCTGGTCCTCGACGTGCGCGCGCTGGAACAGCGGCACCGCGTCGGCATATTGCT
>CAYQPM010000079.1:0-10314 GCA_964419295.1 uncultured Stakelama sp. | reverse complement strand
CCGCCGCCCACATGTCCCTTCATCTGTTCAACAATGTCAAAGAGCCGACAAAAACACCGGCACAGCTCCCTTACCCCTTTTTCTCGGGGCGGTCAGCGCGCCAGGTCTGTTGTGACTGCCTCGGTGTCCGTGTCGGCCACCGCTGCGGTGACACCCATCTAGGTGGAGCGCTCCGGACCGTCAACACATAAATTGCAGTTTTTTGGCAGCGCATCAAAAAAGTGGCTCAGCGGGCTTCCTGGTGCCGCCTGCCCCTATTCCGGTCGGGTGTTCGCCCATCTGGCGTTCCGGGGCTGACAACGCAGCAGCGGCGGCCGGTTTCCCGAGCCGCCGCGTGATCGCCTAGAACTTGGTTTCGACGCTCATCGTAAACGACCGTCCGCGTGGGTCGGCGACGCGTGGCTCCCATGAGCCGCCGGCACCGGTGTTCCCATCATACGTCACCGCGAACGGGGGATCCTTGTCGAACAGGTTGCGGATGCCCGCGGTGATCTTGAACCCGGGGATGCCGATATAGCCGATCGAGGCATTGTAGATGATGTAGTCGTCCACGAACGCGTTGTAATCCGGCCGGGTGACCGTGCCCGCAGCGATGCCGGGCAGCGCGAAATTCTTGTAGGCCTTGCGGAAGATCTGGGTGAGCGAGAGCACCACCTTCTCGTTGCCGTAGTTGATGAACGCATTGTGCTTCCACCGCACGCCGAGATCGCCGGCGAAGCTGAATACGCCGATGAGGCTGGGCCCATATGCCGCACTGGGCGTGAGCTTCTCGCGCTTCTTGAGCAGCAGCGTGCCGTCGATACCGGCGGAGAAGACGCCGCCCAGCGCCTCGACACCGCCACGCGCCGCAACCTCCAGACCCTGCGTCCGTCGCGAACCCGCGTTGATGGTGGTGTCGTCGATCGCAACGATCGTGTTCGTGGCATCGCGGATGAAGCGCGTCGGGAAGAGCGCGCCGTTGTCGACGAGCTGGCGCAGCGTGAGCACCTGGATCGTATTGTCGACATCGATCTTCCACCAGTCCACCGATGCGCTGAACCGGGATGACGGCTGGATCACGACGCCAGCGCTGAACTGCCGCGCGGTTTCGGGACCCAGATCGCGGTTGCCGCCGGTCAGGACGTTGGGACGGATGAAGACGCAGGCCGGATTGGTCGCATTGGGCACGCCGCCGGGGCAATTCACCGGATCGGCGAGGTCGCTGCCGGAATAGGGCGATTCGGTGATGCCGTTGAAGATCTGGTTGAACGACGGGACGCGGAAGCCGGTGTTGTACGAACCGCGGAAGAGCAGCGGCTCCCAAGGCCGGAATTTCACCGACACCTTGGGGTTCGTGGTCGTGCCGAACCCGGTATAGTCGTCGACGCGCACGGCCCCGGTCACTTCGAGCCCGGGCAGGATCGGCACCAGCATTTCGGCATAGGCGGCCTTGACCGTCCGCTCCTTCTTGCGAAGCGCGTTGATGTTGTCGAACGCCGCCAGGAAGATCACCGGCGCAGTCGCCGCAGCGGCATCGGAGCCGTTGAAGCTGTAGGTTTCGCGCCGATAGTCGATGCCCGCCGCCAGCTGTACCGAGCGCTCGCCCCACAGCCGGACGAGCGGACCGGCGATCGAATAGTCGAACTGCTTCACCTCGTACTCGCCGCCGTACAGCGTCTTCCCGAACGCGGACACCGCCTGCAATCCGGCGAGCGCCGCGTCGCTCTGGGCCAGGCTGAACGGATTGAGGATGCCGGCATTGATCAGGCCCGCAAGGCCCGGCCCCGCTGCCCCCGGCGCGGTCGGCGCAGCCGGGTCATAGGCGCCGCTGGCGAGCGTCCCGCGATAGAAATAGCCGCTGCCGAGCACCGACGCCGCCTCGCTGCGCGCATAGGATGCGCCCGCACGATAGTCCCAGTTCGCCCACAACGGCCCTTCAATGGCCGCAGCCACGCGCAGGGTCTTCGTTTCCGTCTTATATTCACGCGGCCCGCAGGCGACGCAGCGCCAGCGAAAGGCGATCGGCTTGCCGTAATTGGCGGCGACACCGGGAAATTGCGCGGCGATGGCGTTGTAGACCGCGTTGTAGCTGCCGGTCGTCAGGGCGTTCAGCGGATAGGCGACCTGAAAGTTCGAGGTGTTGCTCGACACCTGCGCGTTCGAGAAGCTTTTCGCCGACTTGGCGTCGGAGCCGGTGACCTCCAGAGACAGTTCGTGGTCCTGGGCGATCCTGACGACGCCGCGCGCATAATAGGTCAGCGTCTGGATCGGCTGCTGGATGACCGCCGCACGGCCGGTATCCCAGGCGCAGGCGTAGCGCGCGGTCGGCGCGTTCCACAGCGCATAATCATAGGCCATGCCGCCATCCATCGACTCGCATCCCGCGCCGCCGGGCAGGTTGAGCGGGTTGATGCCGCCGGCACCATAGGTCGCCGTGCTGCCGGGCAGGGCAAGGCCGGTGAGCGGCGCCGTGTTGGCGGCGCCCCCTGCCCCCAGTGTTCCGGTGGTGCCGCCGAGCAAGGTCCCGATCTGACCATTGGGGCCACGCGGCAGGAACGCCGCATTGTTGAGCGAGAAGGCCGTCGCGATCGGCGTGCCGCGGGTATCGATCGACAAGCCGCGATTGGGCTGATTGCCGTTGACGAAGTCGCGATCTTCGCCGCGCAGGATGTTGTTCCAGCTGTAGCTGAGCGCGCCCATCACGTTGAAGCCCTGTTCGGCGAGGTCGCCGTAGCCGGCGATGCCGGACAGGCGATAGATGTTGCCGCCGCCCTGTTCGGTGATGTCGTCGAACGCCTGCAGGCCCAGGCCTTTGTAATCCTTGCGGGTGATGAAGTTGATGACGCCGCCGATCGCGTCCGTGCCGTAGATGGCCGAGGCGCCGTCCTTCAGCACCTCGACCCGCTCGATCGCGGCGAAGGGGATCTGGTTGACGTCGACGGCCGAGCCCGAAAGCCCGTGCGCCGCGACGCGCCGCCCGTTGAGCAGGACCAGCGTCGCCGCCGACCCCTGCCCGCGCAAATTGGCCGAAGACAGGCCGTTGGTGCCGCGCTGCGCACCGCTGGTCACGTCGGCGTTGGAGGCGAGATTGTCCGCGCCGCTGCCGTTGGTGGTGAGAAACGAGATCAGCTGTTCGGGATTGCTGATGCCGTTGCGGGTCAGTTCCTGGTTCGTGATGATCTGCAACGGCAGCGCGCTGTTGTTCGGATCCTGCTTGATCCGCGATCCGGTGACCAGGATGTCGCCGTCCGGGGCTTTGACGTCGGTAAGGCCGGCACTGGTATCCGGCGTCGCAGCACCCGTCGGGGTCGCGGCGTCCGGCGTCGTGGATTGCGGATCGACCACTTGAGCCGCGGCGGAACCCGCTCCGCAACAGGCGATCGCCCACACGCTTCCGCTCACCAGAACCCGACGCAACGCCTTGTTTGTCATGTATTTTCATCCCCGATACCGTCCCCCGACGGCCCAGGCAGGATTAGCCACGAAATTGTCATGAAACGCCAGAGCTAAACGCCGGCCCGCGGCAATAATCCAGCGGGAATGCCCGGCGCCCGTTACCCTGCCCGCGCGAGTATCGCCCGCGCCTGTTTCAGATGGGGTGCGTCGATCATGCGACCGTCGAGCTGCAAGGCTCCCGCGCCGGGGTTGGCCGCGAAAGCAGCGACGATCGCCTGCGCCTCCGCCAGCGCCTCGAGGCTGGGCGAGAACGCCGCGTTGATCGCGGCGACCTGCACCGGATGGATCGCCATCATGCCGGTGAAACCGTCGCGCGCGCCCCTTGCGGCATAAGCGGCAAGGCCGTCCATGTCCTTGATCGCGGGATAGACCGTCTCGATCGCCGCGACGCCTGCCGCGTGCGCGCCCATCAGCGCCAGTGTCCGGACTACTTCATAGGGCGGTGTGTAGCGCCCGTCCGCTTCGCGCGATGTCGCAGCGCCCATCGCCGCGGGCAGGTCCTCCGCCCCCCAGGTTAGCCCAGCCAGCCGGGCCGCCACCGCACGATAACCGCCCAGCCCGAACACAGCGAGTGGCGTCTCGGTCGCGACCGGCAGGATGGGCACGACTTGCGCACCCATCGCGGCGACCAGCGCCTCGATGTCCTCCGCCCGCTCGGCCTTCGGCAGCATCACGCCGTCCGCGCCGCGCGCAGCGGAAAGGTCCTCCGCAAGGCCTTCGCTACCCAGCGGATTGACCCGCACGAAACGGATGACGTCGGCCGGATCGCGCAGGTAGCGCGCGACCGCCTCGCGCGCCGCACCCTTCGCAGACGGGGCGACCGAATCCTCGAGGTCGAGGATGATCGCATCGGCACCGCTCGCCGCCGCCTTGGCGAACCGTTCCGGCCGGTCGCCGGGTACGAACAGCAACGACCTCAACCGCATCCGACTCTCCCTGTCGCCGTTCCTTTGCCCGTGGACGGTCGATGCGACAAGCGCCGCCCGCGCCAACAAGCCGGAGACAAGCGGGCGTGCGCCCGCTAACGCGCCGCCATGCCAGCCACCGATTACGACGCGATCATCCTCGGGGCCGGGGCCGCCGGCCTGATGTGCGCGGCAATCGCCGGCCAGCGCGGCCGGCGCGTCCTGCTGGTCGATCACGCCGACGAAGCGGGCAGGAAGATCGTCATCTCCGGCGGCGGCCGATGCAATTTCACCAACATCCACACCGCGCCCGATCGCTACCTGTCCGCCAACCCGCATTTCGCCAAGTCGGCGCTGGGCCGCTACACCGCCGCCGACTTCGTCGCGCTGGTCGAGCGGCACGGAATCGCCTGGCACGAAAAGACGCTGGGGCAATTGTTCTGCGACGGCTCCGCGCGGCAAATCGTGGCGATGCTGCTCGGCGAATGCGAGATCGGCGGCGTCGAACTGGCACTCTCGTCGTCGATCGGCGACGTGGGGCACGACGGCAATCATTATCGGGTCGCCCTGCCCCGGCGCACCGTCACCGCCGCGCGACTGGTGATCGCGACGGGAGGGCCGTCGATCCCCAAGCTCGGCGCGACCGGCTTCGCCTATGACCTCGCGCGCCACTTCGGAATGAAGGTGGTGGAACCGCGGCCCGCCCTGGTGCCGCTGACGCTCGGCGGCGACGAGGCGCTGTTCCGCACATTGTCGGGCGTCGCGGCGGAGGTGGTGGCGAAAGCGGGCAAGGCGCAGTTCCGCGAGGCTGCGCTGTTCACCCACCGCGGCCTATCCGGCCCCGCGATCCTGCAAGTGTCCAGCTATTGGCGGGCGCGCGAACCGATCGGGATCGATTTCGTCCCCGATGCCGACGCCGGGTGGCTGATCGCAGCGAAGCGGGCGAACCCCCGCGGGACGCTGCGGCGCGCACTGGCGCAGCGGCTGCCCGATCGCCTGGCCGAAGCGCTGGCGGACCGGCTGGAGCTGACCGGCGAATTCGCCAACACGCCCGATCGCCGTCTGGAGGACGCCGCCCGCCGCCTGTCCGCCTGGCAGTTCCTGCCCAACGGCAGCGAAGGATTCGCCAAGGCCGAAGTCACCGTCGGCGGCATCAGCACCGCCGACCTGTCGTCGCAGACGCTGGAGGCGCGTCGTGTCCGCGGCCTTCACGCCATCGGCGAAGCGGTGGACGTGACCGGATGGCTGGGCGGCTACAACTTTCAATGGGCATGGGCCAGCGGCTGGGCGGCGGCGCAGGCGCTGTAGGTCGGCGTCACGCGCTTGAAACGGCGGACAGGAAACCCGGCCGGTGCGGATCGTGCCCACGGACATGATCCGGTTTTACCGCAGAATTTCGCGCAGATCGCCCTTTGGCGCTATCCGCCCATCCGCTCCAGCTGCACGGCATAGGCACCGGCGAGTTGCGCAAGAGCGCGTTTCAGCGTAGGGGCTGTCGCGCGGCCTCGCTCGGCCTCGGCTTCGCAGATTAGGCGGCGCAGGGTCTCTGGGGTCACGGTCACGGCCATGATGCGCGGGTACAAGCGCCACATTGCGCCGATATTGCCGCCCGCACCTGGCCCGCGATTTACCCATCGCGACATTGTTGTCCCTGCCGCGTTCCCGCCCTGGCGATCAGCCTGGGCGTGGGGGCGCCGCTCCTATTTAGGTTGCCCGATGCCATTCTCCTCGCTTCCCCCGCTTCTCGCCGAAGCGCTCGTTGCCCGTGGCTATGAAGCCCCCACCGCCGTCCAGGCGTCGGTGATCGAACCCGAGGCCGCCGGACGCGACCTCGTCGTGTCCGCGCAGACCGGTTCGGGCAAGACCGTCGCCTTCGGCCTCGCCATGGCCGCCGAGCTGATGGCCGACGGCACGCTGCCGCCGCCCGGCCTGCCGCTCGCGCTCATCATCGCCCCCACCCGCGAACTCGCGTTGCAGGTCAGCCGCGAGCTGATGTGGCTGTACAAGGGCGCGCATGCCCGCATCGCCACCTGCGTCGGCGGCATGGACGCCAGCAAGGAACGCCGCTCGCTCAGCCACGGCGCGCATATTGTCGTCGGCACTCCCGGCCGTTTGCGCGATCACCTGGAACGCGGGGCGCTCGACCTGTCGGCGCTGCGCGTCGCCGTCCTCGACGAAGCCGACGAAATGCTCGACATGGGCTTCCGCGAGGATCTGGAAGGTATCCTCGACGCGTCGCCGACCGAGCGCCGCACGCTGATGTTCTCGGCCACGATGCCGCGCCCGATCGTCGCGCTCGCCAAGCGCTACCAGCGCGACGCGCTGCGCATCTCGACCGTCGGCGAGGATCGCGGCCATGGCGATATCGCCTATCAGGCGGTCACCGTCGCTCCGGCCGACATCGAACATGCGGTCATCAACCTGCTCCGCTTTCACGAGGCGGAAACCGCCATGCTGTTCTGCGCCACCCGCGACAACGTCCGCCACCTGCACGCCAGCCTGGTCGAGCGCGGTTTCGCGGCGGTCGCATTGTCGGGCGAGCATAGCCAGAACGAGCGCAACGCGGCGTTGCAGGCGCTGCGCGACCGCCGCGCCCGCGTCTGCGTCGCCACCGACGTCGCCGCGCGCGGCATCGACCTGCCCAGCCTCAGCCTCGTCGTGCACGTCGAGATGCCGCGCGATGCGGAGACGTTGCAGCACCGGTCGGGCCGCACCGGGCGCGCGGGCAAGAAGGGCACCGCCGTGCTCATCGTCCCCTATCCCCGCCGCCGCCGCGTCGACATGATGCTGAAGCAGGCCAAGATCGCCTGCGAATGGATCCCCGCGCCGAGCGCCGACGACATCCGCAAGCAGGATCGCGAGCGGTTGATCACGACCCTGCTGGCGCCGATCGAGTTCGACGACGAGGATCGCGAGCTCGCGGCGCGGCTGATGGCCGAGAAATCAGCGGAGGATATTGCCGCCGCGCTCGTCCATGCGCATCGCGCGCTGATGCCGCAGGCCGAAGACCTGCTCGATTCCGCCGCGCCCGGCGCCAACCAGAGCGACCGTACGCAGGGCCATCGCCCCGGCTTCGATGATACCGTCTGGTTCCGCATGGATATCGGCCGTCGCCAGAACGCCGACCCGCGCTGGCTGCTGCCGCTGATCTGTCGCCGCGGCCATATCACCAAGGCGGAGATCGGCGCGATCCGCATCAACCCGAACGACACGCTGTTCGAAGTGCCACGCGCGGTCGCGGATCGGGTGCTCGCCAGCGTCCAGCGCACCGCCAATCCGGAGAGCGATGAGGGCAGTTTGCAGATCGTGCCGTTCACCGGCAACCCGCGCGAAGCGAGCGGCTCGGGCGGCGGCGATCGTGCTCCCCGTCCGCCGCGCGACAATGCCGGCCGCCCGCGCACCGGCAACGCGCCGGTTCGCCACCAGGCGAAACCCTATCGCAAGGGTCCGCGCGGCTGATGACCGGTGGCGTCCGCATCCTGGTCGACGCGGACGCCTGCCCCGTCAAGGACGAGATCTACAAGGTCGCCTGGCGCTGCGAGGTGCCGGTCACCATCGTCAGCAACAGCCATTTCCGCGTACCCGCACATCCGCTGATCACCCGCGTCGTGGTCAGCGACGGTTTCGACGCCGCCGACGACTGGATCGCGGAGGCGGCGGATGCCCAGGCGGTGGTCATCACCGCCGACATCCTGCTCGCCGATCGCGCGCTGAAGGCGGGAGCGAGCGTGTTGTCGCCCACCGGCAAGCCCTTCACGACGGCGTCGATCGGCGGCGCTATCGCCACCCGCGCGATCATGGCGGACCTGCGCGCCGGCGGCGATCAGCTGGGCGGACCGAAGCCCTTCGCCACCGCGGACCGGAGCCGTTTCCTGCAGGCACTGGATACCGTGCTGGCGAAGCTGCAACGCGGGTAGATCGTCGCGCGACCGACCCCATGCGCCGCGCGTCGTCGCCGGAACCAACATTCGCCTCGCCCATTGATCGACGTCAGTCCAGCGAGGAGTATTCGCCCATGTTTCGTCCCATCCTGATCGGCACCATGCTGTTTGGCGCTGCGCCGGTACTCGCGCAGTCCACCACGGCGGCCCAGAGTCGCAGCGATGCGATCGCGGCGCAGACCGCACCCGGCGTCGCCGACGCGAACCGATCGATCGCCGCCCAGGCGCGGATGCAGTCCGGTGCGGTGACCGCGGTCAATGCCGCACAGGATGCGCGCTACCGTGCCGACGTTCAGCGTTACCGCGCCGCGATGCGTGCGCGCCGCCACGTGATCGCGTCGGACAGCGCGCTCCAGAACGACCGCGAACGCGCCTATGCCATGGCGATGGCCGACTGGCGCGCGCAAGTTCGCGCCTGCGAGCGCGGTCGCAGCCGGGCCTGCAAGCGGCCGAGCCCAAATCCGCAGGATTATATGTAAATCGCGGTCCGCGTCCGGGCGCCCGAACGGTCGGCGCCCGGATGAGGTTCAGCCCTCGTCGCCCATCCGCAACGCGGCGATAAAGGCTTCCTGCGGGATGCTGACCGAACCATATTCGCGCATCTTCGCCTTGCCCTTCTTCTGCTTTTCCAGCAGCTTCTTCTTGCGGCTGGCGTCGCCGCCATAGCATTTCGCGGTAACGTCCTTGCGCATCGCGCTGATCGTCTCGCGCGCGATCACCTTGCCGCCGATCGCCGCCTGGATCGGGATCTTGAACAGGTGGCGCGGGATCAGTTCCTTCAGCCGCTCGACCATGCCGCGCCCGCGCACCTCGGCGGTGCCGCGATGGACGATCATCGATAAGGCATCGACCGGCTCCTCGTTGACGAGGATGCTCATCTTGACCAAGTCGCCCTCGCGATAGCCGATCTGCTGATAGTCGAAGCTCGCATAGCCCTTCGACAGCGATTTCAGCCGGTCGTAGAAGTCGAACACCACCTCGTTGAGCGGCAGTTCGTAGGTCGCCTGCGCGCGCCCGCCGACATAGGTCAGGTTCTTCTGGATACCCCGGCGATCCTGGCACAGCTTGAGGATCGAGCCGAGATATTCGTCGGGGACGTAGATCGTCGCGTTGATCCACGGCTCGCTGATCGTCTTGATCTTGTTGACGTCGGGCATGTCGGCAGGATTGTGCAGGTCGATCTGCGTGATCCCGGCCGGGTCGGGATGGGTCAGCTCGATCTGGTACACCACCGACGGCGCGGTGGTGATGAGGTCGAGGTCGTATTCGCGGGTCAGCCGCTCCTGGATGATCTCGAGATGCAGCAGGCCGAGGAAGCCGCAGCGGAAACCGAAGCCCAGCGCCGCCGATGTCTCCATCTCGAAGCTGAAGCTGGCATCGTTGAGACGCAGCTTGCTGATGCTCTCGCGCAGCTTTTCGAAATCGTTGGCGTCGACGGGGAACAGGCCGCAGAACACGACCGGCTGGACTTCCTTGAAGCCTGCCAGCGCTTCCTTGGCGGGGCGTTTGGTGTCGGTCAGCGTGTCGCCGACCCGCGCCTGCGCGACGTCCTTGATCTGCGCGGTGATGAAGCCGATCTCGCCGGGGCCGAGATCGGTCAGTTGCTCGATCTTCGGGCGGAAACAGCCGACGCGATCGACCAGATGCGTCGTGCCTGCCTGCATGAAGCTGACCTGCTGCCCCTTCTTCAGCACGCCTTCCATCACGCGCACGAGGATGACGACGCCCAGATACGGGTCGTACCACGAATCGACCAGCATGGCCTTCAGCGGCGCGTCCGCATCGCCCTTCGGCGCCGGGATGCGCGTGACGATCGCCTCGAGTATCTCGTCGATGCCGATCCCCGACTTGGCGGATGCGAGCACCGCGCCCGACGCATCGATGCCGATGACGTCCTCGATCTCCTTGCGCACCTGTTCGGGTTCGGCGGCGGGCAGGTCGATCTTGTTGATGACTGGCACGATCTCATGATCGTGCTCGATCGACTGATAGACGTTGGCGAGCGTCTGCGCCTCGACGCCCTGCGCCGCGTC